>NZ_JBDZYD010000006.1:0-470472 GCF_040064235.1 Amycolatopsis melonis
CCCGAGCGCCCCAATGGGGTTGTTTCATCGTGGTTTGTGCTGGTGAGGGGTGTTGGGTGGGTGGTGGTTTGCCTGTGGTGGCAAGGAGGGGTGTTGGGACCGGTGTGGGTGGTGCTGGGGATGGGTGAAGCCCTCGGCAAGATCGAGATGTGAGTCAACAACCCGCCGAGGGCTTCGAGGCCCTTTCCTACCAGGTGGTTCTTCCGCTCTCGCGGTCGACCCTGCGGATGCTGGCCGAGCTGATCGGTGCCCACCGCCGCCGGTTGCGGTCCCGCTGGCGTAAGGCCACTCCCGCCGGGCAGGCACTGGTCGTGCTGGCTGTGCTGCGCCACGACCCGCGCCTGGCCCACCTCGGAGCCGGTATGGGAGTCTCCGCCGCCACGGTGCGCCGCTGGGTGCTGGAAGCGATCGCCCTGCTCGCCGCCCGCGCCACCCACCTGCACCGGGTCCTGCGCCGCCACGCCCGCGCGGGCGGGCAGGTGGTGCTGGTGGATGGCACCCTGATCCGGACCCGTCGCCGCACCGGCACGCACAACCGGGCCCACTACAACGGCAAACACAAACACCACGGCCTGGTTGTGCTCGCCCTGACCGACGAACACGGCCGGCTGTTATGGATCTCCCCGGCCCTGCCGGGCCGCACCGCCGACATCACCGCCGCCCGCCGGCTACGCATCCGCGAACGGCTCCACGTCCACGGCCTGACCCCGGCCGCAGACAAAGGGTTCCACGGCTGGCACAAAGACATCCGCACCACCCGTGACTGCCGCCGCTGCGGCGGAGCGTGTGAGCAGGTTGTGCTCACGCCTTACAAGGCCGAAGCCCGCCGGCCGCTGACGAAAGCGCAGAAGCAGGCCAACGCGGTGTTCTCGGCGATGCGGTGCGCGGTTGAGGGCGGCTTCGCTGCCCTCAAACACTGGCACATCCTCGACACTCTCCGCCTGCACCCCCGCCACGCCACCACCCTGCTGCGCGCCCTGCTCGTGCTCACCCAGCACGAACAACACGCCCGCGACACTGCCCAACCAAGCCCGGCCTGACCACTACCACACCCAGCCAACACAGCCTGACCAGCACAAACCAAGATGAAACAACCCCAATGTGGCCTTCGGTGCTCCTCCCATGCCCCCGCCGCCGCCCTCAACGGAAGCGCTGCGCGCCGCAGTGCCCATCCAGCGCACCCAAGGTGGCCTTCGGTGCTCCTCCCATACCCGCCGCCGCCCTCAACGGAAGCGCTGCGCGCCGCAGTGCCCATCGGTGCACCCAACGCCACATTGGGTTGTCCCCAGGTGGCCCGTACGAGCGAATGGAAACACCCGATCGGGTACAGCGATGTAGATCAGGTGGACATTCGCTCGCTCGCGGCGAGCGGGGTCCGGACCCGCGTGACGCCGGGGGCGGCGGCGCGGGCTGACCTGCGGAACTGGAGGAATCATGGGGAAGATCGGCGTCTGGCTGATCGGCGCCCGGGGATCGGTGGCCACGACGGCCGTGGCCGGGGCGGCCGCCCTGCGGGCGGGGCTGGCCGCGCGGACCGGGTGCGTGACCGAGCTGCCGGACTTCGCCGGGGCCGGGCTGCCCGGCCTGGGGGACCTGGTCTTCGGCGGCCACGACGTCGTCGGCACGCCGCTGGTCAAGCGGGCCGAGCAGCTCGCCGCGGCCGGGGTGCTGCCCGCGGCGCTGCCGGGTGCGGTGGCCGCGGAGCTGGAAGCGGCGGAGGCCCGGCTGCGCCCCGCGCCGTCCGGGGGCGGGCGCGCGGCGGCCGAGCAGATCGTCGCCGACCTCACCGAGTTCCGGGCGGGCCTGGACCACGTCGTGGTCGTCAACGTTTCCTCCACCGAACCGCCGTGCGAGCCGCACCCGGCGCACGCCTCCCTCGCCGCGCTGGAAGACGCGCTCGACACCCTGCCGCCGAGTGCGCTGTACGCCTACGCCGCCTTCCGGGCCGGTTGTGGCTTTGTCGACTTCACCCCGTCCACCGGTGCCCGGCTGCCCGCGCTCGACGAGCTGGCCCGCGCCACCGGGCAGCCGTACGCGGGCCGGGACGGCAAGACCGGCGAGACGCTGCTGCGGTCGGTGCTCGCGCCGATGTTCGCCCAGCGTGCGCTGAACGTCCTGGCGTGGTCGGGCACGAACCTGCTCGGCGGGGGTGACGGCGCCACGCTGGCCGACCCGGGCGCGGCGGCCAGCAAGAACGCGTCCAAGCAGCAGGTCCTGTCGCAGAACCTCGGCCGCGAGGTCGACGGCGAGGTGCACATCGACTACGTCCCGGCCCTCGGCGACTGGAAGACCGCCTGGGACCACGTCCTCTTCGAAGGCTTCCTCGGCGCGCGCATGACGCTGCAGCTCACCTGGCAGGGCTGTGACTCCGCGCTCGCCGCGCCGCTGGTGCTCGACCTCGCCCGGCTGACCGCCAAGGCGTGCCGCGACGGTGTCGCCGGGCCGGTGGCCGAGTTCGGCTTCTTCTTCAAGGATCCCGTCGGCGACGGCCCGCACGACCTCGCCGCGCAGTACGCGGCCCTGCGCGAGTGGGCGCACCGGTGAAGGCCTTCGTCGAACTCGTCCGCGCGCCCGCGGCGCTGACCGTGCCCGGGGACGCCGTCGCCGGGGCCGCGGCCTCGGGCTGGCCGTTCGGCCGCCGCACGCTCGCGCTGACCGGCGCGTCCGTCTGCATCTACTGGGCGGGCATGGCGCTCAACGACTACGCCGACCGCGGGCTCGACGCAGTCGAGCGGCCCGAACGGCCGATCCCGTCGGGCCGGGTCACGCCGCGCGCCGCGCTCGGCGTGGCCACCGGGCTGACCGCGGGCGGGCTGGGCATCGCGGCCGTCGCCGGCGGACGCCGGGCCCTGCGCGTCGCCGTGCCGCTGGCCGCGACCGTGTGGGCGTACGACTTCGTGCTCAAGAACACCGTGCTCGGCCCGGTCGCGATGGCCGCCGCCCGCAGCCTCGACGTCCTGCTCGGTGCGGGCGGTTCCCGGGCCGCACTGCCCGCGGCGCTGACCGTCGGGGCGCACACCCTGGCCGTCACGGCGCTGTCGCGGTCCGAAGTGGACGGTGCGAAACCCGCGCTGCCCGCGACCACCCTGGCCGCGACGGCGGGGGTGAGCTTCGCCGGCGCCGGCGCCGGCGGTGGCGCACTGGCCTCGGGACTGGTGGGCACGTATGCGCTGACCACCGGCCGGGCGCAGTACGACGCCGTCCGCGACCCGGCCGCGCCGAAGATCCGGCGGGCCGTCGGTGCCGGTATCCACGGCATGATCCCGTTGCAGGCCGGGCTGATCGCGCGGACCGGCGCGTGGCGCTCGGCGCTGGCCGTGGCGGTGGCGTTCCCGATCGCGCGGGCGCTGAGCCGGAAGGTGTCGCCGACGTGAGATTCGGGTACGGCACCAACGGGTTCGCCAACCACCGCCTCGGTGACGCGCTGCGCGTCCTGGCCGACCTCGGCTACGACGGCGTCGCGCTGACGCTCGACCACCAGCACCTCGACCCGTTCGGGCCGGACCTCGCCCGCCGGGTCGCCGCGCTGGCCGGGGAGCTGGACTCCCTCGGCCTCGCGGTCGTGATCGAGACGGGCGCGCGGTTCCTGCTCGACCCGTGGCGCAAGCACTCGCCGACGTTCCTCGACCCCGACCGCGCGCGCCGCATCGAGTTCCTGACCCGGGCCGTGGAGATCGCGGCCGATCTCGGGGCGGAGGCCGTGTCGTTCTGGAGCGGCAACAAACCCGCCGGGCTGGCCACCGAGGAAGCCTGGACGCACCTGGTGGACGGCTGCGCGGAGGTGCTCAAGGCCGCCGACGAGCACGACGTCAAGCTCGGGTTCGAACCCGAACCGGGGATGCTCGTCGAGGACCTCGACGGCTACTTCGCCCTCTCGGCCCGGCTCGGCGATCCGGAGCGGTTCGGGCTGACGCTGGACATCGGGCACTGCCGGTGCAACGAGTCCGCGTCCGTGCCCGACTGCGTCCGCCGGGCGCTGCCGCGGCTGGTGAACGTGCAGATCGACGACATGCGCCGCGGCACGCACGAACACCTCGAATTCGGGAAGGGCGAGATCGACTTCCCGCCCGTGCTGGCGGCGCTGGCGCCCTACACCGGGCTGGTGGCCGTCGAGCTGCCGCGGGACAGCCACGCGGCACCGCGGATCGCCCGCGAGTCCCTCGAATTCCTGCGGAAGGCGGTGACGGCGTGAACGCCTGGCTCGACGACGCACTGACCAAGGTGGCCGCCGACGCGGCCGCGCTGCGGACGCTGTTCCCCGCCGTCGGCCGCCGGGTCGGACGGGGACCGTCGGACGTTCCCGGGTGGACGGTCGACGACGTGGCCCGCGTCCGGCTGCTGGAGGCCGCGCCGGGTGCCGCGGCCGAGATGCCGGATCTCTACCGGTTCGGCGACGCGGCCGAGAAGCGTGCCGTCCTGTATGGACTGTCCGTCGTGGACATCGGGGACGCCGGAGTCGAGCTGGTCGCGGACGCCCTCCGCACCAACGACACCCGGCTGGTCACCGCCGCGATGGGGGAGTACGCCGCCACGCACCTCGACGACGCCGCGTACCGCCACGGCGTCCTCAAGTGCGTCTTCATGGGCATTCCCCTGGCCTCGGTGGCCGGCCTGGACCGCCGGGCCGACGCGGAGCTGCGGCGCATGCTGCGGTCGTTCGCGGCCGAGCGCACCGCCGCGGGCCGCGAAGTGCCCGCCGACCTCCTCCCGCTGCTGGCAGAACAGGACGCCTGATGCGTATCTTCGATCCCCACATCCACATGAGCTCCCGGACCACCGACGACTACGCGGCCATGCACGCCGCCGGCGTCCGTGCGCTCGTCGAACCGGCGTTCTGGCTGGGCCAGCCCCGCACGAACGTCGGCAGCTTCACCGACTACTTCGACGCGCTCGTCGGGTGGGAGCCGTTCCGGGCGAGCCAGTTCGGCATCGCCCACCACTGCACGATCGCGCTCAACCCCAAGGAGGCCAACGATCCCCGCTGCACGCCGGTGCTGGACGTGCTGCCGCGCTACCTGGAGAAGGACGGCGTGGTCGCGGTCGGCGAGATCGGCTACGACTCGATGACCGCCGAGGAGGACACGGCGTTCGCCGCGCAGCTCGCCCTGGCGATCGACCACGACCTGCCCGCGATGGTGCACACGCCGCACCGCGACAAGGCGGCCGGGACCGAGCGCAGCATCGCCGTCGTCCGCGAGTCCGGCATCGCGCCGGAGCGGGTGGTGCTCGACCACCTCAACGAGGTGACCGTGCGGATGGTCAAGGAGTCCGGCTGCTGGATGGGGTTCTCGATCTACCCGGACACCAAGATGGACGAAGACCGGATGGTCGCGATCCTCCGCGAGTACGGCACCGAGCGCGTGCTGGTGAACTCCGCGGCCGACTGGGGCAAGAGCGACCCGCTCAAGACCCGCAAGACCGGCGACGCGATGCTGGCCGCGGGGTTCACCGAGGACGACGTCGACCGTGTGCTGTGGCGCAACCCCGTGGAGTTCTACGGCCAGAGCGGCCGCCTGGACCTCGACGGCGGGACGGCGGACGCCGAGTTCGCGGGCAACTCGATCCTGCGGGGAGCACGCAAGTGAGGTTCCGGCATCGCGACGGCACGCTCGTCCACCTCGCCTACTGCACGAACGTGCACCAGGCCGAGGACCTCGGCGGCGTGCTCGCCCAGCTGGCCCGCTTCGGCGAGCCGGTGCGCGAGCGGCTCGGCGTGTCCCGCCTCGGCCTGGGGCTGTGGCTGGCCCGGCCGGTGGCGTCGGAGCTGGTGGCGAACCCGGCGGCGGTGGCCCGGTTGCGCGCGGAGCTGGCCGCGCGCGGCCTGGAGGTGGTGACCTTCAACGGCTTCCCGTACCAGGGTTTCCACGACCCGGTCGTCAAGCACAAGGTGTACCGGCCGGACTGGGCGACGCCCGAGCGCACGCAGTACACCCTGGATCTGGCCCGGCTGCTCGGCGAGCTGATGCCGGACGACGCCGTGCGCGGCAGCGTGTCGACGCTCCCGCTGGGCTGGCGCACCGAATGGCGGGACGACCGGGGCCAGCTCGACGTGCTGGCCAAGGGACTGGCGGCGTTGGAGCGGCCGGTGCGGGTGGCGTTCGAGCCCGAACCCGGCTGCGTCATCGAAACCACCGGGCAGGCGGCAACACTGCTGTCCGAAGTGGACAAAGAATGGCTGGGTGTCTGCCTGGACACCTGCCACCTCGCCGTCGGGTTCGAGGATCCGGCGGCCGCGCTGGGCCGTCTCGGCGCCGCCGGGCTGGACGTCGTCAAGCTCCAGGCGTCGGCGGCGCTCGAGGCTGCTACGCCGGGCGATCCGGCGACGCGGCGCGCACTGGAGTCCTTTGTGGAGCCGCGGTTTCTCCACCAGAGCAACGAAGGCGCCCCGCCGGGCGCCGACGACCTCGACGTGGCACTGGCCGGTGGCCTGCCCGGTGCGACGCCGTGGCGCGTGCACTTCCACGTGCCGCTGCACGCCGACCCGGTGCCGCCGCTGACGTCGACCCGGCCGGTGCTGGCCGGGACACTGGCCGAGCTGTTCGGCGGCGCGGCCGCGCGCACCGACCACGTCGAGGTCGAGACCTACACCTGGCAGGTGCTCCCGGACGCACCCGCCGACGACGCCGGGCTGGTCGCGGGCATCGCGGCCGAGCTGGACTGGACCCGGCGCGAACTGACCACCCTTGGCCTGGAAGAGGTTTCGCTGTGAGCTTGCTGGTGCTCGACGTCGTCGGGCTGACCCCGCGGCTGCTGCCGCACATGCCCAACCTGCGCAAGATGGCCGAACCCGGCTTCACCGCGCAGCTGGACACGGTGTTCCCGGCCGTGACGTGCTCGGTGCAGTCGACGTTCCTGACCGGGCTGCAGCCGTCCGGGCACGGCATCGTCGGCAACGGCTGGTACTTCCGCGACCTCGGCGAGATCTTCCTCTGGCGCCAGCACAACAAGCTGGTCCAGGGCGACAAGTTCTGGGACGCCGCCCGCCGCGCGCAGGCCGGGCATCGCGTGGCGAACGTCTGCTGGTGGTACGCGATGGGCGCGGACACCGACCTGACGGTGACCCCGCGGCCGATCTACCACGCCGACGGCAAGAAGTCCCCGGACTGCTACACCTTCCCGCCCCAGCTGCACGACCGGCTGGTCGGCGACCTCGGCGAGTTCCCGCTCTTCACGTACTGGGGCCCGACGGCGGCCATCACGTCGTCGCGGTGGATCATCGCCGCGGCGCAGAAGATCATGACCGAGGACCGGCCGGACACCACCCTGGTCTACATCCCGCACCTGGACTACGACCTGCAGCGCTTCGGCCCGGACGCGCCACAGGCCGCGGCCGCCGCCCGCGAGATCGACGCGGCGTTGAAGCCCCTGCTGGACTTCGCGGCCGCGGGCGGGCACACGGTCGTCGCGTTGTCGGAGTACGGCATCACGAACGCGAGCCGCCCGGTGGACATCAACCGGGCACTGCGGCGCGAAGGCCTGCTCAACGTGTACGTCCAAGCGGGCATGGAGTACCTGGACCCGTGGACGTCGCGGGCGTTCGCGGTGGCCGACCACCAGGTCGCACACGTGTACGTCGCCGACCCGGCGGACCTGCCGCGCGTGCGGGACATCGTCGCGGGACTGTCCGGAGTGGACGTCGTGCTCGACCGGGCAGGCCAGGCCGGGCTCGGCATCGACCACGAGCGCGCGGGCGAGCTGGTCGCGATCGCCGAGCCGGACGCGTGGTTCACGTACTACTACTGGCTGAGCGACGACCGCGCGCCGGACTTCGCGAAGACCGTCGAGATCCACCGCAAGCCCGGCTACGACCCGGCCGAGCTGTTCTTCGACCCGAACGACCCGAAGGTCAAGCTGAAGGCGGCGGCGGCACTGGCCCGCAAGAAGCTCGGCCTGCGCTATTCGATGCAGGTGGTCCCGCTCGATCCCGCGCCGGTCCGCGGCAGCCACGGCCGCCTGCCGGATTCGCCGGAGGACGGCCCGGTGCTGCTGTGCTCGGACCCGTCGCTGGCCCGGGAGAAGATCCACGCGACGGAGGTCAAGGACCTCCTGCTGGCGGCCGCGGTTCCCACCGAGTGAAGCGGGTTTCCGTGCGGGTGCTGGTGTTCTCCAAGACGGCCGGGTACCGGCACGACTCGATCCCGGCCGGGATCCAGGCGATCCGGGAACTGGGTGCGGCACACGGGTTCGACGTCACGGCGACGGAAGACGCGTCGGCGCTGACGTCGGCCCCGTGGGCGGCGGTGGTGTTCCTGTCGACCAGCGGCGAGGTACTGGACCCGGCGCAGCAGGCGGCGTTCGAGTCCTATGTGGAGGAAGGCGGCGGCTACGCCGGCATCCACGCCGCGGCCGACACGGGGTACGGCTGGCCCTGGTACGGACGGCTGGTGGGGGCGTGGTTCAAGAACCATCCGGCAATCCAGCAGGCGCGGATCATGACCGAGGACGCCACCCACCCGGCGACGGCCCACCTGCCGCCGGTGTGGACCCGCACCGACGAGCTGTACAACTATCGCACCAACCCGCGTGGCCGGGTCCGCGTGCTCCAGACGCTGGACGAGTCCAGCTACACCGGCGGCGAGATGGGGGCGGACCACCCGATCACGTGGTGCCACCCCCAGGGCAGGGGCCGGGCCTTCCACACCGGGCTCGGCCACACGACCGAGTCGTACACCGACCCGGCCTTCCGCACGCTGCTGCTGGGCGCGATCCGGTACGCCGCCGGGCTCGCATAATTCCGTGAACGGCCCATGCACAGACGCCAAGTCCGTGAACGGGCCGGGCCGCCGCGGGCAGGCTGCCGCCGAGTGCTCTGAAGGCCACCTTCAGGGCATCAGGTGCCCTGAAGGTGGCCTTCGGAGGCTTGTCAGCGAACGCCCATCAGGTGCTCCAGGGCCAGCTGGTTGAGCCGCGTGAAGTGGTAGCCGCGGGCGGCGGCCTCGTCCAGGTCGAACTCGTCGTTCAGCACGTCGTCGAACGTCTCGCCCGGGGCCAGCGTCGGCGTCGACAGGTCGGTGACGCGGGATGCCGCCAGTGCCTCCGCGACCTCGGGGTCCGACCGGAACTTCGCCGACTTCTCCTTGAGGATCAGGTAGGTCCGCATGTTCGCCGCCGCCGAGGCCCAGACGTCTTCGGCGTCCTCGGTGCGCATCGGCTTGTAGTCGAAGTGGCGGGGACCCTCGTAGCCGGCGTTCTCCAGCAGGTCGACCAGGAAGAACGCGCTCTTCAGGTCGCCGTGGCCGAAGATCAGGTCCTGGTCGTACTTCGGGCCGTGCTGGCCGTTGAGGTCGATGTGGAACAGCTTGCCCTGCCACAGCGCCTGCGAAATGCCGTGCACGAAGTTGAGCCCGGCCATCTGCTCGTGCCCGACCTCCGGGTTCAGCCCGAACATCTCCGGCCGCGCGAGCTGGGAGATGAAGCCCAGCGCGTGCCCGATCGTCGGCAGCAGGATGTCGCCGCGCGGCTCGTTCGGCTTCGGCTCCAGCGCGAACCGCAGGTTGTAGCCCTTCTCGACGACGTAGTCCGCGAGGAGGTCGAGGCCTTCCTTGTAGCGGTCGAGTGCCGCGCGGACGTCCTTCGCCGCGTCGGACTCGGCGCCTTCGCGGCCGCCCCACACGACGTAGGTCTCCGCGCCCAGCTCGGCGGCCAGGTCGAGGTTGCGGCGCACCTTCCGCAGCGCGTACCGCCGGATGTCACGGTCGTTGCTGGTCAGGCCGCCGTCCTTGAACACCGGGTGGGTGAACAGGTTCGTCGTCGCCATCGGGACCTTCAGGCCGGTCTCGGCGAGCGCCTTGCGGAACCGCTCGATCGCCTTGTCGCGGTCGGGCTCGGTGGCCAGCAGGTCGTCGTCGTGGAAGGTCACGCCGTAGGCGCCCAGCTCCGCCAGGCGGTGGACGCTCTCCACCGGATCCAGCGGCGCCCGCGTCGCGACCCCGAACGGGTCGTTCGCCGGCCAGCCCACGGTCCACAGGCCGAAGGTGAACTTGTCGGCCGGCCGGGGGGCGTAGTCGCTCATGACTGTCCCTTCATTTAGTTCACGTTGTAGACTAAATATGCGCCGCGGCGGTCCCGGGCGTCAAGAGGCCGGTTAAGGTGCTTCGCAGGAGGGACACGATGACGCAGGCCGTGCGGCACGAGGAGATGCGCGCCCGCAACCTCGAGGTCGTGCTGGGCGCGGTCAGCCGCGGCGGGCCGCTGACCAGGGCCGCGCTGGCCGAGGTCACCGGGCTGACCAAGTCCACGGTGTCGAAGCTCGTCGGTGACCTGGTCGACGCGGGCCTGCTCGCCGAAACCGGTCCCGCCCGCGCGGGCGAACGCGGCCGTCCGGGCGTGGAGGTCGTGCTCAGCGGCGAGCGGGTGGCGGCGCTGGGGCTGGAGATCAACGTCGACTACCTCGCCGCGCGCGTCCTCGACCTGACCGGCGCGGTTCGCTGCGCGGCCCGCCGCGAGCGGGACAACCGCGGCTCGCGGCCGAAGAAGGTGCTCGGGGAGCTGCAGGCGCTGGCCACCGAGGTCCTCGCCGAGGCCCACCGGCTGGGGCTGGAGGTGGCGGGCGCGGCACTGGCGGTGTCCGGCCCGGTCGGCGACGGCGTCGTGTTCAGCGCCCCCAACCTCGGCTGGCAGGACGTCCGCGCGGCCGACCTGCTGCGGCTGCCGGTCCCGGTGGAGCTGGACAACGAGGCGAACCTCGCGGCACTGGGCGAGCTCTGGTACGGCGACGGCGAACGCGACTTCCTCTACGTGTCCGGCGAAGTCGGCATCGGCGCGGGCCTGGTGGTGAACGGCACGCTGTACTCCGGCGCGACCGGCCTGGCCGGTGAGCTGGGCCACGTCGTCGTCACCCCGGACGGCCCGGCCTGCCGCTGCGGCGGAAACGGCTGCCTGGAGACCTACGCGGGCCAGGAAGCGTTGCTGGCGGCGGGAAACAGCCCGTCGCTCCCGGCACTGCTGGCCGCCCTCGGCCGCGGCGACCGCGTGGCCCGCGACGCGTGCGCCTCGGCCGGACGGGCACTGGGCATCGCCCTGACGTCGGCGGTGAACCTGCTCGACCTCGACCGCATCGTGCTGGGCGGGGTGTTCACGCAGCTGTACCCGTGGCTGTCCGGCCCGGTGTCGGAGGTGCTGACCACCCGCCTCGGTGGCCTCCGCGGCGCACCCCCGGCAATGTCGGCGTCCCGCCTGGGCGGCGACGCGGCCACCCTCGGCGCCGCGGGCCGCGTCATCCACCGCGTCCTCGCCGACCCGGCGCCCTTCCTCACCCGCGCCCAGGAAGCCTGAATGCTCCGAAGGCCACCATCAGGGCGTCAGGTGCCCTGATGGTGGCCTTCGGAGGCGTTGCCTAGCTCACCGCGTTGATCAGCACCAGCGAGGAGCCGACCGGGACGCCGGTGTCGGTCTTCACCGTCAGCTGACCGCGCAGGGTGCGGCCCGCGGCCGGGGCCGCGGTGGCGGTCACCGTCGCCGGCACCGTCCACGAGGTGCCCGACGCGTGCGCGGTGTCCGTGTCGGTCACCGCGACCGAACCGAACGCCGGGTTGGTGAACACGTCGAGGTAGTCGAACTCGGTGCTGCCGCTGGGCACCGCGTACCCGTCGACCAGCGCGACCCACGTGCCCGCCGCCGGGTTGGCCACGGTCACCGACTCCTCCGAGTCACCGTCGGCGCTCGATCCCGCCTGCACGCACGTTCCGGTCGTGCAGTTGTACAGCACCAGGTCCAGGTCGGCGCCGACGTCGGACGTCCGGCCGATCGTGACGGTCAGCGACTGCGAGCCCGCCGTCACCGGGATCTGGTACTGCTGCTTGACGCCTTCGGTGATCGACGGCCGCTGCGTCTTCGCGCTGCCCAGCGTGGCGCCGGTCAGCTTGCCGGTGAACGCGCCGAGCGTGTTCTGCACGGTGTAGGACCGCGCGACCGGCGTGTTCAGCGTGGCCGATGCGATGGTGTCCGGGTTCGGCGAGATCGCCGTGCCCAGCACCGACGCCGACAGCTTGTACGGCGCTTCGTCCACATCGGACGTCCGCCGCGCCTCGACGACGATCTCCCACACACCCGGCAGCGGGTTGGCGATGGTGCGGCTGGTCGGCGTGCCGCCGGCGCAGCCCGCGCCCGCGTCGGGCAGGTAGCACGCGGTCGTCGCGGTGCTCGCCTCGGCCGGGACACCGGTCGGGTCGTACCGCAGGAACCGCACCTGGCCCTTGCCGGGGGCGCCGCCGCCCGCGTCCAGGTCCACCTTCAGCGCGCTGGCGCCCTGCGGCACCCGCACGAAGTAGCTGGCCGCCTGGTTGCGCGCGGCCTTGCCCGAGACGTCGACCTGGAAACCCTTCGCGGCGACGAACTCCTGCGGCGCGAAGACCGTGTTGAGGGTCTGCACGTCGATGCCGATCGTCAGCGGGTTGTCCAGGTACAGCAGCGCGGAGTGCACGCCTGCCGTCTTCGGGTTGACGTCCACCTTGAACGACACCGGCGTGTTCAGCGGCAGGACCACTGTGGACGGTGAGGAGAACGTGCCGTCGTTGCCGACCCAGCGCACGAAGTACGGCACCGGGTGCGCCGAGCCCGTGCTGCGGGTGATCGTGTACGTCCGCGTGTAGGCCTTGCCGACCGTCACGCCTTCGCGGTCGTGGATGCCCACGCCCGTGTTCGGCTTGGCCAGCAGGCCCGACAGCGCGGTGTGCACCTCGACCGACGTCGACACGGCGTCCGGCTTCGGGTTCAGCGAAAGCGCGACGAACGCCGCGGGAACGTTGAACAAGCCCGCGCCCTGGGCGTACGCGCCGATGCCCGGCACGAACCGCGCGGTCGACTTGATCGCCGCACGCAGCTGCGCCACCGGCGGCCGCTGCCCGTTGTGCGTCGCCTTGTACGCGCTCACCAGCAGTGCCGCCGCGCCGGTCGCCTGCGGCGCCGCCATCGACGTGCCCTGCAGCATCGCGTACCCGGCGGGCAGGGTGTACGTGCCGGCCACCGGGCTCGGCTTCTCCCACCGCGGGACGGTCGCGATCGCCGCGCCGGGCGCGATGATGTCCGGCTTGAAGCCACCGTCCTCACGCGGGCCGCGCGAGGAGAACGGGTGCATCGACTCGGGGTTCTGCGTGACCGAGCCGTAGTTCGACAGCCAGGTCTCCTTGGTGATGTACGAGCCGACCGAGAGCGCGTCCGTGGCCACCGACGGGTCGCCGACGGTGTTCGCCCCGGCGCCGCTGTTGCCCGCCGAGATGAAGATCTGGACGTTGTACTCGGCGATCGTGCGGTTGTACAGCTCCGCGCGGGCGTTGTTGCCGTCGTTGAGCGCGGGCAGGCCGCCGATCGAGATGTTGATGACGTCGGCGCCGTGGCTCGCGGCGTAGACGACACCGTCGATCAGGCCCGAGGAGGTGCAGCCGGCGCTGGTCAGGCAGACCTTGACCGAGAGCACCTTCGCGCCCGGCGCCGCGCCGTCCATCTTGCCGCCGAACAGGTCGTTGCCGGTGGCGATGCCTGCCACGTGCGAGCCGTGCTCGGCGCCGGCGATGCCGATGCCGACGAAGCCCGCCTTGTCGGTCTGGACCACGAAGGCCATCCGCTCGGCGATGTCGGTCGCCGGGTTGTCGGTGCCGAAGAAGCCGACGTCGTACTTCTTGTTGTAGTCGGTCATCGGCTTCTCGTCGGTGAAGTCGCCGTCGCCGTCGAGGTCGACCCGGACTTCCTTGGTGGCGGTGTCGAGCAGCACGCCCCAGGAGTCGGCGCGGTCGCCGTCGCGGTTGACGTCCCCGCCGGTCTCGCTGTCCGCGGCGCCCAGGTCGCCCGCGGTCTCGCCGAACACGCCGAAGGTGTACGGGCCACCGGTCGCCGGGGCCTTCCACGTCTTGCCGTTCGCGGTGAAGTCGCCGGTGTAGGTCTGCGTGGACTGCTTGACCCAGGTGCCGTCGCCGGAGTTGGTGGCGTTGGCGTTGTACCAGTCGACGATCTTGCGTTCGCCGTGGCTGGTGGTGGCCAGCGCGGGGGAGTCGAGGTCGACGCCGGAGTCGAGCACCGCGACCGTGGTGTCCTTGCCGTCCCAGTTCGGCAGGACCTGGCCGAACTGCGCGGCGTAGGTGTCCCCGGTGGGCAGGTACGGGTTGACGCGCGGGGTGTCCTTGCCCGGGGCCGGCTGCGGCAGCGGGGTCATCGCGCCGTCGGGCTTCGGGTCGTCGCGCACGATCAGGCCGTCGACGTCGACGGCGTTCACGGACTTGAGCTTCGCGGCCTTTTCGGCCTTGTCGGGCGGGATGCTGACCTTGAGGTAGTCGAGCTTCGCGTCGGTGGACTGGACGACGCCGCCGAGGGCCTTCAGCTCGTCGGCGGCGGCGCCGGTCTGGCCCTTCTCCGCAGCGATGAGCAGCGTGACGTCCGGCTTGCCTGCCTTTTCGGCCTCGGCGACCAGCGCGCGGTCGTGCTCGTCGAGGGTCTTGCCGTCGGCCGCGCCGTTGACGGGCGGGGCCTGCTGCGCGGAGGCCACGGGAACGGCGACGCCGAGAACGGAGGCGCCGAGTGCGGTGGCGAGGACGGTGATCCCGGCCCGCCGTCTCCAGCGCGATCTGTGCTGTGTCATCCGAGCAGTACACAGGGTGGGATCTTCGGCAGCAATCAGACGATTAGCCCATCGACCGCAATTGGTTGCGAGCCGAATGGCCTAACCGGCTCGGCGGTTAGGCGGTCACCGGAAGCGCCACTTTCACGTGAAAGTGGCGCCTTGCTATACGCACGTATAGCGCGCTACATTCTCGTGTAGTCGACTACACGCACGTATAGGACCTTGATGAACTCCGAAGACCTCACTGCCCGGGCCCGGATCCGCGACGCCGCCATCCGGCTGTTCACCGAACGCGGCATGGAGAAGACGTCGATCCTGGACATCGCGCGGGAGGCCGGGGTGTCCGGCGGGCTGATCCGCCACCACTTCGGCTCGAAGGACGGCCTGCGTGCCGCCTGCGACACCTACGTCTTCGGCGAACTGCTCAAGTTCAAGGAGGAGGCGCTCGAGAAGGGGCACGCGGATCCGGGTTTCGTGCCGACGTTCGACGCCCGGCAGCTGCTGTTCCGCCGCTACATGGGCCGGGCGATGATCGACGGCTCGGAAGCCGCCGCCGTGCAGTTCGCCGAGATCGTCGACGGCACCGAACGCTACTTCCGCGAGCAGGAGCCGGGCATGCCCGACCCGCGGGCCTGCGCGGCGGCGCTCGCGGCGATGACCGGCGGGATGATGATCCTGCAGGACCACGTCGCCCGCGCGCTCGGCGAGGAACCGGGCACCCACGAGGCCATGCTGCGCATGTCGCTCGCCGCCGGATACCTGTTCACGCATCCCCTCGGCACGCCCGAATCCCTCAAGAAGGCCACGGAAACCCCACGGAAGGAATGACGATGGCCGAAGCGATCACCGCGGACGGCCTCACCAAGGCGTTCGGCGCAGTGAAGGCCCTCGACGGGCTCGACCTGACCGTCCACACCGGGGAGGTGCACGGGTTCCTCGGACCCAACGGCGCCGGCAAGACCACCACGATCCGCATCCTGCTGGGGCTGATGCGGGCCGACGGCGGCCGCGCCACCCTGCTCGGCGGCGACCCGTGGACCGACGCGACCGAGCTGCACCGGCGGCTCGCGTACGTGCCCGGCGACGTCACCCTCTGGCCGAACCTCACCGGCGGCGAGGTCATCGACCTGCTCGGCCGCCTACGCGGCGGTCTCGACCCGAAGCGGCGCGCGGACCTCGTCGAGCGCTTCGGCCTCGACCCGCGCAAGAAGGGCCGGACGTACTCGAAGGGCAACCGGCAGAAGGTCGCGCTGGTCGCGGCCCTGGCGTCCGATGTGGAGCTGCTGGTGCTCGACGAGCCGACGTCCGGGCTCGACCCGCTGATGGAGGAGGTGTTCCGGCAGGTCGTCGCGGAGGAACGGGAGCGCGGCGACCGGACCGTGCTGCTGTCGTCGCACATCCTGTCCGAGGTCGAGGCGCTGTGCGACCGCGTCACGATCGTCCGGGACGGCCGCACGGTCGAGTCGGGCACCCTGGACGAGCTGCGCCACCTCGGCCGGATCACGATCGACGCCTCGCTCGCGCACGTGCCACCGGACCTGGCGGCGGTGCCGGGCATCCACGACCTGAGCACGTACGGCTCGCACGTCCACCTGTCCGTCGACCAGGCGGACCTGGACGACGTCATGCGGCACCTGGCCGAAGCGGGACTGCGCAGCCTGGTGAGCCGCCCGCCGACACTGGAGGAGCTGTTCCTGCGTCACTACCGCCACGACGTCCCGGCGGGAGCGGCGCGATGACCGGGACCGCGGCGCTGCTGCGGCTCGTGCTGCGCCGCGACCGGCTGCTCATGCCGCTGTGGATCCTCGCCCTGGCGGCCGCGCCGCTGGGTTACCTGTCGTCGATCGAGGCGGCGTACCCGGATGCGGTGTCGCGGCAGCACTTCTACGACCTCAACGCGGCCAGCGCGACGTTCGTGGTCCGCAACGGCCCGCTCTACGGCTCCTCGGCGGGGAACCTGCTGGCGTGGCAGTGCGGGTTCGTCCCGGTCGTCGTGGGCCTGATCGCGCTGCTCACGGTGATCCGCCACACCCGGGCTGAGGAGGAGGCGGGCCGCCGGGAACTGACCGGCGCGACGGTCGTCGGACGGCACGCCGGACTGGCCGCGGCGATGCTCGCCACGTGCGGCGCATGCGTGGTCCACGGGCTGCTGGTGGCGTTCGGCGTTGCCGCGCAAGGGGTTCCGCCGGCGGGCGCGCTGGCGCTGGGAGCCGGATTCACGCTGGCGGGCTGGGTGTTCGCGGGCGTCGGCGCGGTCGCCGCGCAGCTCACCTGGGGCGCGGGCGGCGCGCGCGGCATCGGGATCGGTGTGCTGGTCCTGGCGTTCCTGTTGCGCGCCGCGGGTGACAGCTCGTCGGCGGGCTGGCTGTCCTGGCTGTCGCCGATCGGCTGGGCGCACCGGCTGCGGCCGTTCGCGGGGGAGCAGTGGTGGGTTCTCCTACCGGGCGTCGCGGCAACGGGCTTGCTGGCGGCACTGGCGGTCGCGTTGGCCGGACGTCGTGACCTCGGCGCGGCCCTGCTCCCGGCCCGGCCGGGCCGGGCGGCGGCGAAGGCGTCCCTGCGGTCGCCGTGGGCACTGGCCTGGCGGCTGCAGCGGGGAACGCTGCTGGTCTGGACCGTCTGCCTCGGGCTTGTCGGGCTGCTGATGGGCGGCGTGGCGAAGAACGTCACGGAGATGATGCGGGACAACAAGGCGGTCGCGGACGTGCTGTCCCGGATGGGTGGCGGCGGCGAACCGTACCTGGCGGGGACGATGACGTTGTTCGGCCTGGCAGCGGCGGGCTACGCGGTGCAGGCGACGCTGAAACTGCGTGCGGAGGAGGCGTCCGGGCGCGCGGAACCGGTGCTGGCGACGGCGACCGGGCGGATCGGCTGGGCGCTGGGACACCTGACGTTCGCGGTGCTGGGCCCGGCGTTCGTGCTGGCGGTGACGGGCCTGGCAACCGGCCTGACGTCCGGCGTCACGCTGGTCCCGGCGGCGCTGGCACAGCTGCCGGCGGTCTGGGTCCTGACCGGGCTGGCCGCGGCGCTGATCGGTTTCCTGCCCCGCTTCGCGGCGGCGGCGTGGGGACTGCTGGGCGGATTCCTGCTGCTGTCGCTGGTGGGTTCGGCGTTGCGGTGGAACGATGTCGTCCTCGGCATCTCGCCGTTCCAGCATCTGGCGCGGCTGCCGGGCGGGACGTTCTCGGTCACGCCGGTCCTGTGGCTGGCGCTCATCGCTTTCGGCACCGGCATTGCGGGCCTGGCTGCCTTGCGGCGCCGGGACATGCCGGTGGGCTGAGCGGCAACCGAGGGAGTCGAACCCTGCGCGGCTTGTGAAGGCGGCGCTCGTAACCGGCCCAGTCCCTTCGGCGGGCGACGGCTGCCAGTGACTACAACGGAAGGAATACCCCCGCTGTTTTACTTTCAAGCGCGGTTTCACCCGGACGGGTCCGGGCTGGCAAGGTAACCGGCATGGATGATCTCCTGCTGCGCCGCGTGCGGCCCGGGCTCGGCGGCGCGCTCGCGGACGTCCGGGTGAACGACGGCCGGGTCACGTCGATCACCGAGCCGGGCTCGGACGGCTTCGCGGCCCGCGTCGTCGACGGGCACGGCGGCACGCTGCTGCCGGGACTGGTGGACGCGCACGTCCACGTCGTCCAGTGGGCGACGTTCCGGCGCCGGATCCCGCTGGACGCCGCGCGGTCGGCGGCCGAGGCGATCGAGCTGCTGCTGGCGCACCTGCTGGCGACGCCGTCTCCGCAGACGGAACTGGTCGTGGGCGCGGGGTTCCGCGACGGGCTGTGGCCGGACAAGCCGCACAAGGACCTGCTGCAGCGGGCGCTGCCGGGCCGCGCGGTCGCGTTGTTCAGCGCGGACCTGCACACGCTGTGGCTGAGCCCGGCGGCGCTGAAGCTCATCGGCCGCGACCACCTGACGGGGGTGCTGCTGGAGAACGACTGCATGAGCGCGACGGCCCAGCTCCCGACGGCGGCGATCGACGTCCAGGACCAGTGGGTGACCGAAGCGCTGGCCGCGGCGGCCGCGCGGGGTGTCACGCAGATCGTCGATTACGAATACGCGGACACGGTCGCGGACTGGACGCGCCGCGGGTCGAAGTCGATGCGCGTTTCCTGCGTCATCGCCCGGCACCTGCTGGACCAGACCATCGAGCGCGGCCACCGCACCGGCGACGTCCTGCCGGACTCGGGCGGGCTGCTCACGGTGGGGCCGTACAAGCTGTTCGTGGACGGTTCGCTCAACACGCGCACGGCGTACTGTCACGAGCCCTACCCCGGCAGCGGCTCGCCGGGCCTGCTGGAACTGCCGCCGTCCGAGCTGGTTCCGTTGATGCGGCGGGCGTTCGACCACGGGCTGCTCCCGGCGGTGCACGCGATCGGCGACCGCGCCAACACGATCGCGCTGGACGCCTTCGAGGAGGTCGGCTGCCCGGGCCGCATCGAGCACGCGCAGCTGCTGACCCCCGAGGACGTCCCGCGGTTCGCGGCGCTGGGCGTGATCGCGGCGGTCCAGCCCGCGCACCAGCCGGACGACCGCGACGTCGCCGACCGCCACTGGCACGGCCGGACGGCACGGGCGTTCCCGTACCGGTCGCTGCTGGAATCGGGTGCCCGCCTGGAATTCGGCTCGGACGCGCCGGTGGCCCCGCTGGACCCGTGGGACGGCATCGCCTCGGCGATCGCCCGCACGGACGACGACCGCCCGCCGTGGCACCCGGAGCAGGCGATCCCGTTCGCCGAGGCGCTGGCCTGTTCCTCGGGCGGCCGCCGCGGCGTCGCGGTGGGGGACGTGGCGGACCTGATGGTGACGGCGACGGATCCGTCCCTGCTGTCCCCGGCGGACCTGCGCAACCTCCCCGTGACGGCGACGATCGTCGGAGGGCACGTCACGCACCAGGTCTGAGCGGGGCTTGATTTGTCCACCGGACAACGGAAAGGATCATCCCGTGCAGTTGACAACGTTGTCAGGAGGACACGGGATGAGAGCGCGGACACGCGTCCTTGCCACCCTGCTCGCCGGTGCCGCCGCCGTGGCGCTCGCGACGCCCGCCCAGGCCGCCGGGCCGCGGTTCGCCGACGATCCCACCACGCTCGTCGACACCTCGATCGGCAACAACGGGGACGGCACCACCTTCCCGGGCGCCACCACGCCCTTCGGCATGGTCCAGCTCAGCCCGGACACCCAGCTCAAGAAGTACGCGTCCTACGACTACGCGCAGGACACCATCCTCGGCTTCAGCCACACCCACCTGTCCGGCGTCGGCTGCCAGACGATGGGGAACTTCCGGTTCATGCCCACCACCGGCGCCGTCACCAGCAGCGATCCCGCCCAATACGGCGCGAAGTTCAGCCACGGCAACGAAATCCGGCAGCCCGGGTACTACGGCGTCAAGCTCGACAGCGGCATCGACGCCGAGCTGACCGCCACCCAGCGCACCGGGCAGCACCGCTACACCTTCCCCGAGACCGCGACCAGCGAGAACGTCCTCATCGAGGTCGGCGAGAGCAACGGCTACACCTACGCCGGGGACGTCCACGTCGTCGGCGACGACACCGTCGAAGGCTGGCTGCAGGGCGGCAACTTCTGCTGGGAAACCCAGAAGGAACGCTACAAGGTCTTCTTCAGCGCCAAGTTCGACCGCAAGTTCACCGGTTTCGGCACCTGGACCGACGCGAAGCTGACGCCGAACCAGCGCGACGCCAAGCTCGGCTCCCGGCGCGCCGGGGCCTGGCTCACCTTCGACACCGCCAGCAAGCAGGTCGGCGCCTCCGTCGGCCTGTCGTACACCTCCGTCGACGGTGCCCGGCTCAACCGGACCGCCGAGCAGCCCGGGTCGTTCGGCCGGGCGCGGCAGGCCGCGCACGACACGTGGCGGGACGAGCTGAACCGGCTGCGCGTCGCCGGCGGGACGACCGCCGACCAGCGCACCTACTACAGCGCCCTCTACCGGTCGCTGCTGCACCCGTCCGTCGGGTCCGATGTGGACGGTGCATACCGCGGCTTCGACGACCGCGTCCACCGCAGCCGCGACACCTACTACCAGATGTTCTCGCTGTGGGACACCTACCGCTCGCAGAACCAGCTCGTCGCGCTGCTGCACCCGGACAAGGCGGCCGACATGACAAAGTCCGTCCTGAAGATCGCCCAGGACGGCGGCTGGGTACCGCGGTGGGCGCTCGCGAACGGCGAGACGAACGTGATGAGCGGCGACCCCGTCACGCCGTGGGTGGTGGACAACTACCGCCGCGGCCTGCTCGACGACCGGACCGCGCGGCAGCTGTTCGACGCCTTGTGGCGCAACGCCAACGAGGTGCCGCAGGACCAGTCGGTCTTCCGCGGCCGTGACGGCAACCCGACGTACGTCAAGAACGGCTGGATCGGCTACCAGGACCTGCCGGGCTACACCTACGGCGACACCCGCCAGGCCGGTTCGGCGACCCTGGAGTACGCACTCGCCGACTGCGCACTGTCCACAATGGCGTCCGGGCTCGGCTACCGCGACAAGGCGGCCACCCTGCGGGCCCGCTGCGGCAACTTCGCGAAACTGTGGGACACCGGCGTCGAATCCCGCGGCTTCACCGGGTTTCCGCGGACGAAGGCCGCGGACGGCACCGGCGTCGGCGACCCCGACCCGGCGAAGTCAACCGGGTTCCACGAGGGCACGCCGTGGCAGTACCAGTGGCTCGCCCAGCAGGACACCGCGAAGCTGTTCGGCCTGATGGGCGGGCCGGCGAAGGCGGAGCAGCGGCTCGACACCTTCTTCGACCTGCCGCTGCTGCTGACCGATCCGGCCAAGGCCGCCAAGGACTCCTGGGTCCACGGCGCGTACGACTACCACAACAACTTCGCCTTCAACCCGAACAACGAGCCCGACCTGCACGCGCCCTGGATGTACAGCTGGACCGGCGCGCCGTGGAAGACCTCGGCGGTGCTGCGGGCGGCGCGGACGTTGTTCACCGACACGCCCTACGGCATGCCCGGCAACGACGACCTCGGCACCATTTCGGCGTGGCTCGTCTTCGGCATGACCGGCGTGTTCGAGGCCCAGCCCGGGTCCGGGACGTACCTGCTGAGCACGCCGATGTTCGAGAAGGTCGAGATCCGCCCGGCAGGCGGCCGAAAGATCGAGATCGAGGCGCCGGGCGCGAGCGCGGCGAAGCTCCAGTACACGAAGGACGTCCACATCGGACACCGCGGCTACGACCGCAGCTGGATCTCCCACGCCGATCTGCTGCGCGCGGGCAAGATCCGCTTCTCCCTCAGTGACACCCCCACCTCCTGGGGCACCCTCGCCACCCCGCCCGCCATGTGACCAAGTTGGTGAAGGCCGCCTTGAGGCTCAAGGCGGCCTTCACCAACTTCAGGCGCGGCGCAGGGAAGGGAGCATCGCGACCACCCCGAGGACGGCCACGACGAGCGGGACGGCCAGTGCGGCCTGGAGGCTGCCTGCGGCGACGACGGCGGAGACGACACCCAGCGACAGTGCCGGGCCGACCTGGAACGCCGTGTTCACCAGCCCGCCTGCCAGGCCCTGGTCGGCCGCCGGGACGCTGTCGGCCGCCGCCATGGTCAGCGGGCCGTAGGTGAGCGTGAACGCCAGTCCCACCAGCAGGAACGCGGGCAGCATCAGCGTCACGTACCCGGACGAGGCGTCCAGGAACTGCAGCAGCACGTACGCCGCCACCGACGACACGAGCCCGGCCAGCGCGACGCGGCCCGAGCCGAACCGGCCGACCAGCGGCGCGGCGATCCGCGGTGCCAGCACCGCCACGACGATGCCGCTCGGGCACACCGCCAGTCCCGTCTGCAGCGCCGACCAGCCGCGGATGTCCTGCAGGTACAGCGTGATGATGAACAGCGCGCCGACCCAGCCGCCGAGCAGCGACATGGCCGCGACGTTCGCCCGGACCAGCGCGCCGGACCGCAGGATGCCCAGCCGCAGCAGCGGACTCGCCACCCGCCGTTCGAGCACGACGAACCCGGCCAGCAGCGCCGCGACGGCCACCAGCGAACCCAGCGTGCGCACCGACGCCCAGCCCGCGTTGGGCGCCTCGACCAGCGTGAACACCAGCAGCAGCATGGCCGCGGTGATGGTCGCGGACCCGGCGATGTCGAAGCCGCGGCCCGGCGCCGCGGGCGAGCGCGGGACGACGGCCAGCGCGCCAAGGAGCGTGGCGACCGCGACGAGCACGGGCGCGTGGAACACCCATCGCCAGCTGGCCTCGGTGAGCAGCCCGCCGGCGACGAGCCCGAGTGAGAAGCCGGTCGCGCCGGTGGCGGTGTAGATCGACAGCGCCTTGTTGCGGACCGGGCCCTCGGCGAAGCTGGTCGTGATGATCGAGAACCCGGCGGGTGCGCTGAAGGCGGCGCTGATCCCGGTGACGAACCGGGCGGCGATCAGCAGCGGGCCGCTGGTGGCGAAGCCGCCGAGCGCGGTGGCGACGGCGAACACGGCGAGCGCGCCGGTCAGCATCCGGCGGCGGCCGAGCAGGTCGGCGGCCCGCCCGCCGAGCAGCAGGAAGCCGCCGAAGCCGAGGACGTAACCGCTGACCACCCACTGCAGCGACCCGGCGGCCATGCCGAGCTCGGCGCCGATCGACGGCAGCGCAACGCCCTTCATCGAGACGTCGAGCGCGTCGAGGAACATGGCGCCGCAGAGCACGAGCAGCAACAGGCGGGCGCGCGGGGTCAGGCGGTCGTGGACCGCGGCGGGTGAGGTGGAGACGCTCAAGGGAACCCCCAGATGAGTCGGACCGATCGGTCCGGGACCGAACGGTCCGAATCATGGCCGGGCGGCGGAGCCGTTGTCAAGCGATGTGGACCATTCGGTCCGGTACGATGGGCGGCATGCCGCGCAAACCCACGCCGGACGCCCGCGAGCGCATCCTCGAGACCGCGACCCGGCTGTTCAACCGGTACGGCGTCCACGCCGTCGGGATGCAGCAGATCATCGACGAGTGCGGCTGCGGCAAGAACCTGCTCTACAGCCAGTTCGCGGGCAAGGACGACCTTGTCGTGGCCTACCTGCGGCGCTGCAGTGCGGACTGGGACGACATCGTGGCCGTGGCGCAGGAGCGGGCCGGCGGCCCGGAGCAGCACCTGGTGGAGGTGGTGCGCGAGGTCGGCATCCGGGTCATCGAGCCGGGCATGCGCGGCTGCCCGCTGCGCACGACGTTCGCGGAGTTCCCGGAGCGCGAGCACCCGGCCCACCGGGTGTCGATGGATCACTTCGTGCGGGTCCGCACCGAGCTGCGGGAGCTGGCGAAGCGGACCGCGGCGGCGGAGCCGGACCGCCTCGCCGACCGGATCATGGTGATCATCGACGGCCTGTACACGAACGGCCCGATCTTCGGCGACGACGGCGTCAAGACGGCGGTTTCCTTCGCTGAGGACCTGGTGAAGGCCGAAACCGCGGGCTGAGGTCAGGTTCCGAGCACCGCCGAGAGCCGTGCGTGGTGGCGGCGTGCGCGGGGATCGGGGAACCGCGCGAACAACGTCAACGCCTCCCGGCGTCCCTCTTCGGCCTCGCCGGAGCTGCCCGCGGTAGCGAGCGCGGTCGCGAGGTGGTCGAGCGCGCAGGCGAGCAGCCACGTCTCGTCCAGCTCGCGCAGCACCGAAACGGCCCTCCGGAAGAACTTCACCGACTCTTCCGCCCGGCCCAGCGCCTGGTAGGCCGTTCCGGTGGCGTCCCACGCCTCGGCCTCCCGCGAACGGTCACCGAGCTGCCGCTGCACCGCCGCCGCGCGCTGGAAGGTCTCCAGGGCGTCCGCCGGACGGCCGAGATCGATCAGCACCCGCCCTTCTTCGAGCAGCCAGAACGCTTCCCGTGCCGGGTTTTCCTCCGCCCGGGCGATGGCTACGGCCGCCCGGATGTGCTCGTACGCCGCCGCAGGCCGCCGCAGGTCGCGGCTCAGGCGGCTGAGCCCGCGCAGCGTGTCACCTTCGTTGCCGCGCAACCCGAGCCGGCGGAACCTGGCCAGCGCGTCGGTCAGCAGGCGCTGTGCCTGCTCGAAGGACTCCAGTTCGAGGTCGACGTTGGCGGCGTTGTTGGCCGCGAGCGCCAGCCAGTACTCGTCGCCGAGCTCGCCGGCCAGGACGGCGACGCGCTCGAACGAACGGCGGGCCGCCGTGAGCGCCCGCACCCGCAGCTGGGCCAGCCCGAGTGCGTTGGCCGACTTCAGCTCGCCCAGCGGGTCGCCGAGTTCGCGGCGCAGGCGCAGCGCGGCCGTCTGCAGCTCGATCCCTCGCTGCCGGTCGAAGTGCTGGGTGTGGGCCTTGCCCAGGCTTTCCAGCAGTTCCGCCTCGGCGACCCGGTCACCGAGCCTGCGGGCGACGCGCAGCGCGAGCGTGCTCGTTTCGAGCCAGTCGCCGAAGTGGTTGTGCTCGGCGTAGATGGGGTAGAGCGCCGCGGCGAGCTGCCAGGTGAGGTCGGGGAGGTCCAGGTCGTCGGCGAGGCGGACCGCGCGGACCAGGTTGTCCCGTTCACGCCGGTACCAGGCGAGCGCGTCCGCCCGGTCCCGGAACGCCGGTACGGCGACGTCCGCGCCGGGCGGTGTCCAGCGGGGCGGGTCGACGGCCAGCCGGGCGCGCGCGGCGAGCGCGCCGTGCAGGTACCACAGCAGCACGCGGCGGGTGGCCGCGGCCGCCGTCTCGGCCGGTTCCTCGGCCTTGGCCTGGTCGATCGCGTACATCCGGAGCAGGTCGTGGAACTGGTACCGGTCGGCCTGGGGCTGCTCCAGCAGGTGGGCGCCGACCAGGTCGTCGAGGACGCGCCGGGTCCGGCCGGGGGACCAGCCGGCCAGTGCCGCGGCGGCACCGGCGGCGAACTCCGCGCCAGGGTGCAGGCCGAGCAGCCGGAACATCCGGCTCGCCGCCGGCGTGAGCGCGCGGTACGACCAGGCGAAGACGGTCCGGACCGCGTCGGACTCGTCGTCGTCGTCCGCGGTCAGCGCGTCCCACAACGCGGATTCGTCGCGCAGCTCCGCGACGAGGTCACGCAGGGGCAGCCACGGGCGGTTGATCGCCCGCTCCGCGGCAATGCGCAGCGCGAGGGGCAGGTGCGCGCACAGCCCGGCCAGCTCGAGCACGTCCGCGGGATCGTCGTGGCCGCGGTAGCCGGCGGTGATGCGGTGGACCAGCTCGCTCGCTTCCTCCTCCGACAGCACCCGCAGGCTCAGCCGCCGGGCGCCGTCCCTGGCCACCAGCCCGGTCAGGCTGCTGCGGCTGGTCACCAGGACGAGGCAGCCGGGACTGCCCGGCAGCAGCGGCCGCACCTGGCCGACCGTGGCGGCGTTGTCCAGCACCACGAGCATGCGGCGGCCGGCCAGGACCGACCGGAACAGCGCCGCCCGCGACTCGGGATCGGCCGGGATCGCCTGCCCCGGCACGTCGAGGGCTTGGAGGAACCGTTCCAGCACCTCGTGCGGCGTGACCGGCGGGCCGGGGTCGTACCCGTGGAGGTTGACGTAGAGCTGCCCGTCGGTGAACCGCTCGCGCACCCGGTGGGCCCAGTGCACCGCCAGCGACGTCTTGCCGACGCCCGCCGTGCCGACGAGGACGATCGTCGCCGCGGGATCGGCCGGATCGCCGGCGATCTCGTCGAGCCGGGCGAGGTCCTCGACCCGGTTGACGAACCCGTGGACGTCGGCGGGCAGCTGCCGCGGAATCCGCTCCGGCGGGCCGCCGTCCCCGCTCACCACGCCGCAGACGGCACTCGCCCGGCGACCTTCCTCGCGAAGAACGTGCCGAGGTCCTCGCCCTCGTCGTAGAGCCGCCGGGTCGTCGCCGTCCACCGGCGGATCAGTTCCGGATCACCCGATTTGATCGCGCCGTCGAGTTCGCCGCTTTCGGTGTAGAGCACCTGGTAAATGACCTTCCGGCCGAGGATGAACAGTTCCGGCAGCACCTCGTGCCGTTCCGCTTCGGCCACGGCTTCGCCGTCGGCGATCCGGATCTTCCCACCCTCCTGGAAACGGACGTTCAGCGAGTGCAGCTCCCAGATCAGATACGCGCTGATCGGTTCCTCGACCACCCGGACGCGGCGCACCTCGAATCCGTGCCGCGCAATGCGTTTTTCGTAGTCGGCCAGTGCGTGGCGGCGCTCTTCCATGAGGGCCAACGCCCTGGGCCAATCGCCGCGGTCGAAGGCGTCCCAGCTGGCGTCTCCGGATTCGACGAAGTGCTGTTGCCGTTCGAGCTTCCAGCAGCCACTGCTGTCGGTGCGCCAGAAATTCTCGTCGTGGTCGGCGAGGTACTCGTCCGGCGTCAGGCGCTCACCGGGAAGGGTGACGAGTGGTCTAGGCATCGGGAATATCCTCCTTCGCCGTGCGCATCATCACACCCGGAATGACGACGAGGCGCTCGTCCGCGGCGATGCTGACCCCGTCCGGAAGCCGCAGTGCGTAACCGGCGGTGAGATCACGGCCGATGACCGCGACGTCGCCGTTGGAAAGTTCCCAGATGTCGGGGCAGCTCGGATCGTTGTTGGTCTCGTCGAGTTCGCTCGCGGACTTCCCGAGACGGCGTTTGAACGAGGCGTTCGGATCGGCTTCCCATGGACGCGGCACGGCACGCTCCCCTCATCACCGGCGAACGGAAATTACAGCATAGAGTTGATCTTGCAGCACCGGCAATGATTTCGCCGGACATTTCGGCGGATTGACCAGTAATTGCCCCCTTTTGGGCGTCCGCCGTCCCCGCGTGCGGACACGCCGTGCGTGGGGCAGAGTGGCGGCAGGAGGCACGATGACGGAGCAGAAGACGACAACGACCGAGAAGTTCTTCCGGATCGCGATCGCGATCAAGGGTCTCGACGGCGCACTGCAGGTCGCCGGGGCGCTGATCCTGGCGTTCATCCCGGCGTCGGCCGTCAGCGGGTTCACCCACGCGGTGATCACCCGCGACCTGCTCGGCGACCCGTCGGGCACACTGGCCCGCCACCTCCAGTCGGCAACGGAGAACTTCCTCCACGGCGGCACGAAGACGTTCGCCGTCGCCTACCTGCTCGCCCACGGGCTGATCAAGCTCGGCCTGGTGTGGGCGCTGGCCCGCAAGATCGTCCGCGCCTACCCGGTCGCCGCGCTCGTGCTCGCCGCGTTCGTGGTGTACGAGATCTTCCGTGCGGTGCACACCCACTCGATCGCGCTGCCGTTCTTCGCCGCGCTGGACGTCGTGATCATCGTCCTGGTGCTGCGGGAGTACCGCCAGCTCAAGCGTGCCGCCTAGGACTCACGCGGCGCAGGTCTGCCGCCGCCGGTTGTGAGTGGTAATTCGCGTTCTAACCCGAATTACCACTCACGACAAGCCGAGGAAGACCACGCGGTCAGGGATTCATCGGCTCACCGGGGTCACGCGGCGACGGGAAATCGCACCGTCGTGCTGCCGGCCTCCAGGGGTTCGACGTAGAGGGCGGTCGCGTTGTCCGAGCCGCCGCGGGCGAGTGCGGCCTCGACCAGTTCGGCCGCGCCCGTGCCCGGCCGGGCCAGCACCGCCCGCATGCCCGCGGCTGCCAGGGGCTTGTGGACGCCGTCGCTGGTCAGCAGCAGGCCGGTGCTCGCGGTCTCGGTGGTGCCGATCTCGTCCGCCCCGGCGGTGCGGACGCTGGTGGTGACGACGTGTTCCATCCGCGGCGTCACCGGCTGGTGGCGGGCGCGGAAGTACTCGGCGAGCGTGTGGTCAGTGGTCAGTTTGGTCAGTGTCCCGCCGTCCCAGGCATACGCGCGCGCGTCGCCGACCCAGGCAATGCGGTAGCCGCCCTGTGCGGCGGGCATGGCCACGACCAGCACGGCATCCCCGCCGCCCAGCTCCCGCACGGCCCGCTGCGCGGCGAGAACGGCCTCGACCGGTCCTTTGTGGACAGCAGTACGGGCGGCGGCCGCGGCGGCAACGCGGGCCGCCCGGGCGGCCGTGGGATCATCGCCGACACCGTCCGCGAGCGCGAAGACGATGCCCGGCCCGCCGGCGGCGGCATAGGCACCGACGGCATCGGCGTTGTGCGAGCGCGGGCCCTGCGCGCTCGCGGTGTGCCAGCGCGGATATCCGGGACGTGTGGTGATCATCGCGGCCTCCTCATCCCCTCTGACCTCCATGATCCGCGCCGAACCTGTGTGCCGTCTGAGATTTTCCCGTGCCGCCGGCGCGCCGAAGGGCCGTGAGCGGAAATCCGCACACGGCCCTTCGGGGGTTACCTTCAGCTCTGCAGGTCGTAGACCGTCTGGCCGCCGACCGTGGTGGCGGTGAAGTTCGCCGTCACCCAGTCCGTGATCTCCGACGAGCCGCCGCCCGGGCCGCCGCCGCGGCCTCCCTCGACGTAGTACTTGATCTCGCCCGCCGCGACGTACGCCTTGAACTCCTCCAGTGTCGGGGCCGGGTCGCTGCCGCTCCAGCCGCCGATGCCGATCACCGCCTTGCCGCTGGCCAGTTCGAGGGATGCCGCGCTCTGCGAACCGTTCGTCGCCGCCGCCCACTTCGTCGTCGTCTTCGCGAGCAGCTCGCCGATCGCGCTCGACGACGTCTCGTCGCCGCCGAAGCCGAAGCCGCCCATCGCGCTCGACGTCGGGCCGGACGTCGGGATGGAACCGGTGTGCGCCACCGACGCCGTCTCGACGCCGTAGGCCGCGGACGACACTCCGATCGTCAGGACCACCGCCGCCGCCACGGCGGCCGCCAGCCGGCGGGTGGCGGGCACGCCCATCACCAGCACTGTGCCGGTCACGACCCCGAGCACCGCGACGATCCAGCGCAGCGCCGGGAACCACTCCGGCGTGCGGTCGAGCAGGATGAACGACCACACCGCGGTCGCCACGACCATCCCGGCCAGCACCGCCCGCGGCGCCGTGTTGGCCCGGCCCTGCCACAGCGCGCGGCCGGAAATCGCGACCAGCGCGGCGATCGCCGGGGCCAGCGCCACCGAGTAGTACGGGTGCACGATGCCGCTCATGAAGCTGAACACCAGCGCCGTCACGACCAGCCAGCCGCCCCACAGGACCAGCGCCAGCCGCGTCCGGTCGGTGCGGGGCGCGCGGCGGGTGAACCACAGCCCGGCGACCAGGCCGATCAGCGCCGCGGGCAGCAGCCACGAGATCTCCGTCCCGAAGCTGGCGCCGAACATCCGGAACAGCCCGGCGGCGCCGCCGAACCCGGTGTTCCCGCCGCCACCGCCACCGCCGGGCCCGCCACCCGCGCTGTCGCCGAAGATGCGGCCCAAACCGTTGTAGCCCAACGCGAGTTCGAGCAGACTGTCCCCTTCGGACCCGCCGATGTACGGCCGGGACGCCGTCGGCCACAGGTCCACCAGCGCGACGTACCAGCCTGCCGAGACGACCAGCGCGACGACCGCGCCGCCGAGGTGCAGCAGCCGCTTGCCCAGACTGGCCGGCGCCGCGATCAGGTACGCCAGCCCGAACGCCGGCAGCACCAGGAACGCCTGCATCATCTTCGTCAGGAAGCCGAAACCGATCGCGGCACCGGCCAGTGCCAGCCACCGGGGGCTCGCCGTTTCGGTGGCCCGCACGACGAAGTAGGCACCGGCGACCATCAGCAGCACGAGCAGCGCGTCCGGGTTGTTGAACCGGAACATCAGCGCCGCGACCGGCGTCACCGCCAGCAGCGCGCCGGCCAGCAGCCCGGCGACCGGGCCCGCGGTGCGTTTCACCGTGAGGTACAGGATGCCGACGGACGCGACACCCATCAGCGCCTGCGGCGCGAGCACGGTGAAGCTGGAGAAACCGAAGATCCGGGCGAACGCCGTGCCGACCCAGAGCGCCGCGGGCGGTTTGTCGACAGTGAGCACGTTGCCCGAGTCGAGCGACCCGAACAGCCACGCCTTCCAGCTCTGCGTCCCGGACTGCACGGCGGCGGCGTAGAACGAGTTGCCGTAGCCGGAGGCGGTCAGGTTCCAGAAGTACAGCACGGCGGTCGCGGCCAGCAGCCCGAACACCGCCGGGCGGACCCAGCGCGGCGGCGCGTGTGCCACGGATTCCTTGCGGTGCCGGGACTGTACCGGCGCGGCAGTGGGCAGGACGGCGGTCATCAGGACTCCTTCTGCGGGGCGGACTGGCGGCGGGGGTTGAACACCCAGCCGCGCAGGAGCAGGAACCGCAGCACGGTGGCGGCGAGGTTCGCCAGCACGAGCACGGTGATTTCGAGGACGAGGCCGGGCGTGGTGGACCCGTGCAGCAGGGCGAGCGCGCCGCTGGTCAGCGCGAGGCCGAGGCCGAAGACGAGCAGCCCTTCGAACTGGTGGCGCCCGGCGCCGGCGCGGCCGCGGATGCCGAAGGTGAGCCGCCGGTTCAGCGCGGTGTTCCCGATCGCCGTCACCAGCAGCGCGGTGAAGTTCGCGGCCTGCGCGCCGACGACGGTGCGCAGCAGCAGGAACAGCACGAGGTAGGCGAGGGTGCTGCTGACGCCGATGGCGGCGAACCGCACCAGCTGCGTGACCAGCCGCGGCGGCACCCCGGGCGCCTCGACGCCGATCGGCTGCCTGCCCAGCTGCTCGCGCAGCCTGCTGATCGGGATCTCGCCGGTGAAGGTCGCCTTCGTGACGCGGGCGATGCCCTTGAGGTCCTCGGTGGCGGTCTTGACGATGTTGACCGAGGAGTTCGGGTCGTCGACCCAGTCGACGGGCACTTCGTGGATCCGCAGGCCGGCACGCTGCGCCAGGACGAGCAGCTCGGTGTCGAAGAACCAGCCGGTGTCCTCGACGTGCGGCAGCAGTTCCCGGGCGACGTCCGCGCGGATGGCCTTGAAGCCGCACTGGGCGTCGGTGAACTTCGCGGCGAGTGTCGAGCGGAGAATCAGGTTGTAGCACCGCGAGATGAACTCGCGCTTCGGCCCGCGCACGACGCGCGCGCCGCGGGCGAGCCTGCTGCCGATGGCGAGATCGGAGTGCCCGGACAGCAGGGGAGCGACGAGCGGCCCGAGCGCGGCAAGATCGGTGGAGAGATCGACGTCCATGTAGGCGAGCACGGCGGCGTCGGAGGCCCGCCAGACGGCGTTGAGCGCCCGGCCGCGCCCCTTCTCGTCGAGATGCCGGACGGCGACCTCGGGGAACTCCCTGGCGAGCCGTTCGGCCACCTGCAGCGTCGCGTCGGTGCTCGCGTTGTCGGCAACGGTGATCCGGTACGGGTAGGAGACGTGCGCGGCCAGGTGCGCGTGCAGCCGGCGAATGCACGGTTCGAGATCGGCCTCTTCGTTGTAGACCGGGATGACGACATCGAGAACAGGCTGCGGCCCGGCGAGATCGACCGGAACAATCCCGGGCCGCGATGCGGAGGCGGTGGCTGTCATGCCACTTACGGTCGCGTGCCCCGCTTTGGTGACCGTGTGATCTCTCTGTGCGCTTGCTGTGTACCGTCGCGCAGTCAGCGGTACGGGTTGGTCGGGTTCAACGCGAGTTCGCGGATCGAGTCGAGCGGGAGCCGGTCCAGGGTCTGCTCCGCAATGCCCACGTCGCGGAGCACCCGGAACACGTCGTCTTCGGTGACCTTGCTCTTGTCGGCAGGGACTCTTACGTCGCTCTTGGCCTTCAGCACCGGCTTGAGTGACGTGAAGCTGAGGTCGAAGTCCGCGCGATATGCATGGTACAAGGCAGAGGCGCCGCCCAGCCGGCGTATGTGCAGCGCTGGGAACTGGTTGTCTTCGTTCGTGATTATGACCGAATCGGGGGAGATGTCGTGTCGCAGTGTCGAGAATTCCGACCGGAGTCGTATTTCGATGACCAAGAACTCATGCTGCTGGTGCCACTGAGCGGCAAATATGGTCGCTAGGCAGCTCGTTTGCACGAACTCGGTGGTCCATGTCGCAGGCAGTGCGCTCTCCGGCCTCCGGGAAAGCTTGGCCCGATACTCGTCGTATTCTCGGCACCGTGTCGTGTTCTGTGGGTCCAATATCTGCAACTGCGCTCGCCAATGGGTGCCGGTGCTGTTTTCGCGAGCTCGTGCGGCGAGCTGTGGCAGAGTCCAAGCGCGGGTGAATGAGCCCGTGCCGCCTCTGAACTGCCACATGTCCGCGCTGGCCATGGCTGCTTCGAAAGCTTTTTGCCTGGAGGCGAGCGTGGTCAACTCTCCGACGGACGGGGTGATCGTCAAAGCGTGTTCGACTTCGCCGACTCCCTTTTCGACCAGGTTCACCGACCTGACCAGTTCGACGACTCGCCGGTCGTTGTCCTCTTGCCGCATGGACTGCTTGAAAAGCGAGAAGCCCAGGATGGCCAGTGTTGCCAGCGTTGCGGCGAGAAGTGTCTTGACGTCGTTCACCATGTCGGTAGCGCCGAGTATCGCCACCGTCGCGGCGGCGATGAGGATGACGAGCTGCTCGGGATCCCGGCGCAGTCCGCGAAGCAGCCGAGCGGTCCTGCCAGCGGGGACATGTGAGGCGGCACGGGAGTTCTGGTGGCGTGTCGTCATTTCGGCCTCTCGTTCGTCGACGCTGACTGTCCGTTGCCATGCGGGTCGATGTCCACTCCTATGGCCGCTTGACGAAGTAATGGCGGCTGTGGGCGGTGTGCACGATGATGGGTGTCTCGGTCCGAGCCGGTTACCATGGGCAGGCAACTGCAACTCGTCGTGTTGAGCGCGCGGCCATGGGGAAGTGGTATGACGTTCGCTGTAGCGGTCCGCCCGGGTGGTGATGTCCGTGCCACGTTCCCATAAGCTGTTCACGCCGGCCGTCCCCCGGCCGGTTGCCTTTGTCGGGGCACCGATGGCATGTGGACGTTGCGGGAGGCGAAGCCTGGAGACGGAGCACCGTCCATGAACGCGTCCACCTCCGACGCTGCCGAGTCCGGATTTGTCGCTGCTCTCGCCGCTTTGGTGGGACGAGGCACGCTCCACGGGCTCGCGGCAGCGGCGCAAGCTGTGAGCGACGATCCGGATGCGTTCGGAGGCTGGCTCGAAACCAGCTTCCGTGACATCGACGTTGCCCGCGCGACCGCGGCACGTTCATATTGGCACCCCAACGGCTTCGCGAAGCTGGTCTTGTACACCTCGGCAGAGCCGGAGTTCAAGATCCGCATGCATGTTTGGCCCGAGTCGGGGTTGTCGAGACGAGGTGAAACGAATCCGCACAGCCATCGCTGGGAGTTCGCTTCCACCCTGATTACGGGACAGGGCATCCTCCTGCCCGAGTATCGTGAGGTTGTCGAGGGAGGGGAGCAGTTCACCCGTTACCGCTACGGCACGAATCCCGCCGACCCCGCGCTGCTCGTGGACGACGGTGCCGTGCGCCTGGCCAAGGTGAGATCGTCACGCTTGTCGCGAGGTGGCCTCTACACCTGCGGCACCGAGGTTGTTCACACTGCCGAGCCGGTCGGCGAACAGCTGACCGCAACACTGGTCGTCCAAGGCCGGCACCGCACATCCACGACAGCGGTCTTCCGCTCACCCGGCGAGACCGGCGAGCAGCCCAACCGACCACTGCCTGTAACAGATTTGCTGCGGCTCGTCAAAGCGGTCGTGACCGAGGTTCGCGGATGCTCTTCTCGTCGTTGACCTGGCGCTCGCGTGCGAAGTATCGGGGAGTGCTGACCGATCGTGCCATTCGCCGCTCTCGCGCAAATGGTGAGTTGTTCGTCGAACCATTCGATCCTGCACTCGTCCGCCCCGCATCCCTCAGCCTGCGCCTTGGGGCTGAAGCGTTCAGTCTGCAAAGCCAGAGAACCGTCGACGTCGCCGATCGCACCACTCACCCGGATCTGGTCGCCAAGAGCCTCGATGCCCGCGGAAGGCTCGTGGTCGAGCCGGGTGAACTGGTGCTCGCTCCGACATGGGAACGGATTGGGTTGTCCAAGAAGCTCGTCGGCCTGGTCGACGGGATCAGCGACTACGCGCGGCTCGGTGTGAGCGTACTCTGCGGCCAGGTGAGTCCCGGGTTCGGTATGGAACGTGGCGCGGTGCTGACTTTGGAGATCGTGAACCACCTGAGACATCCGGTCCTGCTGTACCCCGGTGCGCGGATCTGCAACCTGATGCTGTTTGCTTCCCCGGAAAGCGAGCAAGCCTACGGGGCGATGCCGCACAATTATTCGAACGACCAAGCTGTCGTCGCGTCGCGATTGGCGGATCATGTCCGGTATAATTGAGCTCCGTCTTGACGACCTGGGCGAGCGTGGGATACAGGAGCATGTGCTGCGGCCGCGCTACGGCGGCACGGAAGGTTTCGGGGACGACAGCGCCTTGCTCGCCGCGCTGAGCACGCCGAGCGAACTTGTCGCCACTACTGACAGTTGTCCCACCCCTGTGGTTGTCAACTTTCTGGGTGAACCTGACCTTTACCACGCGGGCTGGCTGTTGGCGACGATCAACCTTTCGGACCTGGCTGCCACCGGCGCGGAACCGCTCGGTCTGGTCGCGGCATACACGCTGCCGAAGGCAACCACGGTGCGCGAGTTCGAGCGGCTCCTGGATGGAGTCGACGACTGCTGCGTGGAGCACGGCACCAAGATTGCCGGAGGCGACACCCGCGACGGCGAAACCGTGCAGTTGACGGCGACGGCGATCGGACGGTGTGCGCCTGGAAGGAGGCTTCGGCGATCGGGGGCATGTGCCGGGGACCGCCTGCTCCTGGTGGGATCACCCGGCTACCTCTGGGCTGCGGCTTTGCTGGCGGCCGGGCATGCGACCCTTCCGGAAGCGGCACGGGAGGAGGTCCGGCGACGCGCCTGCCGGCCAATGGCCCAGCTCAGAGCCGGGCAGGTGATGGCCGCGACCGGGCTTGGGCAGGCAGCAATGGACGTCTCGGACGGCCTGTTCGCCACGGTACGTGCCCTTTGTGAAACCAACGGGCTGGGCGCCGCGATCACCGGCGATTACGAACTGGACCAGCCGGTGGCCGAAGTTGCGCGACAGAGCGGCCTCCATCCCTTCGACCTCGCAGAGACCTGGGGCGATTGGGGTCTCGTCATCGTGACCCGGGCCGAGGATGTCGATTTGGCCATGAAAGCTCTGCAAACGGAAGGGATCGTGGCTCAGGAGATCGGCGTTCTCACCGCGGATCCGCGGATCGTGATGGGCGCCGGTGGACGTCCGTGGAACGGGATCGCGCAAGAGCGCTTCTCGAACAGCTCCTGGCACGGCGGCGACCTTGCCGATTTGATCACCGCCGTACTCGGAACTCCGCGGAGCTGACCCTCAGCTGTGCACCCGCAGCGGCACCACGTTGCTCGGCAGCGCGGCCCGGCCCGGTTCGCGCTTCGGCGCCGTCGGGCTGAGGGTCAGCGTCACAAGGCTCGCGTACTTCGGGTGGCGGTCCACGTAGACCTCCGGTACCGAGCACGCCGCCGCGAGGACCGAACGGTGGCGGTGCAGGTGCTCGAATGCCTCGCGGCCGAACAGCGACACCACGATGTCGCCGCCGCGGGGACGGCTCCACAGGATTGCCGGGCGGCGGCCGCCCGGGAGGCGGAGCCGGGAGAACGCCGCGCGCAGCCGGTGCTGCAGCGCGATCGCGCCGATCCGGGCTCGGAGCCGTCGGCGGCCCAGGACCGCCAGCCCGAGCAGGGCAGCGGACACTATGGACGTCCATAGTGGACCGGCGAAGGACGCGAACGTCACGATGCCGTAGGGAAGCAGTGTCACGGCGAGGATCTCCCACCGCCAGTGGTACAGCCGCAGCGGGAAGGACGGGCGCAGGCTCGTCATGGCCGTGCTCCTCTCGTTCGGTCGGCGGCGGAGAAGGCCGCCGAAGTAGCGCAGGAGACGTCCGGCGCCGGTCGCCGCCACGAGGGCGGCGACGATCACCGGGCCGGACGTCATGTCGGGATCCGCGTCTTGCGGGCGGGCTCGGGCTGCCGGTCGCGGTCGCGGCCGAGCCGCCACGTCCAGCGCCACCCCGCCCAGATCGCGGCCGCCGAGCCGAGCAGGACCAGTGCGATGGCCTGGCCCACCAGCCCGTCGAGCGGGGCGAGCCGCAGCAGCACCAGCAGCGCCCACACCTGGGAAGCGGTGAAGGGGATGACGAGCCCGGCCGCGTAGACGCCACGGCGCCAGCGGCTCCGGCGCGGTGGGATGGTGTAGGGGTCCATGAAAGCCCTCCTCTGCCCTGGATCCAGGAAACCTCCGGCTCGCCGCGGCCTGTGTGTCAGGTGACACACAGGCGGCGGATTCAGCTCGCCAGTCGTCGAAGTTCGGCCAGGCGGTGGATCGTCACCTGTCTTCTGCCGGTGCTGATCACCCCCTGCCGCCGCAGGTCGCGCGTCGCGCGCGCCCACGATTCGCGGGAGATCGCCGCGGTCATCGCCAGCTCCGCCTGGGTGGCCGGGACCGCGATCTCGATGTCGGTGCCGCGCGGCACGCCGTGCTGGACGGCCAGCTGCATCAGCTGCGCCGCGACCCGCCGCGACGCGGCGCCGCCGCCGAGGTCCAGCCACTGCCGCCCGACGGACCGCAGCCGCGTGGACAGCACGAGCAGCAGCGCCCAGGAAATCCGGGACCGCGCCTGGCACAGTGCGGCGAAGCGGTCGCCCGCGATCTCCAGCACGGCGAGATCGTCCAGCGCCTCGACGGTCGCCGAGCGCGGCTGCGTGTCGATGGCCGCGAGCTCGCCGATGACGTCGCCGGCGCCCCGGACGCCGACGACGACGTCGCGCCCGTCCGGCGTGCCGTGCACGATCCGCACGTGACCGGACAGCAGCACCAGCACCACGGTGGAGCGGTCGCCTTCCCGGCACAGCGTTTCGCCGCGCCGGTAGGACCGCCGCGTGGCCGAGTCCGTCAGCGCGCGCCGGTCCGCTCGTGGCAGCCCGGCCCAGAATCCCGTCGGTTCCACTGTCCCCACCTCATTCCGGTCAGTTACGCGCTGATGCCCTCTCCGCCCTGCCCGGCCTCGGGGGTGTAGAGCCACCCTCGGACCCGCTGAGTCCCGACCTTGACGGTGACCACCTGCGTAAAGGCGTCGTGGTCGATGCCGGGATAGCCGTGCCGCACCACCGACCGGTGCAGCTCCTGCGAGACGACGAGCGCGAGCGGCGCGGTCGTGCTGCGCAGCCGCCGCCGGACTTCGGGCGCATCGACGAAGCGGCAGGCAATGTCGACGTCTTCGCCGTAGGGCCCGCGGCTGTCGTAGTGGACCTCCCCGGCATGCACGGCAACGCGAAGCCGGAAGGCCAGCTCGGGACGGCTTTCGGCGTGCTTGCCGAGCAGCGTGCCGAGGGTGGGGACAACGGTGGCGAGCAGCACCGGCTTCGGTGCCTGGTCGACCGGCCGCACCAGGCACAGCGCGCCGTCGCCCCGGTCGACGAAGGCGTCGCGGTGCTTCCTGCTGATCCCGCCGGCGAGGAAGGCCTCGTCCAGCAGGTCGAACAGGACGGTCCGGAGCTGGGCCCGCGCCGGGTTGGTCCGCGTCGTCGAGCCCTCGATGTCGACCGCCACAATGGCCCGGTGAAGCGGCAAGGCGTGCGCTGAAGTGTCCATGGCCTGCTCCTGGCTTCAGGTGGCAACTGAAGTTCAGTCAACTTGACTGTAAGAGCTGAGGTACCCCGGATCAACTGAGATGAATCAGGCGTTACCTGTTTGGTTTGCGTGAGAATCGAGGGAAGTAACGGTTCAGTCCCGGCTTCCGAGGGTCGCCGATCGTCCCTCGACTCACGGGGAGTAATATCTGTGCCCTCGGCCACAGTACTGAAATTTCCTGAAGGGTGGCGAAGTCGTGTCCCCAGTCTCGCCGCGGCCTGAACTCGCGCGCCGCCTGCGTGGCCTGCGGGAGGAGCAGTGGCCCGAGGTCGGCCTGACGCAGGCTCAGCTCGCCGAGGCCTTCGGCGGGGTCAGCATCTCCTTGATCTCGTCATGGGAGAACGCCGACAAACCCGTCCGCCCCCCGGTGCGGCGGCTCGAGATGTACGCGACGCTGTTCGCCACCCGCCGCTCGGTGCACGGCGACACCGTGCGTGTCCTTTCGCTCGAAGAACTGACGGACGAGGAGCGGGTCCAGCGGAAGGAGCTGCTCGACGAGCTGCTCCGGCTGCGCGAGGGCCGGGTGCCGCCGGTGGCCGCGACGGCCGACATCTGGACCTACCCCGAGGGCGAGGACGTCACCATCGTCTGCGCCGAACTTCCCCGCGAGCTGCGGGTCCACATGGAGTACGTGGATCCGGAGAGTGCCGACTTCGTCACGCTCTACACTTACGCGGACCCGGACGCGTTGATCGAACTCTACGGGCACATCCGGGCCAGCAACCCCCGGAACCAGGTCAACTTCCGCAAGACCGAGGAACTGACCCCCGACGACTACACGACCCACCTCGTACTCCTGGGTGGGGTCGACTGGAACACCGTCACCGCCGCCGTGATCAAGCGCGTGGACCTGCCGGTGGAACAGGTCGTCCGCGCCGACGAGGCTCCGACCAGCGAACCTGGCGGCTTCCAGGTGCAGCGTGACGGCGAGAACGTCCTGTTCTCGCCCCTCCTGGACAGCGAAGGTCACCTGTTGGAAGACGTGGCACATTTCTACCGGGGCGTCAGTCCGTTCAACCGGAAGCGCACCGTGACCGTGTGCAATGGCATGTACGGTCGTGGCACTCTCGGCGCGGTCCGCGCGCTGACCGATCGCAGGTTCCGTGATCGCAACGGGGAGTACCTGCGCAAGCGGTTCGCCGGCGCGGAGTCGTTCAGCATCATCAGCCGCGTACCCGTCGTGGACGGGAAGGGGCTCACCCCCGACTGGACGCTGCCGGAGAACCGGTTGCACGAGTGGCCCGAGGACGTCGCGTGAACGCGCTGCAGCACCAGACGCACCAGGGCCTGCTCACCCGCGTCGACGCGGACCGCGTGCCGCACGCGAGGATGAACGCGATCATCGTGCCCAACGGGCGGCCCGCGCGCTATCTGGAGCAGGCCATCGAGCTGGCGGACCAGCACGACGCCCACTTGCTGCTGATGTGCAGCCTGCGCGCGGACGCTTCGAGCGCCGCGCTGATGGCCAAGCAGGCGGGGGTCCGGGTCACGGCCATCGACATCGACCCGAACCTGCTGCCGCCGGGGCTCGTGCCCGCGTTCGCCACCGACAAGCTGCTGCGGCTCAGCCCGTTCCAGCGGCGCGTCGACACGAGTTTCAAGCGCAATCTCGGCCTCCTGATCGCGACACTGGCGGGGTGGGAGCGGATTCTCTTCCTCGACGACGACATCGTGCTGCCGCGGCTCGGGGATCTCGGTGCGGCGGCGGGGCTGCTCGCCACCCACCCGGTCGTGGGCCTGGCGAACGAGGGCATGCCGGACAACTCCGTCGTGTGCCACGCCCTGCGCGACATCGGCGAAGCCCAGGACACGTTCATCGGCGGTGGGGCGCTCGCGGTCGGGGCGGAAGCCTTCGGCTCCTTCTTTCCCAATATCTACAACGAAGACTGGTTCTTCCTGCTGGACGAGGGGCGGCTGCGGCCGTCGGCCGTCACCGGGAAGGCGTTCCAGGACGACTACGACCCGTACCGCGACGACAAGCGGGCTCGCGGCGAGGAACTCGGCGACACGCTCGCCGAAGGCGTGTTCAGTCTCCTCGACAACGGCGACAGCCTGGCCGCCGCCGACGCAAAGTACTGGAAGGCGTTCCTGCTCGAGCGGCGGCGCATCATCTCCACCACCATCGACCGGGTGGGGGAGGCCCCGATCCACGCGGCCCAGAAGGAGCGGATGATCGTCGCGCTCAAGGCGGCGATCGGGCGCAGTCACCTCATCAAGCCGGAGCTGTGCGTGCAGTACCTCAAGGCGTGGCAGACGGACTGCCTGCGCTGGTGGCGGCACGTGGACGGATATCCGCGCAACCTCGGCATCGACGGCGCGCTCGCCGCGCTCGGCCTCGCCCAGCTGGCCCAGCCGGGGGTGGACGGCCGGATCAGGACGAGGGGAGGGCGGCGACCGACGTCGGCTCGGCGCGCGGCTTGGGTGTGACCGGTGGGAGGTCCTTGACCAGTACCCGGCACCGCTCCGGCTCCCGCAGTACCGCTCCGCTCGGCAGGACCAGCTGGGCGAAGCAGACGACCTCGCCGTGTCCCCAGTCGCGGTAGCCGAGCCGGTCGTACAGGCGGGCCGCGCCGGGGTTGTCCGTCCGGACCGCCAGGGCGACGCGCGTGTGGCCCGCCGCGGCCAGGTAGTCCTCCGCCGCGCCCACCAGTGCCCGGCCGACGCCGCGGTTGCGCAGGTCCGGGTGGACCTGGAGGTGCGTGATCAGTGCGACGCCGGGCAGGTACCAGCGGATCGGGGGTTCCTCCGCCTGCTCCAGCCACAGGTAGACGGCGCCCGCGGGGCGGCCGTCCAGCCGGGCCAGAAACAACCGGCCTAGTGCTTTTCGCTGGCGATTGAAGCGGTCGGTGAAGAATCCGTGGTCGCCGAGGGTGGCGGCGAAGGAATCCAGGTCTGCGGAGTCGGCCGGCCGGATGTCTGGCTCGGTCATCAGCAGGAGCTCCTGTTCGCCTGGGCACCACCAGTGTGCCGGAGTGAGCCGGTCCTTGACCAGGTTGCCCCGGGGCCGGACCGGTGTCACACCTGCTTTCGTCGGGCCTCAGGCGGTGAGGTCGTACACCGTCACTCCGTCCACAGTGGACGCCTGGTAGTGCTCGGCGACCCACTCGGCGATCTGCTGTGCCGCGTCCGAGCCGCTCGTTCCTCGCATCGTCATGCCCTCGCCGAGGAAATAATGGATCCGGCCGTCCGCCACGTACTGGCGGAACTGCTCCAGCGTCGGGTACGGGTCCGTGCCGTTGAAGCCGCCCACCGCCATTACCGGGGCGCCGCCGGCCAGCTGGTAGCCCGCCGCCGCGTTCGACAGCACCGTGGCCGCCGTCCAGGTGTACTTCGATGCGTCCTTCCGGAGCAGGGCCGTCAGCGATTCGCCCGGCGTTGTCGTGTTCAGCAGGGCACCCGGGCCGCCTCCGGGGCCGCCGGGACCGCCGCCGAAACGGCCGCCGCCGAAGCCTGAGGACGGACCGGCCGACGGGATGGCTCCGCTGTGCGTTGCCGACGCCGTTGCCAGCGTGTACGCGCCGCTGCCAGTCAGCAGGATGACCAGGGCGAACGCCGCCGTTGCCGTGGCCGCCCAGCGGGTCAGGTGCGGGGCGAAGAACAGGGCCACCGCCGCCAGCAGGCCACCCACCAGCACGGTCGGCGCCAGCCACGGCTGCCACGACGAGCGCGACAGCAGCAGGTACGCCGTCACCGCCGTCACGGCTGCGCCGCCGCTCAGCAGGCCCGCCGCCAGCGGGCGGGACCGCAGGCGCCACAGCTGGACCGCCGCCGTGCCCACCAGCGCCGCGATCGGCGGGGCCAGTGCCACCGTGTAGTACGGGTGGATGATGCCGCCCATGTAGCTGAACACCGCCGCCGTCACCAGCAGCCAGCCGCCCCACAGCAGCAGGGCCGCCCGTGACCGGTCCGTGCGGGGCGCGCGGCGGGTGAACCACAGGCCCGCGCCCAGCGCGAGCAGGGCCGCCGGGAGCAGCCAGGCGATCCCGCCCGCCATCTCGCTGCCGAACAGCCTCGTCAGCCCGGTCGAGCCCCAGCCGCGGCCGCCGCCACCGCCGACGCTGCCCACCTCGTCGCCGGTGAGCCTGCCGAAGCCGTTGTAGCCGAAGACCAGCTCCCACAGCGAGTTCGTCTGGGAACCGCCGATGTACGGCCGGTCCGCGGCCGGCCACAGCGCCACGACCACCAGGTACCAGGCCGCCGACACCAGGGTCGCCGCGAGCGCGCCGAGCAGGTGCAGCAGCCGCCTGCCCAGCGGCACCGGGGCCGCGACGAGGTAGGCGAGCGCGAAGGCGGGCAGCACCAGGAACGCCTGCAGCATCTTCGCCAGGAACCCGAAGCCCACGGCGGCACCGGCCAGCGCCAGCCAGCGCGGGCTCGCCTGCTCCAGCGCGCGGACCACGCCGTACGCCGCCGCGACCAGCAGCAGCACCAGCAGCGCGTCCGGGTTGTTGAAGCGGAACATCAGCGCCGCGGCCGGCGTCAGTGCCGGCACCAGGCCGGCGACCAGCCCGGCGGCCGGGCCCGACGTGCGGCGGACCGTCGCGTGCAGCAGCCAGACCGAGCCGACGCCCATCAGCGCCTGCGGCACCAGGATGCTCCACGCGTTCACGCCGAACAGCCGGGCCGACAGGCCCATCACCCACAGCGCCGCCGGGGTCTTGTCGACCGTGATCGCGTTCGCCGCGTCGCTGGCGCCGAAGAACAGTGCCTTCCAGCTCTGCGAGCCCGCCTGCGCGGCCGCGGAGTAGAACGCGTTCGCCCAGCCCGAGGCGCCCAGGCCCCACAGGTAGAGCACCGCCGTCGCGAGCAGCAGCGCGGCCAGCGCGGGGCGGTGCCAGGTGCGGCGGACGGGCGGGGACGGGGTCACGGCGAGGGCTTCACGCGACTCGAGAACGGTCATGTCCTCAGCTTCCGGTCCCCAGCTGGGGCCGGGTTGTGCCGACGCTGTGCACTCGCTGTGCGGGCACGGCCACGGGCAGGCGCACCGCGAACTCGGTCCGGCCGGGACGGCTGTGCACCTCGATCGTGCCGTGGTGGGCGACGACGACCGCGGCGGCGATGGCCAGCCCGAGCCCGGTACTGCCCGCGGTGCGCGAGCGGGACGAGTCGCCGCGGGCGAACCGCTCGAAGACCTCGGGCAGCAGGTCCGGGTCGATGCCGGGACCGTCGTCGGTCACCGTGAGCACGGCGCTGCCGTCGGCCGAGCGGGCCAGCGCGGTCACCACCGTCGTGCCGGCCGGCGTGTGCGTGCGCGCGTTGGCCAGCAGGTTCGCCAGCACCTGGTGCAGCCGCTGGACGTCGCCGTGCACGAGCACCGGGTCCTCTGGCAGCTCCAGCAGCCACCGGTGGTCCGGCCCGGCGACCCTGGCGTCCCCGGCCGCGTCCGCGACCAGCCGCGTGAGGTCCACTTCGCGCACGTCCAGCGGTCGGCCCGCGTCGAGCCGGGCGAGCAGCAGCAGGTCCTCGACGAGCGCCGTCATCCGGACCGCCTCGGCCTGGATCCGGCCCATCGAGTGCGCGACGTCCGGCGGCACCAGCGCGCTGCCGCGGGCGGCCAGCTCGGCGTACCCGCGGATCGCCGCCAGTGGCGTCCGCAGCTCGTGGCTGGCGTCCGCGACGAACTGCCGGACCCGGATTTCGCTGCCGTGCCGGGCTTCCAGTGCCTGCGCGACGTGGCCGAGCATGAGGTTCAGCGCCGAGCCGACCTGGCCGACCTCGGTCCGCGGGTCGGTGTCGGCCTCCGGGACGCGGATGGACAGCGCCACCTGGCCGCGGTCGAGCGGCAGTTCGGTGACGCGCGCGGCGGTCGCCGCGACGCGCTCGAGGGGCCGCAGCGTTCGGCGGACCGCGAACGCGCCGAGGAACGCCGCGCCGACGACGCCCGCCGCGGCGACGCCGAACAGGATGATCCCGACGGTGAGCAGCGTGTCGTCGACCGGCTGCAGCGGCAGGCCGGTGACCACGACCTCGCCCGTCCCCGGCACCGGCAGCGCCATCAGCCGGTAGTCGCCGAGGCCGGGGAAGGACACGGTGTGCGGCTTGCCGTCGGCGGGCACCGCGAGCATGGCGGCCTGCTGGGCCGCGCTGAGCGGCATCCGCTGGCCGTGCTCGGAAATGCTGTCGTTGTGGACGAGCTGCCGTCCGTCGAAGGTGCCGCTGACCGTGCCGACGTTCTGTCCGAGCGGGTGCCGTCCCGCGTCGTCCGGCGGCGGTCCGCCGTCCGAGCGCGGGGAGGTGGCCGCGAACATCTGCGAGCGCGCCGCCGCGGCGGACAGCTGCTGGTCGACCTGGCGGGTGAGGAACACGTCGAGCGCGAACTCGCTGACCACGCCGACGATCAGGCACACGACGGTGAGCAGCACGACCACCGACCCGGTCAGCCTCGCGCGCAGCGAAAGCCGTCCCCGGCGGGGACGTGGCGAAGAGGTGCGCGCGGCCATGGATCCAGCGTCCGGCGGCGCGGTGTGTGCGGGTTGTGCGCGGCCTGTGAGGTGGCTGTGTGGTGGTTCCTTCCCCGGTCACAGGCACGGCTGACGGCGGGCACAGTCCGCACACAGCCTGCCGCCGGACGGTGGAGCACACCGGACGAAACCGAGAAGGAGCACCAGCATGAGCACACCGCAGGAACCGTCCACTCCGGACCGGACGTGGGGCGCGGCACCGGCAGGGCCCGCGCGGCCGGGCTGGTCGCCGGGCCGGAAGATCGCGGCGGGCGCCGTCGCGGCCGCGATCGTGGCGGGCGGCGGAGCGGCGGTCTGGGCCGCTTCGTCCTCGGCGGCCACCGAGCAACAGGCCGGAGGGGCGGGCGGCATGCCCGGCGGTCCGGGGCTGGGCACGACGCTGCACGGCGAGTACGTCGCGTCGGACGGAAACGGCGGCTACGTCACGAAGATCACGCAGACGGGTGAGGTGACGGCACTGAGCGCGACGTCGCTGACGGCCAAGAGCGAGGACGGCTTCTCGAAGACGTACACGATCACGGCCGAGCAGGCGACGGGCCTGGCGACCGGGGACACGGTGACGGTGGTGGCGACGGAGTCGGGCACCACGGCAACGGCGACGTCGGTCACCGACGGCGAGGCGGGCCCGCAGGCTCCCGGCGGCGGCCAGGGGACCCCGCCCACCCGGACGGGCTGACCCCGGCGGGCTGAAAGGGACTCTCCTGGCGTCTGGCGCGACGAAAGTCCCTTTCACCGCACCAGATGAGACGAAAGCGCCTTTCCGCTCACCCGTGCGAAACGGCGGGTCAGCGGTCGTAGTCGACCGCGACCTCCGGGGTCGTCGCCCGGGAGCGGCACGTCAGGATGCGGCCCGCCGCCACGTCCTCCTCGGTCAGCGCGTAGCGGACGTCCATGTCGACCTGGCCGTGCAGCAGCGTCGCCCGGCACGTGCCGCACGCTCCGCCCGTGCACGAATACGGCACCTCGAAACCCGCGCGCAGCGCCGCGTCCAGGACCGTCTCCCCGGCGGCGGACGGCACGCACGTCGTCCGGCCGCCCAGGGTCACCGCCACCGTTGCCGGGGTGCCCGCCGGGTCGAGCAGCGGGGCCGCGCCGCGGAACAGTTCGAAGTGGACGTTCTCCTCCGGGACGTCCGCGTCGGCCAGGGTGCGGCGGGCCAGCTCCGTCAGGCCGCGCGGGCCGCACAGGAACCACTCGTCCACCTTCGCCGGGTGCAGGCGGTTCTGCAGCAGCGCGCGCAGCCGGGTCCCGTCGAGGCGGCCGCGCTGGTAGCGCTCGTGGGAGATCGCGAGCGCCTCGCCGACCGTGTCGAAGTGGCGGGGCCGGTGGGTGTGCAGGTCCGGGTCGCGCTCGTCGGTGCGGTAGTGCACCACGTGCAGCCGCCCGCCGAACTGCTCGGCCAGCGCACTCAGCTCCGTGGCGAACAACGTCGTCGCGCCCGAGGTGTTGACGTACAGCAGCGTCGCCCGGCTGTGCGGCTCCGCGTCCAGCGCACTGACCACAATGGACAGTACCGGCGTGATCCCGCTGCCCGCCGCCAGCGCCACGTAGTGGGCGGCGCGAGCGGGGTCCGGCACCAGGGTGAACGTCCCGGACGGCGGGAGCACGTCGAGGAAGTCGCCCGCGGCCAGCGTCGTCGTCGCGAAGCCGGAGAACGCGCCACCCGGACGCCGCTTCACCGCGATCCGCAGCTGCCCGCTGTCCGACGGCGCGCAGATCGAGTACGTCCGCCGCACCGGCTGCCCGTCGAGCACCGCGCGCACCGCCACGTGCTGGCCGGGCGTGAAGCGGAACTCGGCCGCCAGGTGCGGCGGGACGTCGAAGGCGATCTCGACGGCGTCGGCGGTCAGCGGCCTGACCTCGCGCACGCGCAGGCGGTGGAACCGGCTCGGGTGCGTGCGTCCCGGTGGCCCGGGATCGGGCTCGCCGCCGGCCAGCTCGCAGGTCAGCCGCCGCCACGCGCGGTACTCCGCCGGCGTCAGCTCACGGCCCCACGCCGTGATGATCGGCACGTCGCGGGCCAGGTACGCCTCGCGGTTGGCCTTCCAGATCCGCAGGTAGCGGTAGAACGGCACGGCGGGGTGGACGTGGTGCACGAGGTGGTAGTTCTGGGACAGCATCATCGGCGTCATCAGCCACTCCAGCCCCACCCGCACCCGCGTCGTGGCGAACTTGTCCCGCGGCTTCGCGGCGGGCAGGCCGTGGTGCGGCAGCCAGTCGAACCACCACGCCAGCACTGCCAGCCCGATCCGCTGCGGCAGCAGGTAACCGAGCAGCAGCTCCCGGCCGTGGCCGCAGGCGATGAGCATCGCGGCGAACGCGAACGCCAGCGACAGCAGCACGATCGTCTCCGCCCGCTCCTGCCCCGGCCTGCTCCGGACGCGGGCGGCGTAGAACCGCGCGTACCAGAAGTCGATGGTCAGCCAGCGGAACGGCAGCGACCACCACGCGCCCTCCGACGTCCAGGCGTCCGGGTCGGTGCGCGGGTCCGCGTTGGTGTTGCGGTGGTGCTCGCTGTGGATGAACCGCAGCAGCGGGAACGACGCGTAGGCCGCGACGAACGGCATCGCCAGCCTGCCGAGCAGCTCGTTGACCCAGGTGAGCTTGCCCGCGGCGTGGTGGGCCGACTCGTGCACGACGGTGAACATCGTGAAGGTGACGATCGCGTGCAGCGGCACCGTCCACACCGGTGCGGTGCCGGTCAGCAGCAGCCAGGTCGCGGTGCCCCAGAGCGCCACGCCGGCGGCGAAGAGCAGGAGCGTCGGCACGGAGACGCGGGGGAGCGGGACGCGGGGCGACGGCACCGTGCGGGCGGCGGCCGCCGAGGACGTCCCGGAGCCACGCGGCGGGGTATCGACGACGGGCATCGAGCGGTCTCCTCGGTCGAGAAGCTCCTGGCGAGGCGGGAGTCACCGTAGACAACCCGACGGGGTTTGTAAACGTTGTGCCACGCTCCGAAAAAAGGTCTCGGCCAGCGGAACGCAAGCGGCAGGTAAGCTCGCCTTGTGAAGGCCGTCACCCGCCCCCTCCCGGTGAGCACCCGGGACCGGCTGCTGGACGCGGCCGCGGGCATCATCGCCGCGGACGGCTGGGCCGCGGTGACGATGGGCAAGCTCGCCGCGCACGTCGGCGTCAGCAGGCAGACCGTCTACAACGAACTCGGCTCCAAGCCCGAGCTGGCCGAGGCGCTGATGCTGCGCGAGACCGAGCGCTTCGCCGAGCGCGTGACCGAGGTCGTCGCCGCCCACCCCGGCCGCCCGGTCGACGGCGTCACCGCGGCGTTCCGCCAGACCCTCGAAGCCGCCAGGGCCAATCCGCTGCTGCTGATCGCGCTCGGCTGCCCGCAGGGCGGCCGCGACGACTTCCTCCCGCTGCTCACCACCCGGCCCGAGGGCGTGCTCGGGCGGTCGGTCGACACCGTCGCGGCGCTGTTCGCGCGCTGCTATCCCGAGGCCGGGCTGACCCCGTCGGAGTGGGCGGTCGCGGTCGAGGCGTTCGTCCGGCTGCTGCTGTCCCACCTGGTGCAGCCCAGCGGCTCGGCCGAGCACGCGAGCGGCCAGATGCGCTGGGTGATCGGCCGCATGCTCGGCGCCTGACACTGCAGGTGGCCCCCGGCCGGGCGGCGAAGGCCACTGGCCTAGACTCGGACGTCGCGGTGCGCACTGCGCGCCGCTGTTCCGGCAAACCATCCCATCCGCTCGAGGAGAAGACCTTGAAGAGCACCGTCGAGCAGCTCAGCCCGACGCGAGTCAAGATCAATGTCGAGGTGCCGTTCGACGAGCTCAAGCCGAACTTCGACCGCGCCTACCGCAAGATCGCCCAGCAGGTGCGCATCCCGGGCTTCCGGCCCGGCAAGGCGCCCGCTCGCGTCCTGGAAAGCCGGATCGGGCGCGCCCCGGTGCTCGACGAGGTCGTCAACGAGGCCATCCCGGCCAAGTACATCGAGGCCGTCCGCGCCAACGAGGTCCGCACGCTCGGCAACCCCGAGTTCGACGTGACCAAGCTCGAGGACCGCGAGGTGCTCGAGTTCACCGCCGAGGTCGACGTGCGCCCGGAGATCGAGCTGCCCGACCTGGACGGCTTCACGGTCACCGTGGACGACGTCGAGCTGACCGACGCGGAGGTCGACGAGCAGCTCGACGAGCTGCGCGCCCGGTTCGGCACGCTGACCGGCGTCGACCGCCCGGCCGAGAACGGCGACTTCGTCTCGATCGACCTGTCCGCGACCGTCGACGGCGAGGCCGTCGAGGAGGCGAGCACCACCGGGCTGTCCTACGAGATCGGCTCCGGCCAGCTCGTCGACGGCATCGACGAGGCGATCATCGGCGCGACCGCAGGCGAGACCAAGACGTTCACCACCCAGCTCGTCGCCGGTGAGCACGCCGGCAAGGACGCCGAGGTGACCGTGACCGTCCAGTCGATCAAGCAGCGCGAGCTGCCCGAGGCCGACGACGAGTTCGCCCAGATGGCCAGCGAGTTCGACACGATCGAAGAGCTGAAGAACGACCTGCGCGAGCGCCTCGGCCGCGTCAAGAAGATGCAGCAGGGCGTCCAGGCCCGCGACAAGGTGCTCGACGAGCTCCTGGAGCGCACCGAGGTGCCGATCCCTGAGAAGGTCCTCGACGCCGAGATCGAGAACCGCAAGCACGACGCGATCCACCCGTTCGACCACGACGAGGCGCAGTTCGCCAAGGCGCTGGAGGCCGAGGGCCGCACGCTCGAAGAGTTCGATGCGGAGACCCGCACCGAGTCGGAGAAGGCCGTCCGCACGCAGCTGCTGCTGGACACCATCGCCGACAAGGAGCAGGTGTCGGTCAACGACGGCGAGCTCACCGAGCGGATCATCTACCAGGCCCAGCGCTTCGGGATCAGCCCGGACGAGTACGTCCAGCGCGCCCAGCAGTCGGGCCAGCTGACCGCGATCTACGCCGACGTCCGGCGCGGCAAGGCCCTCGCGTCCGTGGTCCGCAAGGCCACCGTGACCGACGGCTCCGGCGCCGAGGTCGACCTTTCGGAGCTGTTCGGCACCGACGAGCCGGCAACCGAGGAGACGCAGGTCACCGACGAAACGGCGAAGACTCCGGCGGAGTGAAGCTGTGAGCGAACTTGGGCGGTGTCAGGCATTCTGCGCCGCCCAAGTTCGTTAGGGTCGGGTACAAGATCTCAAGCATCTGAAACGACAGCGGCGGCCGTCAGTACCGGGCCGCCGCCGGCGAAAAGGCAGGCAGACGTGACGCAGCACACGCCCGAGGCGCGGACCGGCACCGCAGGGCTCAACCTCACCGACTCGGTGTTCGAGCGGTTGCTCCAGGAGCGCATCGTCGTCCTCGGTTCCGAGGTCAACGACGAGGTCGCCAACCGGATCACCGCGCAGCTGTTGCTGCTCGACGCCGACGACGCCGAGTCCGACATCCGCTTCTACATCAACTCGCCGGGTGGTTCGGTCACCGCCGGGTTCGCCATCTACGACACCATGCAGCTGATCCGCCCGGACGTCGCGACCTACGCGATGGGCATGGCGGCCTCCATGGGGCAGTTCCTGCTCTCCTCGGGCACGCCGGGCAAGCGCTACGCGCTGCCGCACGCCCGCATCCTGATGCACCAGCCCTCGGCCGGTGTCGGCGGCACGGCGTCGGACATCGCGATCCAGGCCGACCTGTTCAACAAGTGGAAGCAGGAGCTGGCCCGGATCACCGCGGAGCAGACCGGCCAGACGGTCGAGCAGATCATCAAGGACGGCGACCGCGACCGCTGGTTCACCGCGCAGGAGGCGAAGGACTACGGGTTCGTGGACCACGTCCTCACCGCCGACATGGCCCGCCGTCACAGCGCGAACTGACCGCGAAGCACACAGGAGACTCGATCATGAGCAACTTCAGGCTCCCGGGTGACTTCCGGGCCCCGAACATCCCCCAGTCGCGGTACATCCTGCCGTCGTACGTCGAGCGCACCAGCTACGGCGTCAAGGAGTCGAACCCGTACAACAAGCTGTACGAGGAGCGGATCATCTTCCTCGGCGTCCAGGTCGACGACGCCTCGGCCAACGACGTCATGGCCCAGCTGATCCACCTCGAGCACGAGGACCCGGACCGCGACATCCTGGTCTACATCAACTCGCCGGGTGGCTCGTTCACCTCGCTGATGGCGATCTACGACACCATGCAGTTCGTCCGCCCGGACATCCAGACGTACTGCCTCGGCCAGGCCGCTTCGGCCGCCGCGGTGCTGCTGTCGGCCGGCACGCCCGGCAAGCGCTACGCGCTGCCGAACTCGCGCGTGCTGATCCACCAGCCTGCCACCGAGGGCACCTACGGCCAGGTCTCCGACCTGGAGATCCAGGCGAACGAGATCCAGCGGGTGCGGCGCCAGATGGAGGTCATCCTGGCCAAGCACACGAACAAGGACCCGGACCAGATCAAGGCCGACATCGAGCGCGACAAGATCCTCACCGCCGAGGAGGCGAAGGCGTACGGCATCATCGACGAGGTGCTGCCGTACCGCAAGGCGTCGGCTCTGTAGATCCGCCAGGCCGGTGTGTGTCGAGGAGACGACACACACCGGCATCCTGGTTTAGGGTCGTCCTCTGACGTGCTCCCGGAGGCCGTGGGTGTTCCCGCTCACGGCGTCGGACGGGTACCGTCAGTGGCAATGCGTGAGGCTCGCACCCGGTCACCCGTGGCCGGGGGGTCGCACCGTCGCAACACAGTCAGGCGTGGGCAGCCGCGCCGGAGGGGACGAGGTCAACGGCCATGGCACGGATCGGTGACGGCGGAGACCTGCTGAAGTGTTCTTTCTGCGGGAAGAGCCAGAAGCAGGTGAAGAAGCTCATTGCCGGCCCCGGGGTCTACATCTGCGATGAGTGCATCGACCTCTGCAATGAGATCATCGAGGAGGAGCTGGCCGAGGCCGGCGACGTCAAGCTCGACGAGCTGCCCAAGCCCGCCGACATCCACGAGTTCCTCGAGCAGTACATCATCGGCCAAGAGGACGCCAAGCGGACCCTCGCGGTAGCGGTCTACAACCACTACAAGCGGATCCAGGCGGACGACAAGGCCGGGCCGAAGGACTCCAAGGAGGAGTCGGTCGAGCTCGCCAAGTCGAACATCCTGATGCTCGGCCCCACCGGGTGCGGCAAGACCTACCTGGCGCAGACGCTCGCGAAGCTGCTGAACGTGCCGTTCGCCATCGCGGACGCCACGGCGCTGACCGAAGCGGGCTACGTCGGCGAAGACGTCGAGAACATCCTGCTCAAGCTCATCCAGGCGGCGGACTACGACGTCAAGCGGGCCGAGACCGGGATCATCTACATCGACGAGGTCGACAAGATCGCCCGGAAGAGCGAGAACCCGTCGATCACGCGGGACGTCTCGGGCGAGGGTGTCCAGCAGGCGCTGCTGAAGATCCTCGAGGGCACCACGGCCTCGGTGCCGCCGCAGGGCGGCCGCAAGCACCCGCACCAGGAGTTCATCCAGATCGACACGACGAACGTGCTGTTCATCGTGGCCGGCGCGTTCGCCGGGCTGGAGAAGATCATCAACGAGCGGGTCGGCAAGCGCGGCCTCGGCTTCGGCGCGGAGATCCGCACCAAGTCCGAGATCGAGGAGAGCGACGTCTTCTCCGACACGATGCCCGAGGACCTGATCAAGTTCGGGCTGATCCCGGAGTTCATCGGCCGGCTCCCGGTCGTGGCGACGGTCAGCCACCTGGACAAGGAATCGCTGGTCAGCATCCTCACCAAGCCGCGCAACGCCCTGGTGAAGCAGTACAAGAAGCTCTTCGAGATGGACAACGTCGAGCTCGAGTTCACCAAGACGGCGCTCGAGGCCATCGCGGACCAGGCGGTCCTGCGCGGCACCGGCGCCCGCGGGCTGCGCGCCATCATGGAAGAGGTGCTGCAGCCGGTCATGTACGACATCCCGAGCCGCGACGACGTGGCGAAGGTCGTCATCACCGAGCAGACCGTCCGGGAGAACGTGAACCCGACGATCGTCGCCCGGCAGCCGACGCGGCGCGCGCGCAGCGAGCGCGGCGAGAAGTCGGCCTGAGGCCGGGCGTCTCCGGGCCGCCCGGCCCGGAGACCCGACAGGAAAGCTGAATGACTGCTGACTCTTTCCCGGGTACCGGGGACACGGTCGCCGGCGGCGGCGTGCAGGCGCCGCCGCCACCGGCCCCGGCGCCCGCGCCGGTGGCCGCCGGGCCGGTCCTCGGCTTCCGCGAGCTGAGCGAACGCGTGATCGCGTCCGTCTTCGACCGGTACCCGTGGCTGAACCGCGTGCTGATGGGCATGCTGGCGGTGTTCACCGGCACGTGCGTCGTGGCCGTGGTGGCGCGGCTGTCGCCGTTGCCGCTGCTGCCGGTCCCGTTGTTCCTCGTCGGCGGGTACGGCCTCTGGCAGGCCCGCGGGGTGACCGCGCGGCGTCAGCTGTTCAACTGGGTCCTGCTGTTCGCGGTCGCGACCATGGCCGGCTTCTGGCTGATCTCCGTCGTGGGTCGCTGGGTCGAGTGATTTCCGGGCGTTCGCCGGGTTTGCGATCAGCGCGGCGCGGGTACGTGTGATCCGTGGTAGATGCCCTCGGACCCTTCCGGCATCCAGCCTTGTTCTACCGTGGTGACACCGAGTATCTCGACGGTGTCGTTCCGTTCCTCCTCGAAGGTCTCGACCGGGGTGAACCCGCGGCGGTCGCCGTGCCCGGGCGCAACCTCCTGCTCGTCGAGAAGGCGCTGGAGGACCGCGCGAGCGAGGTCCGGCTGATCGACATGGAGCGTGCGGGCCGCAACCCCGGCGCCATCCTGCCGTCGGTGCTGCACGCCTTCGCCGGGCAGCACGCGGGCCCGGTGCGGATCGTGGGCGAGCCGATCTGGGCGGGCCGCACCGACGTCGAGTACCCGGCGTGCGTGGTGCACGAAGCGCTGATCAACACCGCTTTCGCGGGCCGTGACCTGACGGTGCTGTGCCCGTACGACGTCGCGGAGCTGCCGGTGGACGTCCTCACCGACGCCGAGCGCACCCACCCGGAGGTGCGGGGCCCGGCGGGCCCGTTCGACAGCCCGCGGTTCGACCCCGACGGCGTGCGCGCGGACTTCACGCGGCCGCTGGCGTCCCCGCCTGCCGTGGTCGAGCGGCCGTTCGACCTCGGGCAGCTGGCGTCGCTGCGGGGGTTCGCGGAGATCTGGGCGGCCCGCCACGGCCTGCGCCGTCCCCGCCGGGACGACTTCACGCTGGCGATCGCCGAGCTGACGACCAACAGCGTGCTCTACGGCGGCGGCACCGGCGTCCTGCGGCTGTGGGCGGAGCCGGCGCAGGTGGTCGCCGAGGTGACGGACACGGGCACGATCACGTCCCCGCTCGCGGGCCGCATCCCGCCGTCGGCGTCGACGCTCGGCGGCCGCGGTCTGGTCCTGGTCAACCGCCTGGCCGACCTGGTCCGCACGTACTGGGTCCCCGGCCGCACCACGACCCGGGTCCACTTCCGCCGCTGAGTCCGGCGAAAGGGACGTTGGTCTCGTGAGACGAGCTGAAAGGGACTTTCCTCTCGCCACATGCGAGGAACGTCCCTTTCAGCCCACCTTGCGTCAGGCCGCGCGGGGGACGTGCTTGCCGAGGAAGCTGACCACGCTGGGCACGACCGTCCGGTTGAACGGGTCGCCGTGCTTGCCGTGTGCCGTGTGGGCGACTGCCGGGCGGGCCGCCTCGATGTAGCGGCGGACGCCGGTGATGAACGGGTCCTCCGTGCCGCACCAGATGCCGTTGGGCACGCTCTTCGTCTCGTCGACGTGCTTGAGCGGGTCGAGGGCCGTCCAGTCCTGGATGCCGGTGAAGATGTGCCGCTTGGCCATCTCCGGCCACGCCGTGATCAGGGCCGGGGCCAGCGTCGCGACCGCGGACGGCGGCTGGCGCCGCTCGATCCGGCGGCGCGTGTACACCAGCGCGCCGAAGCCGCCCATGGAGACGCCGGTGCAGGCGAACGGCAGCCCGCTGGGCCCGGCGAAGCCGCGGGCCCGCAGCCACTGCGGGACCTCCTCCAGCAGCATCGCCATCGGGTCGTCGCCCGGGTGGACCTCGTGCCAGTAGTTGTCGCCGCCGTCGACGGCCACGAACCCGAACGCCGGGACGGCCTTGCGGGCGACGTCACTGGCGAGCTGCTTGAGCGTGCCGGTCGGGGCCGCGCTGCGGGCGTTGCCGTGCAGGCCGTGCAGCATCAGCGACATCGGCAGCCCCTTCGGCGGGGTCTTCGACGGCAGGATGAACACCAGGTCGACCATCCGGCCGCGCGCGGCCGAGTAGACGCGCTCGACGCGGGTGCTGCCCAGCTGGGTCGTCGGGTTGGACGACGTCACGCCGAGCGTGCGCTGCAGGGCCTGGCTGAACGGCAGCTTGCCCGTCGCGGTGCCGACGGCCAGGCCGGTCACGGCCAGCCCGGACGCGCCCGCGATCAGCACCGACCGGCGGCTCAGCCACCGCCGGGCCCCCTGGACCGCGTCCGCGACCGCCCCGGAAGGCTCCGCGTCGTTGTTCTCGTTCACCTGTCTCCGTCCCCCGCCTGCCCCTCATGGGACGCCGCGCACCCGCTCCGCGTTCCCTCGCGCCCCGGTTCACCGGGTTAGTCGTTCCCACCCTGCCCGGTGTTTCCGTTCCTCGCCCGCCAGGCCGCCTTGGCCGTCTCGGCCGAGCGTTCCGCCCTGTCCACAGTGTCCCCGAGGCCGATCGCGAGCGTGATGCCGAGGGGTATCAAAATGTGGTCTATCCCCTGTTCGCCGGGGCCGAAGTGGCCGGACGCCTCCAGCGTGACGAACCCGTGCAGCGCGCTCCAGAGCTGGGCGGCCGCCTGGTACGGGTCCACGGGCCGGAACCGGCCCGCGGCGATGGCCCGCTCGCTCGCCCGGACGATGTGGCCGAACGCCTCCAGGCCCTCCCGTGCGGACTCGCGGCCTTCCTCGGTGGTGAGGTCCGACAGCGTCGCCCGCTTGCCGCCCGGCGCGGACTGGCCGAAGGTCACCGCGAACAGCTGTGGCTGCTCGGCGACCGCCTGCCGGTAGGTGCGGGCCATGCCGAAGATGTCCGCCACCGGGTCGGCTGTCTCGCCGACCTCGGCCAGGCACGCGCTGAGCTTGACGAACCCGGCCCGCGCGACCTCGTCCACCAGCGCGGCCATGCCGCCGAAGTGCGTGTACACGGCCATCGTGGAGACGCCGATCTCGGCTGCCAGCTTGCGTGCCTGCAGGGCTTCCGGGCCGCCTTCGTCGAGCAGCCGGATGGCGGCCTCGACGAGCCGGTCCTTGACGTCGGTCGCGCGCGGTTTCGGGCTCACGCTTGCCAGTGTCCCATAACCCTGTTATACCTGGATGACATAACCGAGTTATTCATCCGCGGAGGGGTCACGCATGGGCAACAAGTTCCTCGACGGCAATTTCGCCCCGGTCAGCCGGGAGCACACGATCACCGAGCTGGCCGTCACCGGGCGCATCCCGGAGTTCCTCGACGGCCGCTACCTGCGCAACGGCCCCAACCCGCTGTCCGAAGTGGACCCGGCCGCCTACCACTGGTTCATGGGCGACGGCATGGTCCACGGCGTGCGCCTGCGCGACGGGAAGGCCGAGTGGTACCGCAACCGCTGGGTCCGCAACCCCGCCGTCGCCGCGGCGCTGAATGGCGAGGACGCGAGCCGGTTCTGCGGGCTGGACGCACTCGGCGCCAACACCAACGTCATCGGCCACGCCGGCAAGACCCTCGCGCTGGTCGAGGCAGGCGCGCCGATCTACGAGCTGACCGACGAGCTGGACACCGTCGGCCGCTGCGACTTCGACGGCACGCTCCCCGGCGGCTACACCGCCCACCCCAAGCGCGACCCGCAGACCGGCGAGCTGCACGCCGTGTCGTACTTCTTCGGCATGGGCAACAAGGTCCAGTACTCCGTCGTCGGCACCGACGGCCGCGCCCGCCGCACGGTCGACGTCGAGGTCACCGGGTCGCCGATGATGCACGACTTCTCCCTGACCGAGAAGCACGTCGTGTTCTACGACCTGCCGGTGACGTTCAACGCGGAGATGGCCGTGGCCGCCAACGTGCCGGGCATGCTGCGGACGCCGGCGAAGCTGGTGCTCTCGGCACTGGTCGGCAAGGTCCGCGTCCCGGACCCGGTGACCGCGATGATGGCCCGCAAGATCGGCGCGAACGGCGGCCTGCCGTACCGCTGGGACCCGCGGTACCCGGCGCGGATCGGGGTCATGCCGCGGGAGGGCGGCAACGGGGACGTCCGCTGGTTCGACGTCGAGCCGTGCTACGTCTTCCACCCGCTCAACGCCTACGACGACGGCGACGGCATCGTGCTCGGTGTCGTCCGCCACCCGAAGATGTTCGACCGCGAGCTGCACGGCCCGGACGAGGGCGGCCCGACGCTGGACCGCTGGACGGTCGACCTGGCCGCGGGCAAGGTCCTGGAGGAGCGGCTCGACGACCGCGGCCAGGAGTTCCCGCGCGTGGACGAGCGGCTCGTGGGACGCCGCCACCGCTACGGCTACGCGATGTCCGCCGACGGCGGCGCGCAGCCGGGCGGCTCGGTGTTCAAGCACGACTTCCACACCGGCACGCGTGCCGAGCGCGCGTTCGGCGACGGGCGGCAGCCGGGCGAGTTCGTGTTCGTGCCGAGCCACGACGACGCGGCCGAGGACGAAGGCGTCCTGATGGGCTTCGTGTTCGACCCGGCGACCCAGCGCAGCGACCTGACGATCCTCGACGCGGAGACGCTCGACACCGTGGCGGCGATCCACCTGCCCGACCGCGTGCCGAACGGCTTCCACGGCAACTGGGTCGCCTCGGCCTGAGGGTCAGGTCAGGATGCGGTGGTCGCCGGTGTAGAGGTTCATCGAGTCGCCGCGCAGGAAGCCGACCAGCGTCATGCCGTTCTCCTCGGCCAGCTCCACCGCCAGCGACGACGGGGCGGACACCGCCGCCAGCAGCCCGATCCCGGCCATCGCCGCCTTCTGCACCAGCTCGAACGACGCGCGCCCGGACACCAGCAGGCCGTGGCCGGGCGCGGGGATGCGGTTCTCCAGTACCGCCCAGCCGAGCACCTTGTCGACCGCGTTGTGCCGTCCGACGTCCTCGCGGACGACGTCGATCTCGCCGTCGGGCGTGAACAGCGCCGCCGCGTGCAGGCCGCCGGTGCTGGCGAACACCTTCTGGCGGGCACGCAACGCGTCCGGCAGGGCGGCCAGCGTCTCGCTCTTCACCGTGAACGCCGCCGAAGCGGGGGAGAAGCGGGTGCGCAGCTTGACCGCGTCGAGCGCGGCCTTGCCGCACACCCCGCAGGAGGAGGTGGTGTAGAAGTTGCGCTCGACGCCGGTGTCCGGCGCCGGCACGCCGTCGGCCAGCGCGAGGTCGAGCACGTTGTAGGTGTTGCGGCCCTGGTCGTCGACGCCGTCGCAGTAGCGGGCGACGGCGACGTCCTCGCGGCCGCCGATCACGCCCTCCGACAGCAGGAAGCCGTGCGCCAGCTCGACGTCGTGCCCCGGCGTGCGCATGGTGACGGCCAGCGCCCGGCCTCCGACCCGCAGCTCCAGGGGTTCTTCGGCCGCCAGCGCGTCGGGGCGGCGCCGGTCCCCGGTCGCGGAGATCCGCCGCACCGGCCTGCGCACGGTCACCCTGCCCATCCGTACACCTTTCTCGGCCCCTAAGTTTGACACCGGTATGGTGCAACGTCGGGTATTTGGTAATACATTCCCTCCATCATCCCCAGAGTACGGAGGGATCCGATGGCTCTCGGCTTCCTGGACCGTTCCCGGACCGTCGCGCCCCCCGGCTGGACGCGCTGGCTGGTGCCGCCGGCGGCCCTGTCGGTGCACCTGTCGATCGGCCAGGCCTACGCGTGGAGCGTGTTCAAGACCCCGCTCGAGAAAACGCTCCATCTGAACGGCACGCAGAGCTCGCTGCCGTTCCAGCTCGGCATCGTCATGCTCGGGCTGTCCGCGGCCTTCGGCGGGACGCTCGTCGAGCGCAACGGCCCCCGCTGGGCGATGTTCGTGTCGATGTGCTGCTTCGCCAGCGGGTTCCTCGTCTCCGCGCTCGGCGTGGCGACCGGGCAGTTCTGGCTCGTGGTGCTCGGCTACGGCGGGATCGGCGGCGTCGGGCTGGGCATCGGCTACATCTCGCCGGTCTCGACGCTCATCAAGTGGTTCCCCGACCGGCCGGGCATGGCCACCGGGATCGCGATCATGGGCTTCGGCGGCGGCGCGCTGATCGCGTCGCCGTGGTCGTCGTCGATGCTCGGCACCGCGCCGACGACGGGCACGATCGCGACGGCGTTCCTGGTGCACGGCGTGGCCTACGCGGTCTTCATGTCGCTGGGCTGGCTGCTGGTGCGCGTCCCGGCCGACGGCTGGCGGCCGGACGGCTGGGAACCGAAGACCGACCACGGCAAGGCGATGATCAGCACGGCGAACGTCTCGGCCGCCAACGCGATCAGGACACCGCAGTTCTGGTGCCTGTGGGTGGTCCTGTGCTTCAACGTCACCGCGGGCATCGGCATCCTGGAGAAGGCGTCGCCGATGATCCAGGACTTCTTCCGGAACACGCCGACCCCGGTGGGCGTGCCGGCGGCGGCGGGCTTCGTCGCGCTGCTGTCACTGTGCAATATGCTCGGCCGGTTCGTCTGGTCGTCCACATCGGACCTGGTGGGGCGCAAGAACATCTACCGCACGTACCTCGGTGCCGGCGCGCTGCTGTACCTGGTGATCGCGCTGACGCAGAACTCGTCCAAGCTGGTGTTCATCCTGTGCGCCATGGTGATCCTGTCGTTCTACGGCGGTGGTTTCGCGACGGTCCCGGCGTACCTCAAGGACCTCTTCGGCACCTACCAGGTGGGCGCGATCCACGGCAGGCTGCTGACGGCGTGGTCGGTGGCGGGCGTGCTCGGCCCGCTGATCGTCAACCGCATCGCCGACGGCGAGAAGGCGGCGGGCAAGTCCGGCCCGGACCTGTACACGATGTCCTTCGCCATCATGATCGGCCTGCTGGTGATCGGCTTCGTGGCCAACGAGCTGGTCCGCCCGGTCAAGGAGAAGTACCACGAGCCCGCCGCGACGGGCACGGCCGTGAGGAGCGAGGCGTGACGGAGCCGACGAAACCCGCGCGGGTGCCGCTGCTCGTGCTGGCCTGGGCGTGGGTGGTGCTGCCGTTCGGTTATGGCGTGTACCAGCTGTTCCTGAAGCTGGTGCAGCTCTTCGGCTGAAGCGCGGCGACGACCGCGGGACCACGCCGGCTGCCGGTCGTGCGATCATGAGGTCCACGCCGGCGGAAGGAGTGCGGTGAGCGGCGTTCTCGTCACCGGGGCGTCCCGGGGGATCGGCCGGGCCGTGGCGCTGGCCTTCGCGGCCCGTGGCCATCGGATCGCCGTCCACTATGGACACCGGGCCGCGGACGCGGAGGAGACGCTGGCCGCGCTGCCCGGCGACGGGCACGTGCTGGTCGGCGGTGATCTCGCCGATCCCGAAGCGGCGCAGCGGATCGCCGACGCGGCCGAAGCGGGCCTGGGCGGGGTCGACATTCTGGTCAACAACGCCGCCGTCGCGACGTCGGCCGAGACGGCCCACCCCGTCGCGTCGGTGTCCTATGTGGACTGGCAGCGGATCTGGCGGCGCACCCTCGACGTCAACCTCGTCGGCGCGGCGAACGTGAGCTACTGCGTGGCCCGGCACCTGATCGAGCGCGGCGCGCCGGGCCGGATCGTCAACATCGGCTCGCGCGGGGCGTTCCGGGGCGAGCCCGACCACCCCGCGTACGGGGCGAGCAAGGCCGCCCTGCACGCGCTCGGCCAGTCGCTCGCCGTCTCGCTGGCGCCCCACGGCATTGCCGTGACGTCGGTGGCGCCCGGCTTCACCGCCACCGAGCGCGTGGCGGACCGGATCGACGACGCCCTGCGCGCGCAGAGCCCGTTCGGCCGGGTCGGCACGCCCGAGGAGGTCGCCGCGGCCGTCGTCTACCTGGCCTCCGCCGAGGCGGCCTGGGCGTCCGGGACGATCCTCGACCTCAACGGCGCCTCGCACCTGCGGATGTGACCTGTCTCACCCGTGCAGCAGAACGGGGTCCGCGGACGTCGGTAGGGCGTGCATCCTCTGGGGAAGATCGTCGTCGCCGGCCTGGCCATGGTCGTCTTCTGCGGCACGGCGTACGGCTACGTGAACCTCCAATCCCTCGACGAGGTCACGCGCGACAGCGTGATCGACGACGACCCGGCGACCAAGCCGGGGGAGCAGCCCGCGGACGGCTCGCTCGACATCCTGCTGGTCGGCCGGGACTCCCGGAGTGACCAGCAGGGCAGGCCGCTGTCCCCGGACATGCTGCGCGAGCTGCGGGTCGGCGCCAACGGCGACGACCTCACCGACACCCTGATCGTGCTGCGGATCCCCAACGGCACGAAGGAGGTGAAGGCCTTCTCCATCCCGCGGGACAGCTACGTGGACATGCCCGGCGGGAAGGGCAAGATCAACGCCGCGTTCGGGCGGGCCCAGGCGGGCGAGGCTCGACGGCTGCGCTCCGCGGGCGAGACCGACAAGGCGAAGATCGAGCAGGCCGCGCTCACCGCCGGGCGGCGGGCGACGCGCCAGGCGGTCGAGAACCTCACCGGGGTGAAGATCGACCACTTCGCCGAGGTCAACCTGCTCAGCTTCTACGAGATCAGCAAGGCCGTCGGCGGCGTCGACGTCTGCCTGAAGGCCGCCACCAAGGACAAGAACTCCGGCGCGGACTTCCCGGCGGGCCCGCAGCGCATCTCGGGTGCCGACGCCCTCGCCTTCGTCCGGCAGCGCGACGGCCTCCCGGGCACCGACCTCGCCCGCGTCCGGCGGCAGCAGGTGTTCCTCGCCGGGCTGGCGCGGCAGGTGCTGTCCGCGGGCACGCTGGCCGACCCGGGGAAGCTGTCGGACCTCATCGAAGCCGTGAAGCACTCGGTGGTGCTGGACGCTTCGTGGAACCTCCTCGACTTCGTCGCCCAGATGCGCGGGGTCAGCGGCGGCGGCATCCAGTTCGCGACGATCCCGGTGGTGAACGTGGACTACCGGTACGACCGGGACAACCCGCGGGCGACGGCGGTGCAGGTCGACCCGGCCGCGGTGAAGGCCTTCGCGGCGAGCCTGATCGGGACGGCGGCCACGCCGCCCGCCGCCCCGGCGGTCACCGTCGACGTCGCCAACGCCGGTTCCCGGGAGGGGCTCGCCGGCCGGGTGGCCGACTTCCTGGCGGGGAAGGGCTTCACCGCGAAGTCGGCGGGCAACGCCGGCGCGCGGCGGACGTCGGTGGTCCGCTTCGGCGCGGACCTCGCCGACCGCGGCGCCGAGGTGGCGAAGCTGCTGGGCGGCCTGACGACGCAGGTGTCCGCGCAGGTGCCCGCCGGGCACATCGAGGTGGTGCTCGGGACGGTGTACTCCGGGCCCGGCGTGTCGGGCGGCGGCGGTGCTCCGGCGGCGGGCGGGGGCGATCCGATCACTTCCGACGGGGTCACCTGCGTGGACTGATCTTTTCCGGCTTTCCCCGCATTTCCTGAATTGCACACCGGACCACGGTGGACCAACCCGGTCACTGGTCTTGACGCTGCGGCCCTGGTGAGGCAGGGTGCGGTGACCGTCGACGGCCGCGGCCGCGCGACGGCCGGAAATGATCACCCGATCGGTGGTCGGCCGGAAAGTCGATTTCGGGAAAAGCGGAAAGTCCGGAAACCTATGCGCAGCAGCGTCGCCCACGGGTGGGTGCTTGCCGTCCTCGCTTCAGCCGTTCTCTGCGCCGGGTGCCAGTCGGCGTCCGCCGCGGTGCACTACCCCGCCGCGATCGACGCGTGCCGCCTGCCAGGGCCGAACGCCGCGGCCCAGCTCGCCCCGGGCACCGTGGAGGTCCCGGCCGCCTCGGTGAAGGCCCCCGAGGCGAAAGTGGTGCCCTCCGACCGCGGCGCCGACGACAACGAGGTCACCACGTGCAAGCGCGTCTTCGCCCGCGACCTCGGCGGCGGCAAGCCCAACCTGCAGGACTACCGGCTGGTGACGATCGCCGTCGCCCGGTTCACCGACGCCGACCCGGGCACCGCGGCGGCCAAGGCCACGCAGCTGATGACCGACGCGCTCGGCGACCACTCGGGCGTCCGCCTCGTCACCGGTGTCGGCGACGAGGCGGGCTTCTCCGAGAAGTGGGCGGCCGTGCGCACCGGCAACGTGGTGCTGGGCCTGGCGATCGACGACGGCGGCACCGAGGCCGCGATGATCCCGCCCGCGACCGTGGACAACGTGCAGGCGGTGGTCACGGACATGGCGAACACCCTGCGGGCGGACTACAAGGGCTGAGGTTCGAGCCGGACCACGATGGCCTTGGACACCGGGGTGTTCGACTTGTCGGCCACCGAGTCCAGCGGCACCAGCGCGTTCGCCTCGGGGAAGTACGCGGCGGCACAGCCGCGAGCCGTCGGATACGCGACGACCCGGAACGCCGGGGCGCGCCGGTCGCCGTCGCGCCACTCGGAAACCAGGTCGACCAGCGCGCCGTCGGCCACGCCCAGTGCGGCGAGGTCGGCCGGGTTGACCAGCACCACCCGGCGGGCGTTCTCGATGCCGCGGTAGCGGTCGGACAGGCCGTAGATCGTGGTGTTGTACTGGTCGTGGCTGCGCATCGTCTGCAGCAGCAGCCGTCCCTCCGGCACCTTCGGGTACTCCAGCTCCGACACCGTGAAGTTGCCCTTGCCGTTGGCGGTGCCGGTGAACTCGCGGGAGTCGCGGGGCGCGTGCGGCAGCACGAAGCCGTCCGGCTCGCGGACGCGGCGGTTGTAGTCCGCGCAGCCCGGGACGACGCGGGAGATGCGGTCGCGGATCAGGTCGTAGTCGGCCTCGAACGACCGCCACGGCACGGCGTGGTCCGGGCCGAGCAGCTTCTCCGCCAGCCGGCAGAGGATCGCCACCTCCGAGAGCAGGTGCTCGCTCGCCGGTTCCAGCCGCCCGCGGGAGGCGTGGACCTGCGACATCGAGTCCTCGACCGTGACGAACTGCTCGCCGCTCGCCTGGACGTCGCGCTCGGTGCGGCCGAGCGTCGGCAGGATCAGCGCGGTGCGCCCGGGCACGACGTGCGAGCGGTTGAGCTTCGTCGACACGTGCACGGTCAGCGCACACGAGGCCAGCGCCTTCTCGGTCAGCTCCGAGTCCGGCGTCGCCGACGCGAAGTTGCCGCCGACGGCGAAGAACACCTTGCCGCGGCCGTCGCGCATCGCGCGGATCGAGTCGACGGTGTCGAAGCCGTGCTCGCGCGGGACGTCGATGCCGAACTCGGCGGCGAGGGCGTCGAGGAAGGACTGCGGCATCTTCTCCCAGATGCCCATCGTCCGGTCGCCCTGGACGTTCGAGTGGCCGCGCACCGGGCACAGGCCGGCGCCGGGCCTGCCGATCATCCCGCGCATCAGGGCGAGGTTGGCGATCTCGGAGATCGTCGGCACCGCGTGCTTGTGCTGGGTGAGCCCCATCGCCCAGCAGTAGATGGTGCGCTGCGAGGAGGCGATCATCCGCGCGACGCGCTCGATCTGCTCGCGCGGCAGCCCGGTCGCGCGTTCGACCTCCGGCCAGTCGAGTTCCCGCAGGTGTTTCGCGTATTCGTCGAAGCCTTCGGTCGAGCGCTGCACGAAGGCGCGGTCGACGATGGCGCCGGGTGCCTCGTCCTCCCAGGCCAGCAGCAGGTGCCCGACGGCCTGGAACAACGCGAGGTCGCCGCCGAGGCGGATCTGCGCGAACTCGTCGGCCAGCGGCGTGCCCTTGCCGACGACCCCGCGGACGTTCTGCGGGTTCTTGAACCGCATCAGCCCGGCCTCGGGCAGCGGGTTCACCGCGATGATCTTCGCGCCGTTCTTCTTGGCTTCTTCCAGCGCCGAAAGCATCCGCGGGTGGTTCGTGCCGGGGTTCTGCCCGACGACGACGATGAGGTCGGCCTTGTGGATGTCGGCCAGGCTCACCGAGCCCTTGCCGACCCCGGTGGTCGCCGACAGCGCGGCGCCGGAGGACTCGTGGCACATGTTGGAGCAGTCCGGCAGGTTGTTGGTGCCGAAGGACCGCACGAGCAGCTGGTAGAGGAACGCGGCCTCGTTGCTGGTGCGGCCGGAGGTGTAGAAGATCGCCTCGTTGGGGTCGGTCAGCGCCTTCAGCTCGCCGGCGACCAGCTCGAAGGCGTCGTCCCAGGAGATGGGTTCGTAGTGCGTTGCGCCTTCGCGTAGCACGAATGGCTCGGTGATCCGGCCCTGCTGGCCCAGCCAGTAGTCGGTCCTGGTCTTCAGGTCCGCGATCGGGTGCGCGGCGAAGAACTCCCGGCCGACGCGCCGTTTCGTCGCTTCTTCGGCGACGGCCTTGGCGCCGTTCTCGCAGAACTCGGCGAGCTTGCGCTTCTCTCCGTCGGCCTCGCGCGGTTCGGGCCACGCGCAGCCGGGGCAGTCGAAGCCCTCGCGCTGGTTCAGCAGCCGCAGCGCCTTGACGGTCCGCCCGGTGCCCATCTGCTCGACGCTGCGCGCGAGCGACACGGCAACACCGGGTATCCCGGCCGCCCAGCCCTTCGGCTTGCCCACCTCGAGGCGGCTCTCGTCCACGTCCTGCGCCGGCGCTTCACGGGTCATGTGTTCATCGTGCGCCTCGAAGCCGCCGCGCGCTAAGCAGGGGGTGGGTTTTCCGGTGGGATCAGGCTTTCGCGGCGCCCAGCCGTCGGTCGAAGACGGTCACCACCAGCAGCAGCCCGCTGACGGCCACCAGCGCGACGGCCAGCCGGTGCAGGCCCGCCGAATCCGCGTGTGCCCCGTAGCAGAGCGCGATGAGCGTCGACGCCACGATCGCGCCGAGGTACTGGGCGGTGCGGAACAGCCCGCTGGCCGTCCCGATCTGCCCGGCCGGGGCTTCGCGGTAGAGCGTCGTCTGGTTCGCGACGCTGGTCAGGCCCTGTGCCAGGCCGAACAACGCCGCGAGCGCCAGCAGCGCACCGGTCCACGTCCCGTCGTGCACCGTCAGCAGCAACGCCGAACCGCCTGCCAGCGCCACGGCCACCGTCACCAGCCGCGCCTTGATCCCCGATGCCCGTCCGGAGAATGCCGCAGCGCAGACCGCGGTGGCCGACATCGGCAGCAGCATCAGCCCGGCGGTCTCCTCCGGCAGCTGCCGCGCGGTCTCCAGCCACTGCACGTAGCCGAACATGACCGCGTAGATCGCCATGAAGCTCAGCGACTGCCGCAGGTAGGTGCGCAGGATCGCACCGTTGGCGGCGAGCATCCGCAGATCCAGGAACGGGGCCTCGCGCCGCAGCTCGGTCAGCGTGAACGCGAGCCCGCAGGCCACGACGACGGCGAGCAGCCACAGCTGTGCTCCTGGGTGCATCAGGAAGACCAGCAGCGCGAGCAGTGTCGCGGAGAACAGCGCGATGCCGAGCACGTCGATCGGCTTCGCCGTGCGCGCGCCGCGGTCGTCCTTCGGCACCCACCGCAGCGCGAGCACCAGCGACAGGCCGGCGAGCGGGATGTTCACCGCGAAGATCGCGGGCCAGCCGAAGAGGCCGATCAGCACGCCGCCGAGCGTCGGGCCGATCACCATCACCGTCTGGGATGCCATGGACAGCACGGAAAGCACGCGCGCGGGCACGCCCTGCCCGGTCGCCTCGGCGTGCCGGCGCAGCACGGCCATCGCCGCCGGGAACCCGGCGCACGTGCCCAGCCCGAGCACCACCCGCACCCCGGTGAGCCAGCCGACCGAGACCGGGATCATGCCCGCGATCCCGGCCACGATCACCAAGGCCGCGCCGCCGAGCAGGACGCGCCGGGCGCCGTGGCGGTCGACCAGCAGGCCCACCACCGGCTGCCCGACCGCGGTGGCGAGGTACAGCGCCGAGATCAGCCAGGCGGTCTGCCCGGGCCCGGCGCCGAAGCTCTGCCCGATCGGCACGAGCGCGACGGCGATGAGCGTGGAGTTGATCGGGTTGAGCACTGCGCCGGCCACCAGCGGGGTGACCAGGCGGGCGCCGAACTTCGCGGGGGCGGTGGCGGTGGTCGTGAGGAACTCCTTCAGTGCTGGGCCACGCGCTGCAGCAGCGGCAGCGCGCGCGTGACGACGTCCAGCTCGGCGGGCGACAGCTCGTCCAGCAGCGCCTGGGCCAGCCACTCTTCGCGGTGCTGCAGGATGCCGCGCACGGTGTCGCGCCCGGCGCCGGACAGGCTGATCACCACGCGGCGCCGGTCGGCCGGATCGGGGGTGCGGGCGAGGTACCCCAGCTCGTCGAGGACGCCGAGGGTGGCGGCCATCGACTGCTGCCGCACGTGCTCGGCGGCGGCCAGCTCACCCTGCGTGGCGGGGCCGTCCCGGTAGAGCCGGTTGAGCACCGCGGACTGCGACGGCGTCAGGATCCCGGCGTTGTCGACCTGGCGCAGCCGCCGGTGCAGCTGCCCGACAACCCCGCGGAGCCAGCCGGCGGTCTCGGCCACGTGCGCAGGTACTTCGCCCATGTACACAGTTTAGCTGTTCAGTCCAAGCTGTGCTTCCTGGCAGGCAGGTCACTTCCGCGTGCAGGTGTCTTCCTCCGGCACCGGCAGGTTCGGGTCGTAGGCGCCGGGCAGCTCCTTGTCGTCGCCGGGCAGCCCCGCGGTGGACGGGTTGCTGTATCCCGGCGCGAGGAACCCCTTGTCGAGCGCGGCGCACCCGATGGACTGGTAGAAGCTGTTGCCGCCGTCGGGCCACAGGCCGCGGCTGCCCGGGGCGAAGCTCTTGCCCGCCCGGACGACGTACTGCTCGTCCGAGCGCAGGAAGCTGACGATCTCCCCGGGGCCGTCCAGCTCCTGGGGCCGCGGGTGGTCGAAGGCGTAGGCGATGACGAACTTGACGTCGATCGCCAGCTCGCCGGGCTTCTCGCCCGGGTGCGCGCGCATCGAGCCGAGCGTCCGCGGCCCCTGGTCCAGCAGGTGATAGCCCTCGGCCAGCTCGGTGACGTACGCCGACCGGCCCGGCGTCTTGCCGTCCGCGCTCGGCTCGGTGGTCAGTGCCGGGCCGACGAACGCCTGCGCGTCCTTCGCGAACAGGCCGAGGAACGCCTGGGTGTCGTGCTTCTCGAGCACCGCGGGGTCGAGCCGTCCGGCGGTGATCGCCTGCTTGACCTGGGCGTAGGCGGCCGCGACCTCGTCGGCCTTGAACGTCCCGACGGCGGCCGGGGCGGGGGAGGTGATCCCGTCGATGCCCTTCTTCCAGACGTCCGCAGGCGTCCCCGCGTAGGCGTGGTCCAGGTGGACCGGGGCGGAGCGGGAGACCGAGGTCGGGTTCACCGTGGCGGGCACGACGTCGGAGCTGCTGCCGACGTGCTCGGCGGAGCGCTGCCCGATGCCGATGACGATCGCCGTCGTCACGGCCAGGACCAGCACGAAAGCGGCGAGCCCCCACTGGCGCGCCCGGCCGTTGCGCGGCCTGCGCGCCCGTCTGCGGTCCTTCTTCGCGCCCAGCCACGCGTCGGTCTGGGCGTGCTTGCGCCACTCCGGATCCGCCAGGTCCGGATGCGAGTCGAGCAGGTTTTCCTCGTCCACGATGTCCCCCTCGGTGCCGACGCCTGATCATCGACCGCGGGGGACGGGCGTTACCGGCCTAGCCGAAGTAGGCGAACTCGTTGACGCCGACGCCCTGGAGCTGGTGCACGATGATGGCCGCCGCGACCAGGCCGATCACGACGAGCAGGGCCAGCACACCGGGCCAGCGGCTCTGCCCCGGCCGGGCGTAGCCGCCCGCGGCGCGCTCGCGTTTCCGGCGCTTCTTCAGGTCCTTCTTCGCGCCCAGCCAGGCGTCGCGCTCCGCGTACTTCTGCCAGTCCGGGTTCATCAGGTCCGGGTGCGTCTCCAGGCGCCGGTCGTCCGGATCCTGCGGCTGCTGAGGCTGTGCCATCCGAGAGTGCCTTCCCCCTGGGTGACCCGCCGTGACGGGTTCGTAGACTTGTCCATTGTGACCGAGAACGCTCCGCAGCAGACCACCGACCTTCCGGGTGCCTGGGACCCGGCCGCCGAGGAAGCACCGATGTACGACCGCTGGGTAGCGGCCGGGTACTTCACGGCCGACGCCTCGTCGGGGAAGCCGCCGTTCTCGATCGTACTGCCGCCGCCGAACGTCACCGGTTCGCTGCACATGGGCCACGCGCTCAACCACACCCTGATGGACGCGATGAGCCGCCGCCGTCGCATGCAGGGCTACGAGGTGCTGTGGCTGCCGGGCATGGACCACGCGGGCATCGCGACGCAGAACGTCGTCGAGCGCCAGCTGGCCGGCGAGGGGCTTTCGCGCCACGACCTGGGCCGGGAGAAGTTCGTCGAGCGCGTCTGGGAGTGGAAGGCCGAGTACGGCGGCAAGATCCTCGGCCAGATGAAGCGGCTCGGCGACGGCGTCGACTGGTCGCGTGAGCGCTTCACCATGGACGAGAACCTGTCCAAGGCCGTCCAGACGGTGTTCAAGAACCTCTACGACGAGGGCCTCATCTACCGCGCCGAGCGGATCATCAACTGGTGCCCGCGCTGCCAGACGGCGCTGTCGGACATCGAGGTCGACCACAACGACGACGACGGCGAGCTGGTGTCGATCCGCTACGGCGACGGCGACAACGCCATCGTGGTGGCCACCACCCGCGCGGAGACGATGCTGGGCGACACCGCGGTCGCCGTCCACCCGGACGACGAGCGGTACGCGCACCTGGTCGGCACCGAGGTCGAGCTGCCGCTGACCGGCCGCCGCATCCCGATCGTGGCCGACAAGCACGTCGACCCCGAGTTCGGCACCGGCGCGGTCAAGGTCACCCCGGCGCACGACCCGAACGACTTCGAGATCGGCCGCCGTCATGACCTGCCGATGCTGACGATCATGAACGAGCGCGCGGAGATCACCGCCGCGGGCCCGTTCGAGGGTCTCGACCGGTTCGAGGCGCGCCCGGCGATCGTCGCGGCGCTGCGCGAGCTGGGCCGGATCGTCGCGGAGAAGCGGCCGTACGTGCACGCGGTCGGGCACTGCTCGCGCTGTGACACGGTGGTCGAGCCGCGGCTGTCGCTGCAGTGGTGGGTCAAGGTCGAGCAGCTGGCCAAGCTGGCGGGAGACGCGGTCCGCGACGGCCGGACCAAGATCCACCCGCCGGACCTGGGCAAGCGGTACTTCGACTGGGTCGACAACATGCACGACTGGACGATCTCGCGCCAGCTGTGGTGGGGTCACCGCATCCCGGTCTGGTACGGCCCGGACGGCGAGGTCGTGTGCGTCGGCCCGGACGAGCAGCCGCCGTCGGGCGAGGGCTGGACGCAGGACCCGGACGTGCTGGACACGTGGTTCTCCTCGGGCCTGTGGCCGATGTCGACGCTCGGCTGGCCTTCGGCCACCGAAGACCTGGCTCGCTTCTACCCGACGAGCGTGCTGTCGACCGGCTACGACATCCTGTTCTTCTGGGTCGTCCGGATGATGATGTTCGGCGTGCACCAGATGGGCGGCAAGCAGCCGTTCGACCACGTGTACCTGCACGGCCTGATCCGCGACGCGAACGGCAAGAAGATGTCGAAGTCGCGCGGCAACGTGATCGACCCGCTGGAGTGGATGGACGCCTACGGCGCGGACGCGACGCGGTTCACCCTGGCCCGCGGCGCGAACCCGGGCGCGGACATGGCACTGGCCGACGAGTGGGCGGCAGGCTCCCGCAACTTCTGCACGAAGCTGTGGAACGCGACGAAGTTCGCGATGATGAACGGCGCTTCGGTGGCGTCGCCGTTGCCTGCCTCGGCGGAGTTGACGGAGGCGGACCGGTGGATCCTGGGCCGCCTCGGCGCGCTGGTGTCCGAAGTGGACGGCCTGTTCGAGGACTTCCAGTTCGCGAAGGTGGCGGGCGCGCTCTACCAGTTCACCTGGAACGAGCTGTGCGACTGGTACCTGGAGCTGGCGAAGGTCCAGCTGTACCAGGGCGATGACGCACGCGTCGAGGCCACCCGCTCGGTGCTCGGGCACGTGCTGGACACGGTGCTGCGCCTGCTGCACCCGTTCGTCCCGTTCATCACGGAGAAGCTCTGGACGGCGCTGACGGGCGGCGAGTCCCTGGTGATCGCCTCTTGGCCGTCGCCGGACCTGTCGTTCGCCGACCCGGTGGCGGACGCCCGCATCGCGGACGTCCAGAAGCTGGTGACGGAGATCCGCCGCTTCCGCGCCGACCAGGGCCTGAAGCCGGGCCAGAAGGTGGCGGCCCGCCTGGCGGGCTACACGGGCGGCCACGAGGAGGCGGTCCGGTCGCTGGTGCGCCTGACCGAGCCGTCCCCGGACTTCGCGGCAAGCGCGTCGCTGGAGGTGGCCCTGGCGGACGGCGTGGTGACGGTGGAGCTGGACCTGTCCGGCACGGTCGACGTCGCCGCGGAGCGCAAGCGCCTGGAGAAGGACCTGGCGGCGGCGCAGAAGGAGCTGACCCAGACGGAAGCGAAGCTGGGCAACGAGGCATTCATCGCCAAGGCCCCGGAGCACGTGGTGGCAAAGATCAAGACCCGCAAGGAAACGGCGGCCGCGGACATCGACCGCATCACGGCCCGCCTGGCGGCGCTGCCCGCTTCCTGAGGTTTAACGATGAGGGCCCGGCACTTCGGCTGAAGTGCCGGGCCTTCGCCGTCAGGAGGAACGTGCGGCCTCGATCAGGGCCACCAGCTCCGGCGTCAGCCGCCGGTCCGTGGCGGTGGCCAGGTACGTCGGCATCCGTGGTGCCGGGTCGCGCAGCGGGCGGAACACCACGCCCGGCATCGGCAGCAGGTTCGCGTGCGCCCGGTAGAACACCGTCCAGTGTGGACGGCCGAAGCCGAGGGTGCCCAGCGTGTCCTGTGCCGTCGTGAACTCCTTGCCCAGCACCGGCTCGAACCCCGCCTCGCGGCGGCACGCGACCACCAGGTCGTGCAGCGGCTGGTTCCGGGAGGACGCGGTCAGCCGCACCGGCAGCTCCGCCAGCGCAGCGAACGGGACCTCGTCCGCGGCGGCCAGCGGATGCGACGCGGGCAGCGCCACCACGACCTCGTCCGTCCACACGGGAGTGAAGTCCAGGCCGGATCCCGGCCAGGAGCCGCGGACGATCGTCGCGTCCAGTGACCCGTCGCGGACGCGTTGAAGCCGCTGCGCTGTCGGTGCGTGGACCAGCTCCAGGGACGCCGAGGGCGCCAGCCGGGCGAACGCTCCCAGCAGCGCGTCCAGGCGGTCGCCCAGGCCCTCGCTCGTGCCCAGGCGGACCAGGGTTCCCGTGGCGCGGAACTCCGTCACCGAGTCGGCCGCGCGGTCCGCCGCCGCCAGCACCGCCCGCGCGTGCGGCAGGAACCGCTGCCCGGCCTCGGTCAGGGACACGCTGCGCGTCGTCCGCCCGAACAGCGAGACGCCCAGCTCGCGCTCCAGCCGCCGCACCTGCTGGCTCACCGCGGGCTGGACGATGTGCAGCCGCTCCGCCGCGCGGCCGAAGTGCAGCTCCTCGGCGACCGTCACGAAGTACCTCAGCTGCCGCAGCTCCACCGTGTCCCCATTCATCAGTGTTCGTGATGAGTGTAGGAGCGGACTGCCCCTCGAACCGCGGGCGCTCGCGCGGTTGGCTCGGGGCATGCCCACGATGGAAGTCAACGGAATCAACCTCCACTACGAAGACGTCGGCGACGGCCCGGCCCTGCTGTTCCTGCACGGCTGGGGCGTCAGCGGCCGCGTCTGGCAGTCGTGCCTGCCCGGCCTCGTCCGCGATCACCGCGTCGTCACGCTCGACTGGCGCGGGTGCGGCCGCTCGGATCACCCGGCCGAGGGCAACACCATCGACGGCGTCGCCGCCGACGTCGCCGCCGTGATCGAGAAGCTCGGCATCCGGCCCACCGTCGTCGGGTCGAGCATCGGCGCTCTCTTCGCCACCGAGCTGGCCCTCGCGCGCCCGGACCTCGTCAGCCGGGTCGTCGCCGTCGACAGCCCCGGGTACTGGCCCAGCACCGGCATGCGCGAGACGGTGCACGACCTGCGGCGGCGGCTCGTCGACGACCGGGCGGGCACGCTGGCCGGCTGGGTGCCGGACTGGTTCGGCCCGAAGGCCGCGCGCGAGCTGGTCGACTGGACCGTCCGCCAGCTGCTCGACTCGGGCGTCTACATCGACGCGCTGTTCACCGAGGTCACCACCTACGACCCGCGGCCGCGGCTGCCGGAGCTGACCGTGCCGATCACCTACGTGCACGGCGAGCTGGACACCCAGATCCCGCTGGAGGTCCCGCGCGCGTGCGCCGCGGCCACGCCCGGCGCCCGGGTGCACGTGATCGCCGGCTGCGGGCACGTCCCGCACCAGGAAGACCCGCGCGCCTTCACCGCCGCGCTCCGGACCATCGCCGCCTGAAGGAGAATCCCATGCCCACCGTCCCCGTCACCCTCACCGGCGGCGACGCCGTCGTCCACTACGACCGGACCGGCAGCGGCCCCGCGCTGCTCCTGCTGCACGGCACCGCCACGTCCCGCGAGCAGTGGGCGCCGCTGACGGAGCAGGCGAGCGACCGGTTCACCGTGCTGGCGCCGGACTTCTCCGGCTCGGGCCGCACGACCGACCACGGCGGCCCGGTCGACGTCGCGGACCTGGCCGCGGAGGCGCTGGCGGTACTGGACCACGCCGGCGCCGCCACGGCCCACGTCGTCGGGCACTCGCTGGGCGCAGTGGTGGCGGCCCGGCTGGCCGGCACGCACCCGGCCCGGGTGCGCTCGGCGGTGCTGCACGCGGCCTGGCCGGTCACCGACGTCCGCCAGGACGCCGAGTTCCGTTTCTGGCTGGAGCTGCTCGAAACGGGACCGGCGGCGTTCGCCCGCATGCTCCCGCAGCTGGCGCTGGGCCCCCGGTACTGGGAACAGGCCACGGCGGAGAGCAACGAACAGCTGGTCAAGGCCCTCACGGAGATGATCCAGCCGGGCACGGCCCGCCAGATCGAAGCCGACCGCGCGGTGGACCTGCGCCCGGTACTCGGCGCGATCACGGCCCCGGTCCTGGTACTGGGCAGCACCCACGACCGGCTGATCACACCAGAGCAGCAACGCACCCTGGCGGCGGCGATCCCGGGGGCCCGCATCGCCGAGATCGACGCGGGCCACGGCGCCCCGGCGGAGCTGCCGGACGAGTTCGCCCGGCTGGTCCTGGACTTCGTGACCGAGCAGGGCTGATCGCGGCCGCCCGCGCGGGTGCGCTGAAAGGGACTTTCCCGGCGTCTGGCGCGACGAAAGTCCCTTTCGCTGCACCACATGAGACGAAAGCGCCTTTCAGCCCGCCCGCCCCGCAGGTGCCCGGATGGCCGGGCCGGGGTCGTGAGTGAGAAACAGGGTTAGAACACTGTTTCTCACTCACGACAAGCCGCGGCAGACCACGCGCTCAGGCGTTTCGCTCGCTGGCCCGGCCGCTGAGCGCGCGCCGGATTGTCGTACCCCCGCACTACCCTCGGATTCGGGGGCTGCTCAGCACCGACCGGCGCCGGGCAGCCCCCGAATTCCACGCTACCGCGCAGGACCGACAGTTCCGGGCCCGCTCAGCGCAGGGCCTTCAGCACCACCGCGGCCACGCCTGCCATGCCCGCCTTGAGCGGGTGGTAGGCCGCCGCCACGAAGGCGTTCTCGTCCTTGCCGTTGATCCAGGCCGCGCCGCCGCGGGCGCATGCGTCGTGGCCGCGGGAGGGGCCCCACGTGTCCACGTACTCGGTGTCCGCGTCCGCCGCCGCGTCGGCGAGGGCCTTGTTCACGTCGCGCTCGATCTGGTTCAGCCATGCGTAGTCGCCGTCGGCGAACGGCAGGATGTCCGGGCAGTAGCCGTTCTCCGGCAGGATTCGCGGGTAGCCGACGACCAGGATCCGCGCTGCCGGGGAACGCTGGTGGATTGCCGCCAGCGCGGCCGCGATGCGCGGCTGGATGCCGCGGACCGCCGTCTTCACCGTGTCGACGCCGTTGGTCGTGAAGCGGTCCTCGCACGGGTTGCCGGTCGGGTCGCTCGCGCGCAGGCCCGGGCACGTCTCGATCAGCCTGCCGAACACGTCGAAGTCGTTGCCGCCGATGCCGATCGTGACCAGGTCGGTGTCGAAGCGCAGGGCGTCCAGCTGCGGGGCGTTCGTGCCGTTGAGCGGCACCTTCTGCGGGCGGGTCAGGTGCGTCGTGTCGGCGCCGGCGCAGCTGACGTCGGTGAACTCGCCGACGTGCAGCGTGTCGGACACGACCGACGGGTAGTTCGCCGTCGACCGCCCGCAGCCCAGCGGGTCGAGCCGCTGGACCGGGATGAACGGCCCCGAGGTGTAGGAGTCGCCGAGGGCGACGTAGTGGTGGAACTTCGCCGCCGCCGACGCGGCGGGGGCGGTGCTGCCGAGCAGGATGGCTGCCGAGAAGCCGGCGACGAGCAGCCGGGTGATGCGCATGAAGACCCCGTTCTGTTCCGGAAACGCTCCGCTCACTTCTAGCGAGCGCGGGCCGTCCCGGCTCCGGACTTCACCCGCCAGTCGGGTCACCGTCGGCTTGCTCACGGTAAGTGATCAACGTGCGCCAGAACAGCAGCGGCCGGACCGTGCTGCCGGGCAGCAGCCGGGCCGCCTCGCGGCGCACCTCGGCGATCGTGGGGAACCGGAACAGCGCCGGCGCCTGCGGGCCGCCGTCGGCGCCGCCGTTGAGCTGCTCGCCCGCGTACACGACCAGCCGCGCGAGCGCGTTCAGCGGCACGGCCGCCAGCTCCCGCGCCCAGTCCACCGGGCTGCTCGGCCGGGCCGGGGTCAGCACCACCAGCACCCCGCCCGGCACCAGCGCGCGGCGCAGCTTGGTGACCGTCTCGAACGGCATGTGGTGCAGCGACGCCAGGCACGAGATGTAGTCGTAGTGCCGCTCGGGCAGCACGTCGGTGGTGACGTCGGCCTGCCGGTAGACGATCTCGCCCGGTCCCGGCGAGCCGAGGCCCGCTGCCGCCTCGACCATCGCCGCCGAGACGTCGACCGCCTCCACCGCCATGCCGGTCGCGGCCAGCCGCCGCGCGAACCGGCCGGTGCCGCACCCGACGTCCAGCGCGATCCCCGGGCCCGGCGGCAGCAGGTCCAGCAGCAGCGGGTGGTAGTGGTCGTTGTGGTTGAACGGCATGCGTCGAGAGTGCCACCAAGCACGCACGTAGACTCGGATGGCAAGTGCGAAAACCCCAGGCCGGAGGAGATTCAGTGCCGCAGGATGAGACAGGTCGCAGGCCGGACCTGTCGGATCTGGACAGTTTCGCGGGCGTCGACGAACTGGGGACGTCGGGGTACGACGAATCCGACGACCACGACCCCGAACTGGACGCCCACGACGCCGCCTTCGAGGCGGGCGGGGGCGCGCGCGGCGGCATCGGCGGCGTCGGCCAGCTGGGGGACAACCTCGCCACCGGCCCGGTGCCGGACCTGGTCGTGCCCGAGGACGCCGAGCTGCACGAGCTGGACGACCAGGGTGAGCCCGAGGAGCACGGCGACCCGGACGGCCCGGAGGCGCGGCGCGAGCTGCTGGCCGTCGAGGCCGAGCTGAACCAGCGCTGGCCGGAGACGAAGATCGAGCCGTCGCTGACCCGGATCTCCGCGCTGACGCAGCTGCTGGGCGAGCCGAACCGCGGCTACCCGGTGCTGCACGTGGCAGGCACGAACGGCAAGGGCTCCACGGCCCGGATGATCGACGCGCTGCTGACCCGGATGGGCCTGCGCGTCGGCCGCTACACCAGCCCGCACCTGCAGCTGGTCACCGAGCGGATCGCGCTCGACGGCCGCCCGATCTCCGCCGCGCGGTACGCGGAACTGTGGCACGACATCGCGCCGTACGTGTCCATGGTGGACGGTGCGGCCGCCGACGGGGTCGCGATGAGCAAGTTCGAGATCCTCACCGGCATGGCGTTCGCCGCGTTCGCCGACGCGCCGGTGGAGGCGGCGGTGCTCGAAGCGGGCCTTGGCGGCGCCTGGGACGCCACGAACGTCGCGGACGCCGACGTCGCCGTCCTCACCCCGATCGGCCTCGACCACGTCGAGTACCTGGGGCCCGACGCGGTGAGCGCGGCGCGGGAGAAGGCCGGGATCATCAAGCCCGGCTCGGTCGCGGTCATCGGCGAGCAGGACTCCGAGGTGCTGAAAGTCCTGCTGGAACGCGCCGTGGAGGTCGACGCCGCGGTCGCCCGCGCCGGCAGCGAGTTCGGCGTGCTGGAGCGCGAGGTCGCCGTCGGCGGGCAGCTGCTGAAGCTGCAGGGCCTCGGCGGGGTGTACGACGAGATCTTCCTGCCGTTGCACGGCGCCCACCAGGCCGCGAACGCGGCGCTGGCGCTGGCCGCGGTCGAGGCGTTCTTCGGTGCGGGCAAGGACAAGCAGCTGGTCGTCGAGGCCGTGCGGGAGGCGTTCGCGGAGGTCGAGACGCCCGGACGGCTCGAGCGTGTCCGCTCGGCGCCCACTGTGCTGCTCGACGCGGCGCACAACCCGCACGGCGCCCGCGCGCTCGCGACGACCGTGTCGGAGGAGTTCGCCTTCCGCCGCCTGGTCGCGGTGGTCGGCGTGATGGCCGAGAAGGACGCCCAGGGCATCCTCGACGCCCTGGAGCCGGTGGTCTCCGACATCGTCGTGACGCGCAACTCCTCGCCCCGTTCGATGCCGCTGGAGGAGCTCAACGAGCTGGCGATCTCGGTCTTCGGCGAAGACCGCGTGGTCGCCGAGACGGACCTGGAGACGGCGATCGAGACGGCGATCGCGCTGGTGGAGACCAACGACGACCCCGACGAGCCGCTCTCCGGCGGCGGCGTGCTCGTCACCGGCTCGGTGGTCACGGCGGGCGAAGCGCGCACCCTGTTCGGGAAGGAGCCGGCGTGAGCGACGAGCAGGCACCCAAGCCGAAGGACCCGATGAAGGGCTTCCGCGGCGTGATGTCCGGGACGCTGATCCTGGAGGCGATCACGGTCGCCCTGGCGCTGCCGGTGGTGAACAAGCTCGGCGGCGGGATCTCGACGGGCACCGGCTGGACGGTCATCGCGGTGGCTGTCCTGCTGGTCGTGACGTGCGGGTTCGTCAAGCGCCCGTGGGCGGTGCCGCTGACCCTCGGGCTGCAGGTGGTGCTCGTCGCGCTGGTGTTCTGGCTGCCCGCGATCGCCGTGCTGGGCGTGATTTTCCTGGCGGTCTGGCTGTGGCTGCTGTGGCTGCGCCGCGACGTCGCGCGCCGGATGGCCGCGGGGACGCTGGCCAGCCAGCAGCCCCAGCCCTGACCGTCAGAGGTAGTCGCCCTCGGCGACGTCTTCGAGCAACCCCGGCCCCGTGGGCGACCAGCCGAGCAGTTCGCGGGTGAACGCGCTGGAGACGGGCGCGTCGACCCCGTAGACGGTGGCCATGAACGGGCTCACGTAGTGCGTGGCGGCCTCCTCCGGCGTCAGCGAAACGGCGGGGATGTCCAGGCCGCGGGCGATCGTTTCGGCGATGCTCCGGAACGGGACGTTCTCCGCGGCGCCGTGCAGCACGCTGCCCGCGGGCGCCTTCTCCAGCGCGAGCCGGAACAGCACTGCCGCGTCGAGCCGATGGACGGCGGGCCACCGGTTGGCGCCGTCGCCGACGTAGGCGGACGTCCCGGTCTTGCGGGCGGTGTCGACGAGCATGCCGATGAACCCGTAGTCGCCCGGGCCGTGGACGGTCGGCGCCAGCCGGACGACGCTCGCGCGCACGCCCTGGTCGGCGAAAGCCAGGCACGCCCGCTCGCCCGCGATCCGGAACGCGGCGATCCCGTGGTCGTCGGGCGCGTCGTGCTCGGTGCTTTCCCGGCCGGCGGGCATGACCAGCGTGCCCGAGGTGATGACCAAGGGCTTGCCCGAGTGCGCCAGCGCGCCGCCGAGGGTCTCGATCTCGGTCCGGTCCCGCCGCATCAGGGCGTCCGGGTCGGCGAAGTCGCCGCCGCCGAAGGCCATGTGCAGGACGCCGTCGGCGGCTTCGGCGCCGCGGCGCAGGCTGTTGAGATCGTCCAGCGAGCCGCGGTGCGGCGTGGCACCCAGCGCCTCCAGCCGGGCGGCGGCCGCGTCCGAGCGTGCCAGTCCGGTGACGGTGTGGCCGGCGTTGATCAGTTCCGTGACGACGGCGGGGCCGGTCAGGCCCGAACCGCCGGTGACGAAGACGTGCATGGGTTCTCCCCGTAGTGACAGTGACTGACGCTACCAACTCTACCCGGTAGTGTCAGTCGCTGTCACTAAGGCTAAGCTGACGCGGTGCCACGCAGCGGGGAAGAAGCGCGCCGCCGCCTCCAGCAGGCGGCTCTGGAGCTGTACGCCGAGCGCGGCTTCGACCGGACGACGACGGCCGAGATCGCGGCCAGGGCCGGCGTCACCGAGCGCACGTTCTTCCGCCACTTCCCGGACAAGCGCGAAGTGCTGTTCGGCAGCGAAGCCACCCTGCGCGCGGACCTGACCCGGTCGGTGGCCGCCGCGCCCGAGGGGCTGTCCCCGCTCGAAGTGCTGCTCCACGCATTCCGCAAGGCAGGCCACATCCTCGAGGGCAACCGGCCGTTCGCCGAACCCCGCCTGGCGGTCATCGCGGCCACCCCGGCCCTGCGCGAGCGCGACCTGGCCAAGGCCGCGGCCATGGCCGACGCCCTGGCGGCGGCGCTGCGTGCGCGAGGGGTGGGGGACCGGCTTGCCGGGTTGGCCGCTCAGGTGGGTTGGGTGGCTTTTCATCACGCGGTCGGGGCGTGGATTGCGGATTCCGGGCGGAGCTTGGACGAGCACCTCGATGAGGCGTTTGCCGAGCTGCGGACCCTTGCGGTCGAGATGGGCTGAGTGCCCGCCTCGCCGCGGGTTTGCTGCTGCACGTTGATCCGCGCTGCTCGGGCGGTCGCCTGGCCGAAGCCTTCGCTGCGCTGGCCGCTCGGGTGGGTTGGGTGGCTTTTCATCACGCGGTGGGGGCGTGGATTGCGGATTCCGGGCGGAGCTTGGATGAGCACCTCGATGAGGCGTTTGCCGAGCTGTGGGCTCTTGCGGTCGAGATGGGCTGAGTGCCTGCCTCTGCCGCGGGGTTCGCTGCTGCACGTTGATCCGCGCTGCTCAGGCGGTCACCTGACCGAAGCCTCCCAGCTGCGGACCCTCGCGGCGGAGACGGGCTGAGTGCCCGACTCCGCCGCCGGGGTTACCGCAGCACGACGATGCGCAGCGCGGGGGAGCGGAGGATGTCGGCTTCGCAGAACCGGCCCTTCACCCACTCGCCGCGGCTGTAGAGCTTCGTCTGGTCGCTGAAGTACGGCGACGTCGGATCGGCCGACTGCGAGTACGTCAGCACCGTCGAGGTGTCCGGGCATCCGGGGCCGCCGAACCCGACCACCTGAACAAAACTGGAGCCGTGCGTGACCTCCGTGTTGCCTCGCGCCGGATCCCATTGTGGTGTCATCACGTTGAGCACGCCGAGGAATCCCTGTGCGCCGTGGATCGGGATGCGCTCGCCGCTCCTGGTGACGTACTGGCCGTCGCGTAGCCGGGCGTCCGGTGCCAGGCCCGCGGTGCGCAGCTCCGCGATCGCGTCGCCGAACGCCTTCTGGATGCCCGCGTTGCCGATGTTGAGCGTGTTCGGTGTGGTCAGCGGGGCCTTCGGGTCGAACGGCACCGTGAAGCGGGGCAGGGTGCCCAGCCGGGCCGCGAACCGCTGGAACAGCAACGCGCCGCGACTGTCCACTGTGTACTTGTGGTCCCAGGTCGCCAGTGCGTCGCAGGCCGGGCCGACCGGCACCGGGCCGGACGACGACGGTGCCTGCCCGCCCGGGAACGACGCGCACAGCTTGGCCAGGTCGGCTGCCGCCAGGTCGGCCACCAGGCTGTGGTCGGCGAAGAGCATCTTCTTCATCGAGTCCGTGGTGAACCTGCCCGCCTCGGCGGTGAGCAGCGCTTCCCGGGTCCGCGGGGACCGTTCGGTGTCCTGGTCGCTGACGATCCGCGGGAATCCGGTGAGCGGCGCGCGGGCGTTCGAGAGCCAGGCGCTGTCGTTGGCGTTCAGCTCGTAGTCCCGGCGCTGCTGCTGCGGCAGCCGTGACGGCGCGAAGATGCCCGGTTCGAGCGCACCCGGGTCGGAACCCCACTGGCACGCCGACCGTGAACCGTCCAAAATGGCCAGTCCGTCCGCGGCGAGGGTCTCCTGCCCGGTCGGTGTGCTGCACACCTTCGCCAGCTCGTCGGTGACGTGCGGGACGACCTGGATGTCGGCGTAGAGCGCGTTGCCCGCCCGGTCAGTGGCGATCGTGTTGACCCACGGCACGCCCTGCGTGCTGCTCAGCGTGCGGACGATGTCGGCCGTGCTGCGGGCTTGGCCGAGTTCGAACCACGTGTTCAACCCGCGCAGGTTGGCCGCGTTGGCGTCGCGCACCGCGTACGCCGACTTCGCCGTCCACGGCACCGGGAATCCGCCGACGTCCTTCAGCACCGGGCCGTAGCGAGTCGACCAGAACGTCCGGCTGACCGGCTTCAGGGTGCCGTCGGCCTGGCGCACCTGGACCGTGACGTCACGCGAGGTCATCTTCTCCGGCTTGCCGTCGACCAGGTACGTCGTCGGGTCGCCCGCGCGCAGCGGCACCTCGAACAGGCCGAACGTCACCGGCGTGGACACCGTGTGCGTCCAGGCCGCGTCCGCGGTGTGCCCGATCATCACGAACGGCATCCCGAGCAGGCTCGCCCCGGCCACGTTCAGCCGGCCGGGCACGGTCAGCTGGCTCTGCCAGAACCGCCGTCCGTCGTGCCACGGGTAGTGCGGATTGCCCAGCAGCACGCTGCCCCGCCCGGCCGCCGTGGCGTCGGCGCCGATCGCGATGCCGTTGCTGCCGAGCCCGCCCTTGCCCAGCCCGTCCCGCACGGCCGCCGACAGCTGCGCCGCCGTGGCCGGGGCCGGGGCGGGCGCACCGCCCGGCGGCTCGGCGAACAGGCCTTCGGTGACGAAGCCCTGGCCCCCGGTGACCGCGATGGCGTAGTAGTGGCGGTAGAAGTCCTGCTCGGTGATCGGCCGGACCCAGTCCGCGCCGCGGCAGGCCGGGTCGGTGATCCCGGACCGGCCCGTGCGCGCGAGATAGGCGTTGAAGCCCTTGACGTACCCGGAAACGATCTCGCGGACCTCGCGCCGCGGCCCCTGCGGAGCCGGTTGCGCGGCCAGCCGGTCGACGATCCCGGAGTCGTTGATCCGCTGGAAGAACAGATCGCTGTGCAGGTTGCTCTTCGCTTCGGACAGCGACGGGTAACCGCCGCCGTCCGGACCGAAGTACCGCGACCGCTGCGCGCTCACGGTGACGTAGATCTTCGCGAGTTCGCAGACGTTGTCGGTAGCCGCGGCGTACCCGTAGCCGTAGCCGAGCCCGCCGAAGTCCTTGGCGACGATGTGCGGGACGCCGTGTTCGGTGTAGCGCAGCACGGCCTTCGCGCCGGACTCCCCGGCCGACGCGACTCCTGTTGCTGTTGTGGTGATCGAGAGCGCGGCCGCGAACCCGGCCAGCACTCTGCGGATGTGTCTCATCCGTACCCCCTTTGCCGTGATCACCACGCTACCGACGGCGATGCCGGCCGGGTATGCGGAAAACCGGAATGTTCGTTCATCCGCACGCAAGCCGCCGTTGGCCGGGGCGGGATAGAAACCGCGCATGACCGAACCGACCCACCACTCCCGCCGCACGCTGCTCAAGGCCGGGCTCACCGGCGCTTCCGCGGTCGCCGCCGGCCTCGCGCTGCCGTCCACCGCCTTCGCCGCCGTCCCGCTCGTGCGCGCGGACCGGCCGGTGCTCACCCACGGCGTCCAGTCCGGCGACGTCACCCCCGGCTCCGCGATCGTCTGGTCGCGCGCGGACCGCCCGTCGCGGCTGGTCGTCGAGATCGCGCGGGACCCGTCGTTCCGGCACGCGCGCCGGGTGCCCGGCCCGCTGGTGGGCCCGGACAGCGGCGGGACCGGGCGGGTGCGCGTCGCGGCCCTGCGGCCCGGCACCGAATACCACTACCGCGTCACGGCGGAGTCCCTCGACGGGCGCTCGGCGAGCGAGCCGCTGACCGGCCGGTTCGCCACCGCGCCGGTGGGCCGCCGCGACACCCGGATCGTGTGGTCGGGCGACGTCGCAGGCCAGAACTGGGGCATCAACCCGGATCTCGGCGGGATGACGATCTTCTCCGCGATGGCCGCCCGGTGCCCGGACCTGTTCCTGCACAGCGGCGACACGGTGTACTCCGACGGCCCGCTCACCGAAACCGTGACCCTGCCGGGCGGCCGGACGTGGCGCAACGTCGTGACGCCGGAGAAGGCCAAGGTCGCCGAGACCCTCGACGAGTTCCGCGGCCAGCACGCCTACAACCGCCTCGACGAGCACTTCAAGCGCTTCGCGGCGCAGGTGCCGGCCTACGTCCAGTGGGACGACCACCAAGCGCGTCAACCGACAACATTGTAGCTCTGCCCACTAGCGGGCATGCGGTATGGCCGCCTCGTCCGCTCGACTTACAGGACCCGGACAACCCTGGTGACGTCGCCACCGCAGCACGCGAACACCTACGTCGGCCTCATCTGCGCTGGCCAACGCACAGGAGATCGCGCGGCGAAACACAAAGCTTCAAGCAGAGGGTGAAGCGGACCATACCCCCTGTGGCGACTTCGGGCGGCCGAGCCTGGCGAAGCCGGAGGTGCCGGGGTAGTGCTAGCAGTGTTGCGCACAACAAATCGCCGAAAAGTCCCAGTTTCGCGCAACGAATGCCGCACGAACGCAACGCTTCGCACTCGATATCGTGGCTCCAAAGCCTTCTACTTACTAGTACCCGGACGAGTCCACCCAGGATTCGAAGTGATCCGGCTACCTGAGGAGGCTGTGTCATGGCACAACAAGGCGGCGCCCATAGCGGGCCCGGTAGGGCCTTAGCTCGGCGCACCGCGTCGCTGGCCAAGCGAGTGATCGCTTCGGTCAAGCGGAATGCGGCAGCGATCATGGACTCAACGGGGACCATCGTCGACCTGGCATCGATGGTGGCTGCGGCGCTCAACCGCTACGACCTGTACCTACTCCTGCGACTGGTCTCGCTTCCATTGCGAGTCGGCTCGCTGTCCCTCCGGGCGTACGCCATTAAGGCTCGGGGCAACCACCAACATCATGAACTTGTCCTAGGAGCGGTGGGATTGGGCTTGAGCCTGGCATCCCTCGCGTTGATCGGTTTCATGCCCACGATCTCCGTTGTCTTGAAGATCGTGGCGTTCGTACTACACGTGGCTGTTGCATGGTGGTATTCGCGACGGTAGTCGCGACGCCGTCCCGAGCCGGCTCGTCTCAGAAAGATGGACGGGCCGGTCTTTTTGTGCCCAGGCAAAGTCAAGTACTGGCCAAATCGACACGGCGGCCTGACAGAGGCGATCCCGCCTGGCCAGAGACTGTCGATTGTTATCGTTTCCCGGAGTTGTCCTGGCTGAGGCATTCCAGCTCGTACAGACTGGCCAGTCTGACCGGGCCTTTGTCGGGCCTGAGCTGGTCGGCGGCTTTGGCGTAAAGCTCGATGACCCGCCATGCACTGGCGTCGTCCTCCGTGTAGCGCGGGGACCGGATGTCGTAGGCGCCCCGGGCCCGAGCTCCGACCGGGTGAACCGGGCTGCGATCCGCCTATTAGGTGCCAATCTGTCTGAACCGCGAGACGGGGTAAGATGGCCACTATGGACGACGACAAAGTAACTCACGACGTGATCGTAAATGACACAATTGCGATTGGCGAAGTCGTGTCGATCGTTCATCGAAGCTATCTATCAACTCAACACCTTTACGCCGCGAGGTACGCAGCTGACGAAGCGGCCGAGCAGGAACGAAATTTGATTTCCGGGACTGCGACTTACGGAATGCGACTTCGCTGCGCCGTGCTCTGTGCAATCGTTGAGTCAGTCGCTTTTTGGAGGCGGCCGCCAATGAGCTATACCAGAACGTTGCCGATGATCACTTGGTCGGACCTGCACGTGACCTTGATCCAGTGTGCAGGCAAAGCATGCAGGCCGTGTGGCGTGCAACAAAACAAGGCTATTTCGACGTGTTGGAAAAATATCAGCTAATCCTCCAGGCTGGCAAAAAGGAGACCTTCGATCGCGGTGCCAATCCGTATCAAAATGCAGCATTGCTTATTCAGCTTCGCAATTACGTAGTCCACTTCAAGCCCGAAGGTGTGGACTCAAACGATTCGCTGACGATAACGAAGCGATTAGATGGTCGGTTTCGACCAAACGCAGCACGCAAGAGCCCACGGGGATCTTGGTCGGATCACGACATCTTTGGTGCCGGATGTGCCGAATGGTGTTGGCGCAGTGCTCGATCACTGACCGACGAGTTCGCGCGCCGACTCGCCCTGACGCTGGACTACCAGAACCCGCGGCCCAAGGATCCATTACCAGTCTGACGTTCCTGCACGAGCAGCGCCGGCTGTCCTGCTAGTGGAGAACTAATTGGTTGATGGTCGCGGCGATCATCAGCATAGACTCGGAATCGCTTGCCGCTGCTGCTTGAATCGCTTTTGTGGTCGCCAGGTACCGGCCTGCGTTCTGAGGATCTGCGTCGTAAACGACGCCGTGGAGACTCTGGTGAACAATCGTAGTCGCGCCCGTTCTGGTCGATTCGTAAACCGAGAACGGCGGTACGATGTTGGTGGAGGCGTCACCGCGAACAATGCGTACCCTGATATGAGAAAGTTCGTTGACTTTCTGTAGATAGCGCAGTTGGTCGAGCATCACCTGTGGGGAACATGTCACACTTCGCAAGACGGGTTCGCCTAGGAGGAAATCAAAAATACCCGGAAGGTCGCCGTCGACAATGCTGGGGTGCGCCGCGCATGCGAGCGAGTGGCGACTCATCTCATCTTCCCCGAGGACGCTGTGTTCCAGGATTGTCTGAGTGTAATCGGCGGTTTGGAGACGATTCGGAACAAGCGCGGGCGCCCATTCAAAGATCCTAGTTGCGGTCATCTCGTAGTGCCAGAGCAACGGATTGGCGAGATCCGAGACTGGTTCGATCAGTGTCGGCCCGTCAATCTGGCGGAAAATCTTGATGATTTCTTGATACTCGGCCTTCTTGACATGGAGGCAGCCAAGCAGGCGTGCGACGTCCTCAAGCTTAGGGGCGCGGAGGCCGAGTTCCCATGCGGACAGTACAGCAGGGTGAATATCCACGCGGTAAGCGAGAACTCGCAATGAAATTCTTCTCGCCATCCGTGCGCGGCGAAGCGCAAGGCCGAGCGCGAATACGCCCGGCCAGCCGGGCTTCGTGGAGGCGGGGGCCACTTTTAGGTTCGTCAAATCTGCTCCCATTAACGCCACCGCTTAGGAAGCGGTCGTGAAGGTCGGAATCGCGGCCAAAAGGCGTTTACAACTCGCTGTGCGGCCGCTAGGTCGTCATCTGTCATCGGTTCGCCGGGTTTGCGTTCTCTCGATAGCTGTCGGAACGCATCATCGAGCGGCGACTCTTGGTCTCTCTGTTCCATATCACTCACCGTCCGAACTGGCTGGGAGTGAAGGCCGTGCATCGCTCGGCAACTCGGGCGCAGCGCTGGGAGTCCGCCGTAAGCAGGACTCGCAGGGCAAGCCCGTGGGGTGGTCGATTAATTCTAATTGGCCGGGGCTGAACGACGCCGAGCACATTGCGACCAGCCGACCGGAAGAAAGGTCCTGTTCCGCCAATTCGAATATGTGGACCACACGGCGAGTCTCGCCCACGACGCCCGGCAGTGGGCGTCCAAGGATGATTCTTGTCGTCATCGTTCGGTTCCGTGAGAATCGCGTCCGGCGGGAGCGGCTGCGGTCGAGGCGCAGGCCGTCCCCGCCGGACTTTCCGATCCGCCGCCACGTGGAGGGCGCACGGCGGCGGACGACCATCGGTGCCGCCGAAAAAGCCGTTTTCGCAGACATTTCCTAGGCGAAGTTATTTCGGGCTGCGCGTTTGCATTGCGGAAGATCGCTCGTGCGACGACATAGGCGCGACAGCGCGGGCAGGGTGGAGCTGGTGGTATGAGGCTTGATGCGATCAGCAGCTCATGTCCGCACAGAGCAACGAACCATCCTTCTTGACGCTGTACACCACGCGCAAACTCTTCATCCGTGATCGCGTGATCCTGACTGTCTACGAGGCATCGACTCCACGTCACGAACAAGCGTTGGCCGAGATCGTTAGTATGAGTCATAGGGACGCCACTCGATGCAGGTCGGTCGTTTTCGGGTGTTTAGCCACTCAATCAAGGCTGCGCGCGCATCGGGGATTGGGATGGCCGCTGCGCGGGGGAAAACTGCGCCCGTTGTGCCGTTGAATATCAGGTTCACCTCAGGCAGAGGGCGCTTGGGGTTGAAAGAGTTTGCGATCGGCATTTCTCGATCGTGGTTATCCATGTAGTTGAGTGCCGCAAAACCGGCCGACGGCCGGACGCTGATCCGAAGCTGATGATCGGGGAAGGGGCCATCTTTGCTCCGGTGAAATTCGACGTCCCCGACTATAAGTGTGGTCTCCCAGTCGACATGATCCGTTCTTAGAATCTCGTCGACAAGTCGAGTCGATTCCAGCATTCCGCTCATGACACGGGCTACGCCAGTGGTCAGCGAAGCTGTCAGGAGCATGTGTCACGTCGCCGTTCGGTCGGGGGAGTGGTTCAGGGCCGAGCACGTGCTCGGCTTGGCTCAACCGTCACGCTGTGCAACAGGCTCGTCTATATCGCTCTCGGCATGTGACATGCCGAGAGCGGCATAGCGCCAGGTCAAGGGGTGATTCCGGTCTGACGCGGCTCACTCGCTGGTGAGACCCTGTCGCCCTATGTACGCTGGTCAGAGGGAGGCAGGCACCTGCAAGGCGAGGGGATCCGATGAGTTCACCCGGTGGTCCGCAACATCGCGCGGCCGGCACTTCCGGCGGCCGTCGCTGCCAGGGGTGTGGGTCGGCACTTGCCGCAGACAACACGGCCCGCCTGTGCAGCAAGTGCCACCGGGAGCAACGCGACCAGCTTCGGACGCCTCCCGCCCAATTGAGGAACGAGTTCTTCGAGACTGACGAATTTCGTGCCGCGTTCGAAAGCCAGCACATCGGCAAGGTGTTCAAGGCGTATCGGAACCACCCGCGTCACCTTCAGCTCTTCGGTAAGGCGTTGAATCAGGAGCTGTTGGGGCGCTGGCTCGGGCTCACTCAAGCTCAGGTGAGCAAGCTGGAGAACGGCAAGCCTGAGCAGAACCTTGAGACGCTCCGGAATTACGCCAAGATTCTTCACCTGCCTCAACACCTACTCTGGTTCGACTTCCCTGGCCAAAGCCGCTTGAGGTTTCAGCACCTCTCAGTGGGTCAACGTCTAAACTCCGGTGACTCGCGGCCTAGTGGCTTGGTCACGCCCGAGGCGCGGGACGAACTTCTTGTCGTTAACACCGGCATGGACACGCTCGAACTGCTTCGGCGAGTCCGTGCGTCGGCAATCGATTCGTCCACCATCGACGCCTTGGACATCACCGTTGAGCAGCTGTGCTGCGACTACCCGCACGCGGATGCCCGTCAGCTCATGACGACGGGCAAGGAGTGGCTCGGCAAGATGACTGAGCTGCTCGAAAACCGCCTCTCGCTGGGCCAGCACCGTGAGGTGCTCACCAAGGCTGGGATGTTGGCGCTCCTGGTGGGGTGCCTTGAGTACGATGTGGGCGACGCGCGTGCCGCCGAGGCCACCCGACGTATGGCATTGGAACTCGGCAAGGAAGCTGGAGATCCCGGCATCGTCGGCTGGGCGCATGAAATGCTGGCGTGGTTCCATCTGACAGCCGGAAACTATCGCGCTGTGATTCCGGCGGCTGAGTCCGGCGCTCTGGCTGCGCCCTCGCATTCCGTTGCGGTGCAGCTCTACGGCCAGCAAGCGAAAGCCTATGCTCGCATGGGAATGGTCGAGGAAGTTCACAAGGCCCTCGACGCTGGCAGCGAGCTGCTGGGACGACTGCCGTTCCCTGACAGGCCGGATAATCACTTTGTGGTTGACCCGGACAAGTGGGACTTCTACGCGATGGACACCTACCGACTGGTAGGCGAGGACCAACTTGCCCAGCGCAACGCTGAGGAAGTCATGCGCCGGAGCGTCAACCCCGAGGGTGTTCCGATGGCACCCATGCGCATAGCGGAGGCGCAGCTCACGCTCGCCGTGATCGCCGCCAGGCGCGGTGACGTCGACGAGGCCGCCGCGTTGGGCATCGAGGCGCTTCAGAACGGCCGTCAGAGCCGTCCGACGCTGCTCATGGTGTCCAGCGAGCTGGAGCACGAGCTGGACACCTACGGTGCCAACGCAGGCGCGGACTTCCGAGAGATGTTCGCCGACGTCAAGCGCGCCCAGTAACACAATATTCCGACAGAGAATATTCTCGGCGTTCAATATTCTTTTCTGAAATGCCGCGTGGCTTGAACGTGGCCTCGACCTGTGCATATTCCTTCGTAGGATCCTTTATTCACGCGCCGACATAGTCGCTATCTCGCGTTGACGGCTTACTTGATGGCACGGCCCGCAAACCGCAGGGTCGAAGCCAATAGTAACGGTCAAACACTGATGAAAACCACAACACACGGCGCCGCTTCTTCGGCGTTTCTTTCCATCCGCCAGGCCGCATGGAGTCTCGGTGTCACCGAGTCCTGCGTGTGCTCCGCAATCCGCAGTGGCGTGCTTCGTGCGGTGCATCGGCGCTCACAGCTGGTAGTTCCGGCGACGGAGTTGCGGCGCGTGCTGAGCGGCGGTGCGCGATGACCGATTGCGACTACGAGGAGATGGCCGCCCAGCTCGATCGGTACGCCGACGTGCCGGACGACGTGCTGAACGAAGTGGTGACCAGGGACGGTCTGTGCTTCTGGGCGTTCGAACGGGCCGACATGCCCAAGCTGGCCGGCGACGGCTCGCCGGACCGGGAGTTGGCTGCCGGGATGTGCGCCGGGTGCCCGGTGATCGACGAATGTCGAGAGCTGGACTTGCGGACGGCCGGGCCAGACACGGTCGGGGTGTGGGGCGCGCTGCCGGACACCGATCGGCGTGCCCTACATCCGGTGTGGGTGCGCCGCCGGGGTGGTGAGGCGCGATGACGGTCAATCTCACACCGACACAGATCCTCGCCGGAGTCGGGGTGATGCTGGCGTTGTTCATGGTCTGGCGCTGGAGCGCCCGCAAGGCTCGCCGGGCCGCCGACGCGGCGCGGGCAAGTTCCCGGGTGGTGTCGCTGGCCGGGCGGGTGCTGTTCACGGGCACGGCGTTCACGGGCGTTCAGTGGCTCGTGATCACGCACGTGCACAACCCGACCTTGGTCCTGGTGGTCTTGGGGGTGCCGGACCTGATCGCGGCCTACGTCCTGACGCGTGTTCTGACAGTCACGTCCATGGACACCACCAGCCCGCGCCGCCGGGGTGGTGGTCGCCGATGACCACGACTAACCAGAACGAGACAACTGCCGTGGAGGGGCGGGCGCGGCGGCTGGCCGAAGACGCGGCTGAGGCAGCCGACGTCCGTCGCTGGCAGACCCACCCCGACGTGGTGGCGCTGCGGGTGGAGCGGGTCCGGGCGCAGGTCGACCGCCTGTGCTGGTCCGGGATCGTGCTCGGGTTGGCGTTCACCACGGCCAACGTGCAGTGGTTCGCCGCTGCCGGAGCCGCGTTCGGGTCGCTGCCGTGGCTGACGGCGTGGCTACTCGATCCGACCGTGTGTCTGATCTTGCTGGCGATCCTGCGTGCTGAGCAGGTGACCGCGCGGTACCAGGTGCACACGGGAGCGTGGGTACGGGCGGCGAAGTGGCTCACGCTCGCAGCCACCTACGTCATGAACACCTGGTCATCGTGGGCGGCCGGGTCGCCGGCCGGGGTGGTCCTGCACTCCGTTCCGCCGCTGGTCGTGTTCGTCGCTGCCGAAGCGGTCACCGACCTGCGGGACAAGCTCACCGACGCCGTGTCGGTGGCGTTCATGAACGCCACCGATCAGGCGGAGCCTGGTGAAGCGGTCGGGGTTCAAGGATCGGCCGTGCTGGTCCACGAACCGAACACGCCTGATCATGAACCGACCGACCTGGCAAGTGAGCCGAACGTGTCAGCTCCTGAACCGGTGACAGCGGAGCCGCGTCGGGAGCGTCCGGCCCGGCGGAAGCTGTTCGCCGACTACCTCGCCGACGCCCAGGCCACCTGGACGCCCGGTGTGGAGATCACCCCGGCGTGGGTGAGGGAGACCACGGGATGCTCCCGGGGACTGTCCTCCCGGCTCGCCGCCGTGCTCTCCGCAGAGATCGGCAAGGGGGTGGGCGGCAAATGAATGAACCGAACCGGGAGGACCACGAGCGCGCCGCGCTGGCCCGCGGCGGCGGCCGGGACGTCGAACACGTCGGCCCGGTGCTCGACGCTGAGTTGATCGACGACATGTTGCCGCAGCCGCGCCCTCGGACAGCTGGCCGACGGGGTGGTGGCCCGTGGCAGCGGTGCGTGGCGTGGGCGGCTCGAGTGTGGCGATCCGATCCAGTGTTGCGGGCGCGGTCGGTGTCCGCCTACCGGGTGCGGAAAGTTCCGGTGGACGTGCTCCGGCTGGTGTGGTTCGTGCTGCGCGGGAACTGGCGGTGGCTGGTCAAGTTCTGGAACTGGGCCACCTACGCCGATCTCCGCGCCGACGCTCGCCGGGCGCGGCTGTCCGGGGATGCCGAAGCGCGCCGCGCCGCACAGGAGCTGATCCGGTCCGATGCCACGGCGCGGTGGGCGCGGCTGGGCATTGTGCTGCGCCGGGTGGCGATCACGCTGCGGTTCGCCGGGCCGGTCGCCGGGGTGCTGTGGCTGGTGGATTCGGTGATGGACCGGTCTGACATGTGGCCGTGGCTGGTTGACGTATACACGGGAGTAGGCGCCCTGTGGTCGGCTCTCACGGTCGCCGTGCCGCTGTTGTTGATTACGGCTCCGGTGGTGTGGGCAGTGGCGGCGGCGTTCGAAGGACGCGACCGCGCCCCGGGCGCCGGGTGGCTGGTCCGACCAGACCGTGAGGATGCCGACTCCTGGATCGACGAACGGATGATCTCCAAGGCGCTGGCGCATCTGGGCATCGCGCCGCTTGACCGTTTCTATCGTGAAGGCGGGGAGCTGATCTACACCGTGGCCGCGCGAAAAGACGGTGACGGCACGTTCGCTCAGGTCCGGTTGCCGCTCGGCGTGACTGCTGACATGGTTGCCGCCCGGCGGTCGAAGCTAGCGGCGAACCTCGGTCGGGCATCGCTTGAAACGTGGCCTACCAAGGGAGACGAAGACGGGGTGCTTGACCTGTGGGTTGCCGATAAGGGCTTCTTGCGGGGCGGGGCCGGCGAATGGCCGCTGGTCCACGACGGACAAGTCGACGTGTTCGACGGCGTTCCGTTCGGACTGTCGCAGCGCGGAAGGGTGATCAACGCGCCGTTGGTCGGAGTGAACTGGCTCATCGGCGGCCGGCCCGGGCAAGGCAAGTCCGCCGCGCTGCGGACGTTGCTGCTGGGCGCGGCATTGGATCCCACGGCCGAACTGTGGGCGTTCGTCATGGGCGAGTCCCCGGACTTCGAACCGTTCCGGCCCCGGCTGTCCCGCTACGGAATGGGGATGGACGATAGCGTGGCCGAAGCGGCAACGACCGCGCTGGCGGACTTGCTGACCGAAATGGAGCGACGCGGCAAGATTCTCGGAGAGCAGCCGGGTCGTCCGCCGAAGGTCTCGCGCAAGCTCGCCGATAAGGCCGGGCTCGGCCTACACCCGTTGGTGTGCGGGATCGACGAGTGCCACGAGCTGTTCCAGCACCCGAAGTACGGCAAGAAGGCCGCCGAACTGGCAGTGCGGTTGATCAAACGGGGCCGCAAGTACGGGATTGTGCTGCTGCTGGCCACCCAGTCGCCGACGAAAGACAGCATCCCCCGGGAGGTCACCCGCAACGTCTCGTGCGGCGTCGCGTTCTCGGTGGCTGATCAGGTCGCCAATGATGGCCTGCTGGGCTCGGGCAAGTACGCGGCCGGCATCCGCGCGACCGAACTGCGGATCAACACCGACCGGGGAACCTGCGTTGCGGTCGGCATCACGGACGGGACATTTGAGTTGGTACGCACGTTCTACGTCCCGTTCGAAGACGGAAGCGACGACGTTACCCCGGTCGTTGGCCGCGCCCTGGCTCTGATCGCGGAGATGGGCCGGGCGATCCAGGCCAGCGCACGGCCACAACTCGAGACGGGCGGCTCGGTCGAAGTGGACGAGCTGGCCGACCTTGCCGACGTGATCGGCGGGGATAACCGGACGCGTACGCAAGAGGTTCTCGTGCGGCTGGTGGAGCGCAACCGGGAGCACTACGGCGGGTGGAGTTTCGCGGCGCTGGCCGCGATGCTCGCCGACCACGGCATCACCGCACGCAAGTCCCACGGCGTCATGACTGTGCACGCAGCCGACGTCATGGGTGCGCTCGCGCGTCGGGACGCCGATGAGACCGCCGGGGAAGCGACTAGGGAGGACACGGGGATGGGGGGAGCTCTCCCCGACGACTCCCCCGAGGAGCCTCCTCGTACTGACCAGGGCAAACCCGGCTCGGGGACCTCGGGAATCCGCCGCCGGCCTGACCCGGACTCGGGTCGGGAACGTAGTGATTCCGGGACGTGCCCAGGTCCCTCCCCGGCTCCCCGCCTACCGGACGAGGGGAGGTGAACAGCCCTTTGCCCGATCGCGCCACTCCTGCACAACTAACGACCGCGCAGCACCACCCGAAAGGCAGCGACCATGGCCGCAAGGACCACCGCGAAGCAGAGGACCGCCGACGTAGTGGCGATGGCGGAGCGAACGGAGACGGTACGTCAGACGGTGATCGTGCCGACAGCCCGGACGGCAGAGACCAGCCGGACACCGACCAGCCCCGCCGCGCCCGGCAGAGCACCGCCGTACGGCGGCCTGACCAGGTCGCGGACAGCTTGGCCACCGGCAAGCCGGGCGATCCCTTGGTGAGGTTCACGGCCGCGCCTGACGGCGCGTTGTGGGTTGCGGTCGACGGTGCGGACCTCCACGAGGTAGCCGCCAGGATTTCTGCGGCATGTGACGCGCTGCTTTGGGCACAGCCACCCCGGAAGTGACGGCAGAGCGCCCTTTCGCCAGACGGCGTAGGGGCGCCCTGCCGTTGGGGCGATTACGGGGAGAAGGCCCGATATCCGACGATCAGATGCCCTTGCCCCGTTGCCGCGCCGGGCGTCAGCGGCGACATGGGCCTTCCTCCCACGCTTTGGCGAGTGCGTGCTGTAGAACCTGACGGCATGGAACTAGACCAAGATGGCGAGGATGACGTTAGCCGCGGCGTGGAGTTGCCGACCGATCCCGAGTCGGCGGCCGCGCTCAACGCGTCCGCGCCGACATGGATGCCGTGGCGATCGCTAGCGCTCTATGGACGGTGGTGGCAGCTTGAAACCTGGTTGCGCGATCTCGTGTACGTGGAGCTCCGCGCTCGCCACGGCGCCAAGTGGGCAGACCTGGTAAAGACTGCCATCGGCAGACAAAGTCAAGATGCGGCCTTTAGTCATATGGCCGGGGTGGATAACGAGAACCCGCTGGCCTATCTTGACTACAGTCAAATTCTCGAGGTGGTTGACGGCAGCTGGGAACTGTTTTCGTATGCACTACTTGAGAAGCGATCGTGGGTCGGGCGACAAGAGGAGTTAAAGCGGATACGTCATCGAATCGGACATGTTCGGCGGCCTCATAATGATGACTTGAACAGGATCGAGCAAACCCTTCGCGATCTCGAATTGGGCGCCTTTCGTTCCTGTGCTTCTTACAATCGGCAATCGGTACCCGACCCGGATGATAATAATCCTGTTGTGAAGGGTTGGATTCGGGGAGATCATGTTGACGCGGATCGCCTTATAGGTCACGCGGAACAACAGTACGACACTCGGTTCAGCTTGCGTGTTAGTCAGCGTCCTTGGGGAGAGTGGAAAGGATCGCTGGATGATTCCACTGGGTTATTGTGGCATGCCACGTTCTACGTCAGAGGGCGGGGTGGAATCGATCCAAGAAAGCTATGGGCTGAGGTAGGGTCCATTCGTCATCTGATTGTCCATCTCCTGGTAGACCCATCGGAAGCGAGTTTTACCTTTAGCGGTGCCGACGACGCGGCAGAGGTTGCTGATGCTATTGGGAAAGCATTCGACTCTGTTCTGTATGCATCGCGCTACGGCTCCCGTAGTTTCCAGATTTCTGATCCATTCAATAATAAGGAGACGGAAGCGTGGACGCGGCGCGCGCAGCGTATCGATTTTCGGGTATTGAGTGGAAGCTTGTGGAATACTGTGGATGATACAACCCTCCCGATTACGATATTTAGTTCGGGAGGCGGCGTTTCGGAGACAGACTACTAGTTGGTGGAACTTCCCCTGAGAAGGCTCGCGACGGGCCGGGACGCGCCTTAGGGCACCGTGGATGCGCGGATATCGGCGGGTTGGCTGCAGAATCAGTGCGGCCTGCGAGGAGCCGAGGAGCTGATCCAGAGGTATCTCAGGATTGATCCGCGCCGGCGGGGCGACAAGCCGTAACCCGATCTTCGAGGTTGATGACCATGTTGTCGGCAATCCACGTTGATCGCTGGCAACGTGCTGTAGCGTCTGAGCTGCAGACCTGATACACATTACAGATGCAGATCGATCCGACTCTTGTCGATAAGGCGGCTATTGAGTCTGCCCTGCGCGCTGAGCTATCACTTCGACGGCGAGCGCTGCCGCCGGATTCGGTCGCGATTGCTCTCACCAGTCGTGAGGAAGAAGTCGCAGAGTGGATCTGTGATCGCCTCGTGGGCAACTTTGCGCCGACCTCAGAGGAGATCGTTGCAGTGAACAAGGGCCGCCACGGTGTGCGTCCGATAGCTGTGTGGGATCTGTCGAGTCGAGTATTGTATCGAATGCTCGCTGAAAGGGTTCAGCCTGCCCTGCCTGCGCTTCGACGTAGTCGGGATGATTGGCTTGCTTTCCAACGAGCTCCGCTGCGCAAGGATGGTCGCTACATCGTCACCTCCGATATCGCAGCCTGCTACCAATACATTGACCATGGCCTTCTTCGCGACGAATTACTCGTGCAAACCGGTGAGTTTGATACGGTGAGTACTCTCGTGGCTCTATTATGTGAAGTCAGTGGTAAAGACTACGGGCTGCCGCAGCAATCTTTCGCAAGTGACGTTATCGCGGAGCCATTCCTCGCGAGGCTTGAGCGTGCTTTGACTCGTCGAGGTCTCGAAGTTGACAGGTACAACGACGACTTCCGATTTTCGTGTTCTGGTTGGTCGGAGGTCGTTCGCGCGATTGAGGTATTGGAGGAGGAGTCGCGGCGGGTCGGCTTGACAGTTAATGATCTTAAAACTATTACGTGGAGTCGAGCAAAATATGAAGCACAGCTCGACGAGGCGGATAGCTTGAGGGATGAGATATCCGGCGAAGCCGAGCTAGATCTCGAAACGGAGTATGATTCTGAGATCGATGCCGAGGATGGCGATGATCGCGATTCAGGCGAAGAGTTTCCCGATTCTGTGAATCGGCTGGCGGCCGAAAGAGTTCTTGAGCGATGGGCCAGAATTGCCGGACGCCGTGGTGAAGTTTCATCGCGACGCCGTATTGAGCATCGTGTGACCGTAGAGCTGATACCGTCAGCTCTAGCCGCGTTGGGGGAGTTGTCTGGAACTTCAAAAGAAATTCTGAATTATTGCATACGTCTACTCAAATTCGAGCGGACTGTAACTCCTTCAGTCGGAACTTATCTCACCCGCGTGCACGATGACGGGAAGGTTCTTGAGTCATTTGACTACCTTCTCCGCTCTAAGACTTATCTCAATGGTTGGCAAACTTGGTGGTTGCAGCAACCGGTGGCCAGGTTGTCTGGGTTTGCATCGGGCGCTGGTGCGCGGGGGCGTGTCAAGTGGGCGCGCGACTCCTATGCTTCAGGCGAATATGCTTCAATCTTGCGTGCGGAAACTGCGCGAACATTGGCCCGTCATAGAATGATTGAGTTGGATGAATTGTTGAAGCTCTATGAGCGTAGTAGCAATATTGTTCGTCCAGTTCTCGCGGGGGCAATCGCGTTGCTGAAGCCGTCTGGTAACATTCGCAGGGCAATTGTAGACGATGATAAGCTCAATATGTGGGCCTATGAATGGGCTGCGCGATGGTCGTAAAAATCATCACGGCGGACGCTCAGTGGGCCCTGGATAGACTGGTTGCCCGTTACGGAGAATTCTTGGCCAGTCGCCAAACTAGGTCAGGCGGTCGTCGCAATAGTGGTCGGCATGATTCTAACGTCGAGGCGATTGAATTAGGTAATGCAATCGTCGACTTGATAGCAATCGCTGAGGCGTTTAGTGTATCGAGGTTGATTTCTATAAACTCTTCGGTAGATGAAGAGAAGGAGTTGGGCGCTTGGATGAACAGGAAGAAGGCATGGCTAAGATTTGAGCATGTTGACCTTGATTCCTTTCCGCGATGGAGTGCGCTAATGGGTTTCGTGGAGGCACGAAATGCCTTGCAGCATGGACTCGGCAAGCTTACGAACCGACAACTCGGAAAACGTAAGGAAGAAATCCTCCGAGACCTTCGCGCTGCAGCGGTGCGTCGGAATGGAGACTTATTGATCATCGAACGCTCCGACGTGAGCCGTGCAAGCCAAGTCTGTCGAGACTTCATTGAGTGGCTTGACGTCGAGGCCCCCGATCCCCGGATACGGTGATAGGACGTTGTCTTAACCGACATGCCCGCGCGGGTTCCGATGAGCGATGAGTCATCACGTATGATGACAAGTCATGAGTCTCAGTCTTCAGTGGGGCGACGTCCCAACATGGTTTTCTGCCGTGTCAACGACCGGTGCTTTCATTGCTGCAGGATTTGCAGCCAGTTGGACGGCGCGTACAGCAAAGTCGGCAGACGCGCAAGTCAAGGTCGTTCGTGAGCAAGCAGCTGCGGAGCGGGAACAGCTTGATTTAGCAAAGAATGAGGCAGAGCGGCAACGAGCTCTTGCTGAGTCGGCTGAAGAACGTGCTAGAGAAGCCGACAAGAGGGCCGTGGAAGCTGCGGAGCGCGAACGAGTATTAGCCGAAGCGGCTGAAGTTCGATTCCTGAGGACTCAAATCGATATGCGAGCGCCAACGGTCTATGTACGTGCGACGCCTGGGAGTAGCGCCTCGGACACGGGAGGACTCTATGGGGCGCCATTTCTTTCCGCTGTGCCATCGGAAAAGATGCACGAGATTTCGACCGGAAAAATTGAACTAGGTGCTTATCACGTAAGCCGGCAGATGACGTTGACTGAAGACGATGACATGCTGTTCATAGCTACAGTCACGTTAGAATTAGTCAACTGCTCTAGCTTTCCTGCTAGGATCGATTTTGTTAGCTATCCAAACTTGGAACTATTGGGGCTTCGGCAAGGACAAGAGTTGGTCATCCCTCCTGATGAGACTCGCAAGATTGTTGCGCGTCGACGACTGGCAAAATGGCAGTTGAGAACGGAAGAGGATATCAATGATAGTGAAGTAAGCTTCTTGCAAATCGAATATTGGGTGCGTGACTTGGGCATGAATCTACGCGATACATATCGCTTCAATCAGGATGTCAGGTTCTTCAAGCGCGATGGGTCGCGACTGATTGTAGAGCCTGAACCGCCATATGTTTGGCACGAGGTATTCGGCGCGCAAGTCGGAGATCGACTCTACGAGCGGCTAGACTTGCGTAATGCGTCTGGATCAGAGTGAGGCGATAAAGGTCGATCTGGCCCCGGAGTTGGATTCTTGATCCATGTCATCTGTCCTGTTTCGTTACGCTAGATTTCAATGTTCACCGTCTCGTTGGTGTCGGCGGCACGGTCGTACCACTCGGCTACTTCCGGCATCGCGTCTCGCCAGCCGTCCGGCAGACGCCATCCGGCCCGCCACGTGCCGTCTGGCCGTTTCTGCACCGCGAACGAAAAGCCTAGTTCAAGCCACCTGAGACGGCGGTCTTCCGGCGACATCCCTGCTAGCTCCTGCTGCCAGGTCCGGTCGGTGGGAACCCATTGCACGCCCCCGGGGTCGGCTGGAAGCGCCCTCAGTGTGTCGATATCGGAGAGAATCTTTTCCCCGTCTTCCATGATGCGACGGCGGTCCTCCGCTGAGCTGGCTCGCGCCACCCCGGACATCAGCTTGCCGTACTCCCGCTCCAGCTTCGCTATCTGGTTGGCGTGGTTGGTCGGCGGCAAAACGATGCGCTCGCGGACGGGAACCATTGCGAAGATCTTATAGAACGCTTGGGTGGCCAACGGCTCTACTTCTTCCGCGTTCATAGCCGGGCCGTGCTTGCGTGATGGGCATTGCCAGAACCTGTACTGGTACTCGACCGCTGGTTTTCCGTTCTTGCCGCCTCGCTTCACGACGGTCAGTCGGTGCCACAGATTTTCCGAGCACTCTGGGCATACGAGGATGCCGGAGAACTCGTATGGCCGGTTGCTGCCTCGCGTCTTCCGCTTAGACTTCTCTTCCAGTCGGGCAACTATCTCGGCTTGCTCGGCGGGTTCGAAGATCCCGAACTCCACCAGGGCTGGATCTGTGAGCAGGCGGCCCAATGTGTTGCCCTGCCATTCGTACCTTCGTAGCTCAAGCTTGGCAGGATCTTCGCCGCGTCGCTCCGCTCCCAGTTGCAATTGCCTGTCTCGCGGCGTCACGACTTGATTCTCGTTCAGCCAACGGGCCATGTCGATAAGGCGTGTCCCTGATCGCGCCATCTTTGACAGCTTGTGAAGGATCTTGACCGCAAGGGGGTCGAGCCCGAGAATCCAGCCGCCGCCGGGTAGTTCGACGGGCATGGTTCCGTAAATGTGTCCTTCGCCGCCCCAGCGACCAGCTTCCTTGAGCCGGGCCTTGGCCGAACGGAAGCGCTCCCTCATGCGCTCTCGTTCCATGCGGGCGAACGCTGCAATCAGAGTAATCATGAACTCGGACATGGAGTTGCTGGAATCGATGCCCTCGGCGATGCATATCAACCGCTTTCCGCGTGCCCGGAGCCATTCCAGCAAGGTCAGCGCGTCCATCACGTTGCGCACCAAGCGATCGAGCTTGGACACGACTAGTGTCTTCCACGGCTTCGGTGGCGCATCAGAAAGCCAGAGCCTCAACCCGTCGCGCTTCTCGGGCTCCAAGTCGCCGGAGACGTGAAGGTCCTGGACGGTTTCAGCAATCGGGATGCCGTAGGCATTCGCCCACCGGTGCGTGTCGCCTACCTGAGACTTGCTGGACGTGCTCTCGTCCGAGAAGTGCGACTGACGGACGTAGCACAACGCTGCGTCGCCCTCGGGGTCGAACGGGACGACCGCCGGCCGCTCGCTGAGTTGCTTCTTGAGCCGCCGCCGCTTCCGGGGTGCTGGTGCGCTCATAGTCGGTATCCTCGCTGGTAGACGCCTTGCCAGTGTAGTTGGTTGACGCGCTTGGTGGGACCACGAGGTGCTGAACAACTGGTACCCGGGCAAGATCCTCGACAACCCGGCCTACACCGAGAAGCGCGTCGACGTGCTCGCGCCGCGGGCGTACCAGGCGTTCCACGAGTGGCACCCGATCGACCCGCACCAGGCCGTCGACGGGCGGGTCTACCGCAGTTTCCGCTACGGCTCGCGTGCCGAGATCTTCGTGCTGGACATGCGGACCTACCGCAACGCCAACACCGCGGACCAGACCAAGCCCGGGTACATCCTCGGCGACGCGCAGGCCCGCTGGCTGGCCGACGCGCTGGGCCGCAGCACGGCGACGTGGAAGATCGTCCAGGCGGACATGCCGCTGGGCCTGGTCGTCCCGGACGGCACCGCGATCGAGGCGGTGGCGAACAACCGGCCGGGCGCGCCGGGCGGCCGCGAGACCGAACTGGCGTGGGTGCTGCGGGAGATCCAGCGGCGCCGCGTGCGCAACGTCGTCTGGCTGACCGCCGACGTCCACTACACGGCCGCGCACCACTATTCGCCCGACCGGGCGGCGTTCCAGGACTTCGACCCGTTCTGGGAGTTCGTGTCCGGGCCGCTGAACGCCGGCGCGTTCGGGCCCAACGCCCTGGACCCGACGTTCGGCCCGGAAGCGGTGTTCGTGCACGCCCCGCCGTCGCCGAACACGTCCCCGATCGACGGCTTCCAGCACTTCGGCGAGCTGAACATCGACGGCGCGAGCGGCGACCTGACCGTGGACCTGCGCGACGCCACGGGCGCCTCGCTGTGGTCGAAGACGCTGCACCCGCAGGGCCGCTGAACGGGGTCGGCTACGCTCACGCGCACCGATACGCACAGCAACATCCGGGGCTCCGCCCCGAGCCGGGGGCTTCGCCACCCGGACCCCCGAAAGCAGGAGAAGGAGAAGCACCGTCGTGACTGAACGCACGCTGGTCCTGGTCAAGCCCGATGGCGTCGCGCGCGGCCTCGTCGGCGAGGTCATCTCGCGGATCGAGCGCAAGGGCCTCAAGCTCGCCGCCCTCGAGCTGCGGACCGTTCCGCAGGCACTGGCCGAGGAGCACTACGCCGAGCACAAGGAGCGTTCGTTCTTCGGCGAGCTGCTGGAGTTCATCACGTCGGGCCCGCTGGTCGCCATCGCCGTCGAGGGGCCGCGCGCGATCGCCGCGTTCCGCCAGCTCGCCGGCGGCACCGACCCGGTCGAGAAGGCCACCCCGGGCACCCTCCGCGGCGACTTCGCGCTGGAGACCCAGTACAACCTGGTGCACGGCTCGGACTCGCCGGAGTCGGCCGAGCGCGAGCTGAAGCTCTGGTTCCCCGACCTGTGACCGGCCCCGGGGCCGCGCACCCCGCGCGGCCCCGGTTCTCCCAGGGAGCACCCATGACGACGATGCCGTTCCCGGCCCGCGACTACCTGCCCGTGCTGGCGGAGCTGACCGCCGGGTTCACCGCCGCCCTGCGCACCGGCGACCCGGCCGCGCCCGTGCCCGACTGCGGCGACTGGACCCTCGCCGACCTCGGCACGCACCTCGGGAACGTCCATCGCTGGGCCGCCACCATCGTCACCACCGGGGAAGTGCAGCCCCAGAACTTCGAAACCGCACCCGGCGCCGACCTGACGTCCTGGTACGCCGAAAGCGCGCAGATCCTGCTCGACGTGCTCGGTGCCGCGGACCCGGAAGCCCCCTGCTGGCAGTTCACCGGCGCGGCGAGCATCAAGGCGTTCTGGTTCCGCCGCCAGGTGCACGAAACCGCCGTCCACCTCGCCGACGCCGGCGGCGGTCACCTGATCGGCCCGGCCGTGGCCGCGGACGGCGTCGACGAAGTCCTCGGCAGCTTCCTGCCCCGCGTGACGCGCTGGCACCCCGTGCCGCAGCTGCCCGGGCCGGTTACCCTGCACGCCACCGACACCGGCGACACGTGGACCGTCCACCCTGGCGAGCCGCCCGCGCTGGGCCCGGCCGCCGACGGCGCCGCGAGCGTCGAAGCCCCCGCGCGCGACCTGCTGCTGCGCCTGTGGAAGCGGACCGGCCCGGAGCCGCGCGTCGAGGGCGACGCCGCGAAGGCACTCCTCGCCGCACCCCTCACGCCGTGATGGTGTTCTAGACCATTCAGGCGGCGTTCACCGGGAAGCCTTCCCCCGGCCGGGCCACTGCGCTGTGCTGGTCCGGCTCGCTCTCACTCGATACTGGGGTACCTGGTGAAGAAGTCACTCCCGTTCGTCGCGCTGCTCGCGACGGCGTTCGTCGTCGTCCCCGCCCATGCCGACCCGCTTGCCGCGCCGCTCGGCACGCCACCGGTCGAGGCCGCGCCCGCCGCGTCGTCGGCGCACGAAGGCCCGGCCTTCGCCGCGGCGGATCCCGGCGACGGGCTCGTCACCGCCAGTGCGACCACCGCGGTCGCGCCCGGGCTGAACCTCACCCAGTTCGACCGGTTCGACCCGGCGGGGTGGATCCGCGGCGACACCCTCACCGTCGACCTCGGCAGCACGGTGCTCAGGCCTGCCTACCTCAGCCCCGGCACGGTCTCCGCGCGCACGCCGCTGTCGCAGCAGCTCGCGCGGGCGGGCGCGGTCGCCGGGGTGAACGGCGACTTCTTCGACATCAGCGCCACCGGCGCGCCGATCGGCGTCGGCATCGACCGCGGGCAGCTGCAGACCGCGCCCGCGGCCGGCCACAACCTCACCGCGTCGATCACCGCGGACGGCCGGGCCCGGCTCGCTTCGATCTTCCTCGACGCCACCGTGACGCTGCCCGGCGGCACAGTCAAGGCCACGAACTTCAACAGTCCCGTCCTCGGCCCCGACGCGATCGGCGTCTACACGCCGTTGTGGGGCGCGTCGGCCCGGCGGACGTCGGTGGCCGGGGCCCAGCGCGTCGTCGAGGTGGAGCTGCGCGACGGCGTCGTCACTCAGGTCCGGCCCGCGCCCGCGGACGGCCCGATCGCGGCGGGCACGACGCTGCTGCTGGCCCGCGAAGCCGGTGCGGACGCCCTCGCCGCACTCAAGCCCGGTGACGCGGTCGGCGTCACCTACGCGCCGCGCACGGACGCCGGGAAGATCGCGGTCGCGGTGGGCGGCAACGAAGTCCTGGTCCGCGACGGCGTCGTGCAGCCGGTCGACAACGTCGCCATGCACCCGCGGACCGCGGTCGGCTTCTCCGCCGACGGCCGCCGGATGTGGCTGGCCACTGTGGACGGACGGCAGGCCGACAGCCGCGGCATGACCGAGCTGGAACTGGCACGCCACCTGAAGAGCCTCGGCGCCGACGACGCGATCAACCTCGACGGCGGCGGGTCGTCGACGCTCCTGGCCCGCAACGAGGGCGAAGCCGCGCCGAGCGTCCGGAACTCGCCGTCCGACGGCGGGGAACGCCTGGTGCCCAACGGAATCGGCTTCACGACGGTGCCTGGCAGCGGCAGGCTCACCGGCTTCGCCCCGGCGCCGGTGGTGGCCGACGGCGACGCGACGCGCGTGCTGACCGGCCTGACCCGGCACCTGGCCGCCGGTGGCCACGACGAGACGGGTGCCGCGGTGGCCGCCGAACCACGCTGGAGCACCTCCGATCCCCGCCGCGCCACGGTGACCCGCGGAGTCGTCACCGGCCACGGTGCCGGCGGCGTCGACGTCCTGGCCCGGGCCGGCCGCGCGACCGGGAAGACGACGCTGTCGGTGCTGGGCAAGCCGGTCCGGCTGGGCACGAGCACCGAGCAGGTCGCGCTGTCGGGCGCGGGCGCGACCGGCACGTTCAAGGTCTTCGGCTACGACGCCGACGGATACGGCACCTGGCTGGAGCCCGACGACGTCAAGCTGGACTACGACCACTCGGTGGTGCGCGTCGAGCCCTCTGGCGACGGGTTCGCGGTCACCGCGCTGACCGCGTCCGGCGCGACCGCGATCACCGCCTCGGCCGCGGGCCTGACCACGCATCTGGCGGCATCGGCAGGCACCGTCGCGCAGGTGGCGGCCCCGCTGGACGGCCCGGCAGGCTGGTCGGCCACGGTGTACCCGGCGGTCGTCGGGGCCGCGCTGGCGGCGGCACCGGGCCGGGACGGTGGCCAGGGCCTCGCGCTGGACTACCGGCTGACCGGCACCACCGCGACGCGCGCGGCGTACGTGACGCCGTCGTCGCCGCTGGCGGTCCCGGCGGGCACCCGGAAGATCGGGCTGTGGGTGAACGGCGACGGCAAGGGCGCGTGGCTGCGGGCGGAACTGCGCGACGCGGCCAACGTCGCGTCCATTGTGGACCTTGCGCTCAGCGTCGACTGGACGGGCTGGCGGTACGTCACCGCGGCGGTCCCGGCCGGGCTGCCGTCCGGCCAGCGCCTGTCCCGCTTCTACGCCGTCGAGAACGTGCCGGACCAGCAGTACGAGGGCAGGCTGGTGTTCGACGACCTGACGTTCGAGGTGGCGCCGGTGACGGCCGTGCCCGCCGACCCGGCCCCGCGCGACCCGGCGCTGGTCACCGGCGGCGTTCCGGCGGGCGGCCTGCGCGTCGCGGTCGTCAGCGACGCCCAGTTCACCGCGGACGACCCGGCGGGCCCGCTGGTCGCCCAGGCCCGGCGCGCGCTGCGCGAAGCCGTGGCGGCGAAACCCGATCTGGTGCTGCTCAACGGCGACTTCGTCGACCGCGGCACGGCGCCCGACTTCGTGCTGGCGCGGCAGGTGATCACCGAGGAACTCGACGGCAAGGCGCCCTGGTACTACGTCCCGGGCAACCACGAGGCCGAGGGCGGCAACGGCCTCGCGAACTTCCAGGCCGCCTTCGGGGTGACGCACCAGGTCCTGGACGTGCACGGCATCCGGCTGGTGCTGCTGGACTCCTCACGCGGCACGCTGCGCGCTGGCGGGTTCGACCAGGTCCGGATGCTGCGCTCGGCGCTCGACTCGGCGGTGGCCGACCGGTCCGTCCGCGGGGTCGTCGTCGCCATGCACCACCCCGTGCAGGACCCGAGCCCGACGGGGAACTCGCAGCTCGGCGACCGGAAGGAAGCCACGCTGCTGACCCAGTGGCTCACCGGGTTCGAGCAGGCGTCGGGCAAGCCCGCCGCCGCGATTGCCTCGCACGCCGGGGTGTTCTCGCTGTCGCGCGTCGACGGCGTGCCGTACCTGGTCAACGGCAACTCGGGCAAGGCGCCGGCGGCGGCACCGGGCGACGGCGGCTTCGTCGGCTGGACGCTGGTGCGTGCCGACCCGGCGGACCGGGCCCAGCCGGTGCGCTTCAAGACCCGGCCGAACGTCGACTCGCTGGTGCTTTCCGGACCTGCCGGCATGGTGCGCGGGACGCGCGCCGAAGTTCGCGCTTCGGTGCTTCAGGGGACACGCGAGGTGCCGGTGGCGTACCCGGTGAGCGCGGAGTGGAAGGTCGAGGGCGGCGCGATCGCGTTCGACCCCACGACCGGCGTGCTGACGGCGGTGCGGCCGGGTGCCGCGCGGCTGTCGGTGACGGTCAACGGGGTGACGCGGACGCTGGTCGTGACGGTTCGCGGCTAAAGGGTTCGGTTTTTGTCGGTGGCGGGTCCTATGGTGCGGAGTGTGGACGAATCGGAGGACCGGGAACCGGCACTGGTGCAGGCCAAGGCCCTGGTGAAGCGTTTCGGCGAGTTCGAGGCCGTGCGCGGGATCGACGTGGAGGTGCGGCGCGGGGAGGCGTTCGGCTTCCTCGGCCCGAACGGCGCCGGGAAGTCGTCGACCATGCGGATGATCGCGTGCGTGTCACCCCGCACCGACGGCGATCTGCGCGTGCTCGGCCTCGACCCGGAGGTCGCCGGGCCCCGGATCCGCGCGCGCCTCGGCGTCGTGCCGCAGCAGGACAACCTGGACGTCGAGCTGACGGTCCGGGAGAACCTGCTGATCTACGGCCGGTACTTCGGGCTGTCGCGGGCGGCGGCCCGGCGGAAGGCCGCGGAGCTGCTGGAGTTCGCCCAGCTGAGTGATCGCGCCGACGACAAGGTCGACCCGCTCTCCGGCGGCATGAAGCGGCGGCTGACGATCGCGCGTTCGCTGGTCAACGATCCCGAGCTGCTCCTGCTCGACGAGCCGACGACGGGCCTCGACCCGCAGGCCCGCCACCTGCTGTGGGACCGGCTGTTCCGGCTCAAGGCCCAGGGCACGACGCTGATCGTCACCACGCACTACATGGACGAAGCGGAGCAGCTGTGCGACAGGCTGGTGGTCATGGACCACGGCCGCATCGCGGCGGAGGGGTCCCCGGCGGAGCTGATCAGCCGCTACTCGACGCGCGAGGTGGTCGAGCTGCGGTTCGCGTCGGGGGAGCAGGTGGCGGCGGCCCAGCAGGTCGAGGGGCTCGCGTCCCGGGTGGAGGTGCTCCCGGACCGGGTCCTGCTCTACAGCGACGACGGCGAGGACACCTTGGAGCGGGCGCATTCCCGCGGGGTGCGGCCGCTGTCGAGCCTGGTGCGGCGCAGTTCCCTGGAGGACGTGTTCCTCCGGCTGACCGGCCGGACGTTGGTGGACTGATGGGAATGTTGCTCGCCTGCGCGCCCGGCTCCGCTGTCCTGAATGACTCGTTCAGGACCTCCCGGGACCTGAATGAGTCATTCAGGACACTGCGGCCCGGGAGGTGCCCGTGACCACCGTGGCTTCCACCGGCCGCGTCGTCGGCAAGTGGCACGGCGCCTGGCTGCGCGTCGAGGGGTACTGGACCTGGTACCGCCGCCACTGGCTGTCCACTTTGTACTCCACCGGCCTGCAGCCGGTGCTCTTCCTCGCCGCGATGGGCCTCGGGTTCGGCTCGCAGGTCCGGCCCGGCGCGGTCACCGGCGGCCTGTCCTACCTGCAGTACATCGCGCCCGCGCTGCTCGCGGCCGGTGCCGCGCAGCAGGCGGTCGGCGAGTCGAGCTATCCCGTCCTCTCCGGCTTCAAGTGGCAGAAGGACTACCTCGCCGTCACCGCCACGCCGGTGTCGCCGGGCCAGGTGTTCGGCGGTCACCTGATCTGGTCGGCCATCCGGCTGACCCTGGCGGGCGCGATCTACGCGTTCGTCGCGCTGTTCTTCGGCGCCTGGACCGGGCCGGGGGTGCTGCTGGTGATCGTCGCGGGCACGGTCACCGGGCTCGCCTGCACCACGCCGATGGCCGCGTTCGCCGCGCGGACGTTCGACGAGGGCCAGCGGTTCGGCCTGATCTTCCGCTTCGTGCTGATGCCGATGACGCTGTTCTCCGGCACGTTCTTCCCGATCTCCCAGCTGCCCGCCGTGATCCGCTGGCTGGCCTGGATTTCCCCGCTGTGGCACGGGACGCAGCTGGCCCGCGGCGTGAGTGTCGGCGGGGTCGGCGGCTGGGCGATGCTCGGCCACTTCGCGGTGCTGGCGGCGCTGTTCGCGGCCGGGTGGGTGCTGGCGCACCGGGCCTTCTACCGGAGGCTGGTGGTCTGATGGTGAGCGTCCAAGCCCCGCCGCGGCGCGTCGGGCTGCTGCTGCGGGTCCTGCCGCCCGGGCTGTACGCGGGCCGCGCGCGCACGCTCGTCGAGCGGGCGGTCATGGTGTACGCCGGCAACCGGCTGATCCTGCTGTCCGGCGCGGCCGAACCCCTGCTGTACCTGCTGGCGTTCCAGCTCGGGTTCGGCAGGCTGGTCACGGAGGTGGCCGGCCCCGACGGCCGCCCGATGAGCTACGTCGCGTTCGTGGCCCCGGCGCTGCTGGCGACGTCGGCGATGAACGGCGCCATCTTCGAGGCGACCTACAATCTGTTCTTCAAGCTGCGCTACGCCAAGCTGTACGACGCGATGCTGGCCACCCCGATCGGCCCGCTGGACGTGGCCATGGGCGAAATCGGCTGGGCGATGACCCGCGGCGGCCTCTACGCGGTGGCGTTCCTGGTGGTCGCGGCGGCGATGGGACTGCTGGCGTCGTGGTGGGCGCTGCTGATGATCCCGGCGGTCCTGCTGGTGGGGCTGGCGTTCTCGGCGATCGGCATGGCACTGGTGACGTTCCTGCGCTCGACGGCCCAGTTCGACTACATCCAGCTGGTGCTGACCCCGATGTTCCTCTTCGCGACGACGTTCTTCCCGCTGTCGGTGTACTCCGAGCCGCTGCAGTGGGTGGTCCGCTGCCTCCCGCTGTACCACGCGATCGAGCTGATGCGCGGCCTGGCGACCGGCATCCTGTCCGGCAGCATGCTGGTCAACCTCGCGTACCTGCTGGCCCTGGGCGCGGTGGGCCTGTGGGCCTCGACGCGCCGCATCGCGAAACTCCTCCTGACGTGATGCCCCGCCAATCACGCGTGATGCCCGCCCAGTCACGTGAGATGCCCGCCCAGTCACGTGAGTTCCGTGTCCAGTCACGTGAGTTCCGTGCCCAGTCACGTGAGTTCCGTGCTCAATCACGCGAGTTCCGGGTCCCGTCACCGGCCGGACGGCTCACCGGGCCGGATCGGGTCGCCCGTCCCGCGGGGCGACGGCGGCCAGCGCGTCGACCATCCCGTGCCCGTAGAACCCGTTGTACCCCTCGTACCCCGCGCAGTAGGCGTCCTGCAGCCCGTCGCCGGTGAGGTCGTAGTCGGCGGGACACGGCATCGGCATGGCCTGCCGGTCGAGGGTCCGGCGCAGCTGCCGCGGCCCGGCGTTCTCCGCCTGCGACGCCAGCAGCGCCAGCACGCCGGTGACGTGCGGGGCGGCCATCGACGTGCCGCACAGCGGCGCGTACCCGCCCGGAACCGTCGACAGCACGCAGTCGCCCTGCTCGCCGCCGGGGGCCGTGACGTCGATCACGCCCAGCCCGTACGAGCTGTAGCCCGCCTTGACGCGGTCGGCCCCGACGGCCGACACCGCGACGACGTCCCGCAGCGCCGCGGGCAGCGCCTCGCAGCCGGTGCCCGCGCCGGGCGAGCCGGACCGTGCCGACGGGGTCAGGTCCACGGCCTCGTTCGTCGCCGCCGCGACGTTCAGGGTGCCCGCCGACGTGCTGTACTCCACGGCACGGGCCAGCACTTCGTGCACCACGCCGCGGTCGTTGCCGCGGATGCACGACAACGTCCACGGGTTGACGAAGAAGCTGCTGTTCGTCAGCCGCATGTGCCGCGCGGCCGCCCACATCAGGCCGCACACCGCGGCTTCGGGGTCGGCGTAGCCGCGGTCGTCGATCACCTTCACCGACGCCACCCGCACCCCGGGCGCCACACCTGTCACGCCGTGCCCGTCGTCGGCGGCCGCGATGATGCCCGCGACGTGCGTGCCGTGCACCGACGTCGTCGGGGCCCACGCCGCCGCCGAGCGGTCCGGGGCGCCGGTCAGGCAGCCTGCCGAGTCGTCGCGGTCGAGTGCCGCGCTCAGGTCGGGATGGTCCGGGTCGATGCCGGAGTCGAGCACGCCGACGACGACGTCGCGGCTGCCGCCCGACAGGGCACGGGCGCGGTCCGCGTGGATCATCTGCATGTCCCACTGCCGTGCGCCGAGGTCCGCGGTGGGGACGCGGTCGGGGTCCGTCGGCGGCAGGACCGCCCGCGCGGGCTGGGGCCTGGCCGTTTCCGTGGCGCGCTGGGCGGCCAGCCGCTCGGCCTGGGCGCTGAACGCCCGGTCGAGGCCCATCAGCTCGCCGAAGCGCGGGTCGCCGGACGTGGCGACGGCCACCGCGATCTGGGGGTAGTACACCGTGGTCGCGCCGCAGGCTTCGGTGATCTGCCGCCGCGCCGCGGGCTCGGCGGTGCCGCGGTCGACTGCGACGACGTAGCGCAGGGCCCGGCCGTGGCCGCAGGCAGGCTCCTCGGCCGCCGCCGGACCGGCGGCGACGCATCCCGAAAACGCCAGGACGACGCCCACGACCGCCCGCAGCGGCCGCGCCAGCAGGGACACCGGACCTCCCACCGGAATGCAGGAACCGCGGGGGCCGGCGCGCGAGCTCCCGGCCACCCCGAGGCGCACGGTAGCCACCCGGTGCCCGGCGGACAAGCGCTACGGCCAAGTTCGCCCGGCCGGTGGCCCTCCCGGGTGGTGCGGCGCGCCCGGACAGCCTGCGCGTAGGTACCGAGTACACCGGAGCAGTCACCCGGTGTGGGATACTCGGGGTGGCCGCTGGGCCGCGGGGCGCACGTGAGAGGTGCTGCCTGTGGCGTGGGGGCCCGGTGATGTGCGTGAACTCCCGCGACGCGTCGCCGCCCGCGAACCGGGTGGCTGGACGACGTGGCGGGCGGCCCGGGGGCCGCGAGTGCCTCGCGTACGCCGCCGAGCAGACCTTTGACCGGGTTGCGCGCCGCCGGAAGCGGTGGTGCGGCGCCCGGTCGTCGGGCAAGGATTCCCGCCGCTGGTGACCACCACGGCGGAACGAACAGAAAGGGGCCCCTGCGCGGCCGCGTCCCTGCCGGTGTGCACCGGCAGACGCGCCCGGGGGCGGAAGGTGCCACATGTCGAACGCGGAAACACCCGCCGAGCACACCGGCGGGAATCCCGCCACACCCGCGAGCGGCCCGCTGGCCGACCTGCCTGCCCGGATCCGGGTGCACGCGCTGGCCAAGCTGCTCGAGTCGCACAGCCGGGACGTCCTCGCGAAGCTGGCCGAGCTGGGCGAAAGCGTCCGCAGCGCGCAGTCGAGCGTGACCAGGGACGTCGCGCTCAAGGTGGCCGGGGCCTTCGCCCCGGCCGAGGGTGAGCAGGCGGCCGAAGCCCCTCAGGAAGCCGCCGACCAGCCGGTTCCGGCCGCCGAGGAGCCGCAGCCCGATCTCCCGCCGGTGCCCGAGGTGCCGGTCGCCGAGGCCGAGAAGCCGCGCCCCCGGCAGAAGACCCGCGCGCACCTGCCGGTGTTCGCCGCGCCGTCGCCGGTCTTCCTGCCGCCGGAGCCGGTCGAGCCCGCGGTGAAGCCTGCCCGCCGTCCGGCCGACCCGTTCGCCGAACCGGAGCTCCGCCCGGAGCCCGAGGCGGCGGAGGAGGAGACCGAAGACACCACGCCGGTCGCCGAGGACGACGGCGAGGACGGCGGCAGCCGCCGTCGCCGCCGCCGGGGCCGTCGCGGCCGGGGCCGGGGCAAGGGCGCCGAGGGCGGCGACGAGACCGCCGAGACCGAGGACGAGCAGGCCGAGGAGCCGCGCCGCAAGGGCCGCAACGGGGACGAAAAGCCCGAAGCGGACACCGAAGAGGCCGAGGAAGCCGCCGCGGAGACCGAGGCCGAGAGCGACACCGACGAGAGCGAGGGCGGCAGCCGCCGTCGCCGCCGCCGTCGTCGCCGCAAGGGCTCGGACGGCGACGAGGCCGAGAGCACCGACGATCCGCCCAACACCGTCACGCACGTCCGCCAGGCCAAGACCGAGGCCGAGCGCCCGGCGCGCGACGAGGTCCGCAGCGTCCGCGGCTCGACCCGGCTGGAGGCCAAGCGCCAGCGCCGCCGCGACGGCCGCGAGGCGGGCCGCCGCCGTGCCCCGATCCTGTCCGAGGCCGAGTTCCTGGCCCGCCGCGAGTCGGTCGAGCGCACGATGGTCGTCGCCGAGCACGGCGACTCGACGCAGATCGCGGTGCTGGAGGACGGCGTCCTCGTCGAGCACTTCGTGACGCAGTCGGGCTCCGGCTCGATCGTCGGCAACGTCTACCTGGGCCGCGTCCAGAACGTGCTGCCGAGCATGGAGGCCGCGTTCATCGACATTGGCCGCGGCCGCAACGCCGTGCTCTACGCCGGCGAGGTCGACTGGGACGCCGCCGGCCTGGAGGGCAAGGCCCGCAAGATCGAGCAGGCGCTGTCCACCGGCGACTCGGTGCTGGTCCAGGTCACCAAGGACCCGGTCGGGCACAAGGGCGCCCGGCTGACCACCCAGATCTCGCTGCCCGGCCGCTTCCTGGTCTACGTGCCCGCGGGCGGCGCCACCGGCATCTCCCGCAAGCTGCCGGAGAACGAGCGCCGCCGGCTCAAGGACATCCTCAAGCGGATCGTCCCGGAGGACGCGGGCGTCATCATCCGCACCGCCTCCGAGGGCATCAGCGAGGAGGAGCTGGCCCGCGACGTCGACCGGCTGAAGGCCCAGTGGGACGTCATCAAGGAGAAGGCCGAGGCGGGCGCGAACCGCAAGGGCGGCGCGCCGACCATGCTCTACGAAGAGCCGGACCTGCTGGTCAAGGTCGTGCGTGACCTGTTCACCGAGGACTTCGCCAAGCTCGAGGTCCAGGGCGACAAGGCGTGGGAGACGATCGAGGCCTACGTCCGGCACGTCGCGCCGGACCTGACCGACCGGCTCAAGCGCTACACCGGCACCGGCAACGCGTTCGCCGACCACCGGATCGACGAGCAGATCACCAAGGCGCTCGACCGCAAGGTCTGGCTGCCCAGCGGCGGCTACCTGGTCATCGACCGCACCGAGGCGATGACGGTGATCGACGTCAACACCGGCAAGTTCACCGGATCGGGTGGCAACCTCGAGGAGACGGTGACCCGCAACAACCTGGAGTCGGCGGAGGAGATCGTCCGCCAGCTCCGGCTGCGGGACATCGGCGGCATCATCGTGATCGACTTCATCGACATGGTGCTCGAGTCCAACCGCGAGCTGGTGCTGCGCCGCCTCACCGAGTGCCTCGGCCGCGACCGCACCCGCCACCAGGTCGCCGAGGTCACCTCGCTCGGCCTGGTGCAGATGACCCGCAAGAAGATCGGCACGGGCCTGCTGGAGGCGTTCTCGACGCCGTGCGAGCACTGCAAGGGCCGGGGCGTGCTCGTCTCGACCGAGCTGCAGCGCACCGGCGGCGGCTCGCACTCCCACGGCGGGAACGGCAACGGCAACGGTGGCGGTGGCGGCGGCGGGGAGAAGAGCTCCCGCCGGTCGCGGGGCCGCGGCGGCAAGGGCGAGGAGGCCGCCAAGGAGCAGGCCGAAGCCGCCAAGGCCGAGGTGCACGCGGTGCCGCCGCCGGAGAAGCGCGAGTCGATCGCGTCGGCGGTGGCGGCGATGGCGAACGCCTCCAAGGCCGCCAAGGAGCACGACCACGGCCCGCTGAACGGCAACGGGCACGTCCCGGAGCCTGCCAAGGAGATCGCGGACGTCCCGGCGACCACGGAGGCGGACGAGACTCCGGTGACGGCCGAACCGCCCGCCGAGCCCGCCCAGGAGGTCGCCGGCACGCCGGTGACGACCGAAGCGGACGAGCTGCCGGTGCCGCAGGACGAGGAGCCGGCGGTCGAGCAGTCCCCGGCCCCGGAACCGGCTGAAGAGCCGGTCACGTCGTCGGCGGCCGGGGAACCGGTCGCCGAACCCGAGGTCAGCGTGCCCGAACCGGCCGTGCGCTCCACCCGGCGCCGTCCGCGCCGGGCGGCGTCGCGCCCGGCGGGCCCGCCGGTGCACGCCTCGGACCAGAGCAACTGAACACAGAGCTGTTGACCAACTAGGGGACCCCGGTGGTAACGCACCGGGGCACCCCACGTAACCTGTAGTACGGCCTGCCACCAGAGCAGGTCGCCTGCGCGAGTCCTGGACCGCCGTTTCCACCAGGTGGGCCGGTCGCGCGAGCCCCCACCCATTGTCGAGTAATGCAGGAGACTTCCGTGTCGGCGTACGCGATCGTCAAGACCGGCGGCAAGCAGTACAAGGTGGCCGTCGGCGACGTCGTCGAGGTCGAGAAGCTCGAGGGCGAGCCGGGCACCGAGCACACCTTCCCCGCCGTGCTGTTCGTGGACGGTGGCGAGGTCACCACGGACGCCGACGCGTTGGCGAAGGTCTCGGTCACCGGCAAGGTCGTCGAGCAGACCAAGGGTCCGAAGATCCGGATCCACAAGTTCAAGAACAAGACGGGCTACCACAAGCGCCAGGGTCACCGGCAGAAGCTGACCCGCGTCGAGGTCACCGCCATCTCCAAGTAGTTCTGCTCCGGATCTTCGCTTCAGAAAGAGGATTGAGCTATGGCTCACAAGAAGGGTGCGTCCAGCTCCCGCAACGGTCGTGACTCGAACGCGCAGCGCCTCGGCGTCAAGCGCTACGGCGGCCAGGAAGTCAACGCGGGCGAGATCCTGATCCGCCAGCGCGGCACCAAGTTCCACCCCGGCGTGAACGTCGGCCGTGGCGGCGACGACACGCTGTTCGCCCTGGCCGCCGGCGCGGTCAAGTTCGGCGAGAAGCGCGGCCGCAAGACGGTCAACATCGTGCCAGTCGAGGCCTGAGTTTCGGCTTCGAGTTAGACCTCTGACGAGGGGTGGGGCCGGAATATCCGGTGCCACCCCTCGTTTGTTTTGTTCGAAACCTTTCCGCGAGTGAAGTGAGGCAATGTCATGGCGTCCCGGTTCGTGGACCGCGCGGTCATCCACCTGACCGCCGGTGACGGGGGCAACGGCTGTGCCTCGGTGCACCGCGAGAAGTTCAAGCCCCTCGGCGGCCCGGACGGCGGCAACGGCGGCAACGGCGGCGACGTCCTGCTGGTCGTCGACCCGAACGTGCACACCCTGCTGGACTTCCACTTCCGCCCGCACGCCAAGGCCGGCAACGGCAAGATGGGCCAGGGCGGCAACCGCGCGGGCGCGGCGGGGGAGACGCTGGTGATGAAGGTGCCGTCCGGCACCGTCGTGTTCACCGAGGACGGTGAGCTGGTCGCCGACCTGATCGGGCCGGGCACCACGTTCGTCGCCGCCCAGGGCGGCCGCGGCGGCCTCGGCAACGCCGCGCTGGCGTCCAAGGCCCGCAAGGCGCCCGGGTTCGCGCTGCTGGGGGAACCGGGCGAGTCCCGCAACCTCGTCCTGGAGCTGCGCTCGGTCGCCGACGTCGGCCTCCTCGGGTTCCCGTCCGCGGGCAAGTCGTCGCTGATCTCGGTGCTGTCCGCGGCCAAGCCGAAGATCGCCGACTACCCGTTCACCACGCTGGTGCCGAACCTCGGCGTCATCACCGGCGGCGACACGGTGTTCACGATGGCCGACGTGCCCGGCCTGATCCCCGGCGCGTCCGAAGGCAAGGGCCTCGGCCTGGACTTCCTGCGGCACATCGAGCGCTGCGCGGTGCTGGTGCACGTCGTCGACTGCGCGACGCTCGAACCCGGCCGCGATCCGCTGTCCGATGTGGACGCTCTGGAAGCGGAACTGGCCAAGTACACGCCGGGCCTCGGCGGCAAGCTGGAGGAGCGGCCACGGGTCGTCGTCCTCAACAAGATCGACATCCCGGAGGCGGCCGAGCTCGCCGAGTTCGTCCGGCCGGAGTTCGAAGCACGCGGCCTGCAGGTGTTCGAGGTCTCGACGGCGTCGCGCAAGGGCCTGCGGGAGCTGACCTTCGCCCTCGCGGCGATCGTCGAGAAGTACCGCGAGGCGCAGCCGGTGCTGGAGCCGGAGAAGATCGTCCTGCGGCCCGCGGCCGTCGACGACACCGGCTTCACCGTCGAGGTCGACCCCGAAGAGGAGGGCGCGTTCATCGTCCGCGGCGCCCGCCCGGAGCGCTGGATCCGCCAGACCGACTTCGGCAACGACGAGGCGGTCGGCTACCTCGCCGACCGGCTCAACCGCCTCGGCGTCGAGGACGAGCTGGCCAAGCTCGGCGCGCAGCCCGGCAGCCCGGTCACGATCGGCGACGTCCAGTTCGAGTGGGCGCCGTCGACGCCGAGCGTCGCGATGCACCTGTCCGGGCGCGGCACCGACGTCCGGCTGGAGCGCAACGACCGCATCAGCGCGACCGAGCGCAAGGAAGCCCGCCGGATCCGGCGGTCCGGTGAGTCCGGCGACGACCTGGACGCCGACGAGTGAGCGGCACCCGGCAGGCCATCGCCGCGGCGCGGCGCCTGGTGGTCAAGGTCGGCTCGTCGGCGCTGACCACGGCGGGCAGCGGCCTCGACGTGGCCCGGCTGGACGCGCTGGTCGACGCGATCGCCGAGCGCGTCGCCCGCGACACGCAGATCGTCCTGGTGTCCTCGGGCGCGATCGGCGCGGGACTGGCGCCGCTGTCCCTCGGCAAGCGGCCGCGTGACCTGGCCACCCAGCAGGCGGCGGCGAGCGTCGGCCAGCTGGCGCTGGCGCACGCGTACGCGGAGTCGTTCGGGCGGTACTCGCTGACGGTCGGGCAGGTCCTGCTGACGTCCGACGACGTCGTCCGCCGTTCGCACTACCGGAACGCGCAGCGGACGTTCTCCCGGCTGCTGGCCCTGGGCGCGGTCCCGGTGGTCAACGAGAACGACACGGTGGCGACCGAGGAGATCCGCTTCGGCGACAACGACCGCTTGGCGGCACTGGTGGCCCACCTGATCGGCGCGGACGCGCTGGTCCTGCTGTCCGATGTGGACGGCCTGTACGACGGAGACCCGCGCCACGGCGCGACCCGCAAGCTCACCGAGGTCCTCTCGGAGTCCGATGTGGACGGAATCTCGGTCGGCATGTCCAGCTCGGGCCTGGGCACGGGCGGAATGGTCTCGAAGCTGGCGGCCGCCCGCACGGCGGCGGGCGCGGGCATCCCGGTCCTGCTGGCGGCGGCCTCGGAGGCCTCGGCGGCGCTGACGTCGGCGTCCCCGGGAACGGCGTTCGCCCCGGCGGACACGCGCCTGTCGGCCCGCCGGTTCTGGCTGGGCTACGCGGCGGACACGACGGGCAGGCTCCGCCTCGACGACGGAGCGGTGACGGCGGTGGTCCGCCGCCGCCGCTCCCTGCTGGCGGCGGGCATCACGGGCGTGGAAGGCGACTTCCAGGCAGGCGACGTGGTCGACCTGGTGGATGCGAAGGACCGCCCGGTGGCCCGCGGAGTGGTGGCGTTCGACGCCACGGAACTCCCGGACCTGATCGGCCACTCGACCCCGGAACTCCCGGAGGAGCACCGCCGAGAGGTCGTCCACGCCGACGACCTGGTCCCGCTGCGCCGCTAGCCCGGCGATCGCGGAAACGACGTTCGCAAAACCCGGAAAACGACGTGATCCGTAGCGCAAGCTGCCTTCGCCGCGCCATCGTGACGGCACATTGACAACCTCATCATTGAAGGTGGCTGTGCACACGAAAATCGGCAGGACCGTCCGGATGACCGCACTGGCGCTCGTTCTGGCTGCGGGCACCGGCGTCGCGCTCGGGACGACGCCCGCGAGCGCCGACTCCGCTCAGTTCGACGTCGAACTCAGTTCCCGGTCCCCGCAGCGGCCCGAGTGGAACGCCGCGGCAGCGGAATCGAAGCCCCGGGCTGACAAGCGGTGCTTCGAGCTGTACAAGTTCCGGGCCCGCGAGACCCAGCCCGTGCAGCTCGGGGGCTTCCCGCGCGGAGACGGCAGCTGGGCCTGGTTCATGCAGTGGCGTTGCCTCAGCAACTAGTGCTTCACCCAGGAACGCCGGCCGGTTCCTGACCGGCCGGCGTCCGGCCGGGCATCACCGTGTCGTCCTCCCCATCACCCGTGATGCCCCTTCAATCACGAGTGATGCCCGCTGGATCACGCGTGATGCCCCTCAGCCCAGCGAGACCAGCCTGGCTCCGCCGTCGGCTTCCAGGACCGTTCCCGTCAGGTTGCGGTTGGTTGCCGCCAGGGCCACGACTTCGGCCACGTCGTCCGCCGTCGCCACTCGGCGGGTCGGGATCGACGCCGCCGTCTGGGCGAAGAACCCTTCCCGCATCTCGTCCGGGAAGCCGTTCCACCACGCCGTGTCCACGACGCCCGGCGAGACCGCGTTGACCCGTCGCGGGGCCAGCTCGACCGCCAGCGGCTTGACCAGCGCTTCGATCGCCGCGTTCAGGGCGCCGATGCCGGCCGTGCCGGGCATGGCCGCCCGGGCGGTGATCGCGCTGAGCAGCGTGATCGAGCCGTCCGCGGCCAGGTGTGGCAGCACCGCCTGGATCGTCGTCAGGTGCGCCCAGAACTTCGCGTCGAACGCCCGGCGCAGCATGCCGAGGTCCAGCGACCCGATCGGCCCCATGCCTTCGGTGCCCGACAGGCTCACCACGAGCACGTCGACCGTCCCGAGCGACTCGGCCAGCGCGGCCATCGCCGCGGCGTCGCCGCCGTCGGCCTGGTGCCCGCGCAGCTGCGGGTCGCTCGCCGCGACGTCGTCGAGGCGTTCCTTGTCCCGCCCGGTGACGTGGACGTCGTAGCCCTGGCGGTGCAGCCGCCGCGCGGTCGCCAGGCCGATGCCCGAAGTGCCGCCGGCCACGAGAGCGATGCTCATGTTGTTCCTCATTTCGAACCGGTACGTCTCGTTTCGAAATCCAAGCTACCATCGGATCCCATGACCGACCAGTCCCGCCCCGGCCGCAAACGCAGCGAGCAGAGCCGGCTGGCGATCCTCGCCGCCACGCTCGACCTGGTCGCGGAGTCCGGCTACGGCGCGCTGACCGTCGAAGGCATCGCCGCCCGCTCGGGCGTCGGCAAGCAGACGATCTACCGCTGGTGGCCGTCGAAGGCCGACGTCCTGCTCGACGCGCTCGCGACGAAGGCGGACCTCAAGATCCCGATCCCCGACGAGGGTTCCTTCCGCGCCGACCTGACGCGCTTCCTGAGCGACACGTTCGAGCTGGGCGAGAAGGCCGACGTCGCGGACACGCTCCGCGCGCTGATGGCGCAGGCGCAGATCGACCCGGAGTTCGGCAAGCGGTTCCGCGAGGACTTCCTCCTGCGCCGTCGCGACGCGCTGGGCCGCATCGTCGACCGCGCCGGCGAGCGCGGCGAACTGCCCGCGGGCGTCGCGCCCGGCACGGTGATCGACGTCGTGTTCGGCACCCTCTGGTACCGGCTCCTCGCCACCCGCGAACCGGTCGGCCGCACGCTGGCCGGCGAGCTGGTGGCGCTGCTGGCCGCCCGCTAAAGCCGTTCGGGCGCTTCGATGCCCAGCAGCGAGAGCCCGAGCGCGAGCGTCCGCGCGGTCAGCGTCGTCAACCTCAGCCGCGACGCGCGCAGCTCGGGCGAAGCTGCCTTCAGCACCGGGCATTCCTCGAAGAACCGCGAGAACGTCACCGCGGTCTCGTACAGGTACGTACAGAGCTTGTGCGGCGCATAGCCGTCCGTTGCCGCCTTCAGCGCTTCGCCGAACCTCAACAGCTTCAGCGCCAAAGCGCGTTCCGCCGGAGCGTCGAGAAGGATCTGCGTACCGCCGGGCTGACCGCCCGCCTTCCGCAGGAGCGACTGCGTCCGCGCGTGCGCGTACTGCAGGTACACCGAAGTGTTGCCTTCCTTGGCCAGCATCCGGTCCCAGGCGAAGACGTAGTCGCGCTCCCGGTCGCCGGACAGGTCCGCGTACTTGACCGCGCCGATGCCCACCGCCCGCGCGACCTCCGCCTGCCCCGCGGAGTCGAGTTCACTGCGTTCGGCGACGACCGCGGCGGCCTGGTCCACGGCTTCGGTGAGCAGGTCCGCCAGCTTGACCGTCTCGCCGGCCCGGGTCCGCATGGTCTTGCCGTCGGCGCCCAGCACCGTGCCGAAGGCGATGTGCTCGGCGTGCCCGGTCAGCCAGCCCGCGGCCCGGCAGACGGCGAACAGCATCGCGAAGTGCTGGGCCTGCGGCGCGCCGACGACGTAGAGCAGGTCGGTGGCGCCGCGCTCGGCCGTCCAGTACCGGACCGTTGCCAGGTCGGTCGCGGCATACCCGTAACCGCCGTCGCGCTTGCGGACGATCAGCGGCAGCCGGTCACCATCACGGTTGCGGAAGCCTTCGGGGAAGACGCAGACGGCGCCGTCGCTGACCTCGGTCAGCCCGGCCTTTTCGAGGTCTTCGACCACCGCGGCGAGGTACGGGTTGTAGAAGCTTTCGCCGTAGATGTCCTTGTCCGTCAAGGAAACCCCGAGCAGGTCGTAGACGGCGTTGAAGTGCCGCGTCGACTCGGCCACCAGCTCCCGCCAGACGGCCAGGGTTTCTTCGTCGCCGCTCTGCAGCAGGACGACACGTTCCCGCGCCCGCGTCGCGAACGCTTCGTCGCTGTCGAACTTCTGCCGTGCTGCACGGTAGAAAGCGTCGAGGTCGGCGATGGCGCGCTGCCCGGCCGGGACGTCGGCGAGATGCTCGATGAGCATGCCGAACGGCGTGCCCCAGTCACCGAGGTGGTTGTGCGGCAGGACTTCGTGTCCCGCGAACCGCAGCAGGCGGGCGAGCGCGTCGCCGATCACCGTCGTGCGCAGGTGCCCGGCGTGCATCTCCTTGGCGACGTTCGGGCTGCTGTAGTCGAGCGCGATCCGCCGCGGCCGCGGGGTTTCTGGCACGCCGAGCCGCGGGTCGCCGAGCAGCCCGGCGATGCGTGCTTCGAGCCATTCCTTGCGCAGCACGAAGTTCAGGAATCCCGGCCCGGCGATCTCGGGTGCCCCGGCGATGTCACCGAGTTCCAGTGCGCCGGCGATCAGCGCCGCGACCTCCCGCGGCGGACGGCCGAGCCGCTTGCCCAGGCTCATCGCCAGGTTGCCCTGGTAGTCGACGCCTTCGCGCGGCGACGCCTGGATCAGCGCCTGCTCGGGCGTCAGCTCGACGTCCAGCGCCCGGCCGGCGGCGGCCACCACGCGGCGCGCCAGCTCCTCGGTAACGTCGGCGGTCTGCACGGTGTCCCTCCTTCGGCTCGGTCGCGGAAACTCGCAGCGTAGCGAGGGTGACCGGCCGGCGACGAAGGGTTTACCGCAGCTCGCCGCCCCGCGTTTCCGGCAGCGCCTCCTTCCTTCAGGCCGTACTGGCCAACGCGAACGGCAGCACCGCGGGCGCCCCGGCCCGCCGCAGCAGGCGTGCGGCGAGCGTCATCGTCCAGCCCGTGTCGATGACGTCGTCCACCAGCAGCACCGGCCCGGACGGCAGCGATGCCGCCAGGTCGGCGGGCATGCTCATCCGCCGCCACAGATCGGCCAGCCGCTGCGCGCTGTTGGCCTGCCGGGGTGGCGGGCCCTCCGCGTCGAGGGCGCCGAGGAAGTCGAGCCTGCCGATCTCGGCCAGCCGCGTCGCGAGGCTGTACACCAGCTGTGGCCGGGTCGACGACGGAACCGCCACCACCGCCACCGGCCGTTGTGCCCACTGCCACCCGGCGAGCACCTGGACGCAGGCCTTGAACACCGAGTCGGGCACCTCGGCGTCGCGGGCCTGTGGCCCGACCAGGTCCCGCAGCCGGTTGCCCCAGCCGACGTCGGTGAGCCGCCCGAGCACCTGGCCCGGCTCGGCCTGGTCGTCGGCCGAGATCCGGCCCGACACCGGAACGTCCAAAGAGGACATCCCGGTCGGCCACTGCTTCCGGGGCGCGACCTCGACGCCGGGCCGCTGCAGGCGTTCCCGTGTCGCGTCGACGACCTCGTCGGCGACCGTCGTGTCCCAGTGCTGACCGGTGCAGTTGTCGCACCGCCCGCACGGCGCCGCTTCGGGGTCGTCGAGCTGCCGCCGCAGGTATTCCATCCGGCACCCCTTGGTGGCGAGGTAGCCGAGCATCGCTTCCTGCTCGCGGTCCCGTGCCTGGGCGACGCGCTGGTACCGCCCGCGGTCGTACTCCCAGTTCTCGCCCGTGCTCGTCCAGCCGCCCTTGACCCGCCGCACTGCGCCGTCGACGTCGAGCACCTTGAGCACCATTTCCAGCCGCGACCGGGAAAGCTCGACCGACGGCTCGAGCGCGGCCGTCGAAAGGGGACGGTCGGCGTAGGCGAGGGTGTTGAGCACCTGCGTCACCCGCAGCTCGTCGGGGAAGGCCAGCGACCCGAAGTACGCCCAGATCGCCCTGTCCTCCTCGCCGGGCAGGAGCACGACCTCGGCGCGCTCCACGCCACGCCCGGCGCGGCCGACCTGCTGGTAGTACGCGATCGGCGACGACGGCGCGCCCAGGTGCACGACGAACCCGAGGTCCGGCTTGTCGAACCCCATGCCCAGCGCGGACGTCGCGACCAGCGCCTTGACGCGGTTGGCGAGCAGGTCGTCCTCGGCCGCCTGCCGGTCGGCCGGGTCGGTCTTGCCGGTGTAGGCCGCCACCGGGTAGCCGCGGTCCTTCAGCAGCGACGCGACGTCGTGCGCCGCCGCCACGGTCAGGCAGTAGATGATCCCGGATCCCGGCAGCTCGGCCAGGTGCTCGGCGAGCCAGGCCAGCCGCGCCTGCGACGTCGGCAGCCGGCACACCGACAGCCGCAGGCTTTCCCGGTCGAGGCTGCCGCGCAGCACCAGCGTGTCGCCGCCGGCGCCGAGACCCAGCTGCTCGGCGACGTCGGTGACCACGCGGTCGTTCGCCGTCGCCGTGGTCGCCAGCACCGGCACGCCCTCGGGCAGGTCGCCCAGCAGCGTCCGCAGGCGCCGGTAGTCCGGCCGGAAGTCGTGCCCCCAGTCGGAGATGCAGTGCGCCTCGTCGACCACCAGCAGGCCGGTGCTCGCGGTCAGCTTCGGCAGCACGTTGTCGCGGAAGTCCGGGTTGTTCAGCCGTTCCGGGCTGACCAGCAGGACGTCCACCTCGCCCGCCGCGACCGCCGCCTGGACCTGGTCCCACTCCTGCGGGTTGGCGGAGTTCATGGTCGCCGCGTGGATCCCGGCGCGCGCCGCCGCCGAGATCTGGTTGCGCATCAACGCGAGCAGGGGCGAGACGATGACCGTCGGGCCGCTGCCCTGTTCCCGCAGCAAGGCCGTGGCCAGGAAGTACACCGCCGACTTGCCCCAGCCGGTGCGCTGCACGACCAGCGCGCGGCGCCGCTGCGCGACGAGGGCCTCGATGGCGGTCCATTGGTCGTCGCGCAGCTTCGCCGAGTCGCCGGCCAGTGCCCGCAGGAGGGTCTCGGCGCGGTCGCGGAGTGCTGAGGTGGTGCCGGTGGTGTCCACGTCCCCACGTCTACCCCATGGCACCGACAGATCGGGAATCGGCGGCGGCGCGAACGGACCGTTCGCGACGAATACGGGCCGTTATGTGAGCTGAATCACAATTCCGGCCCGGCTGGGCGAGCTGTCCCACAGCACCCGGCCCGCGCGGCCGCGGCTGTATAGGCTCTCCGGTCATGTCACCACGGCGGATCGGGGTCATGGGCGGCACCTTCGACCCCGTGCACCACGGCCACCTCGTCGCCGCGAGCGAGGTCCAGTCCCGGTTCGGGCTCGACGAAGTGATCTTCGTCCCGACCGGGCAGCCGTGGCAGAAGACCGGCCGCCAGGTGACGAAGGCCGAGCACCGCTACCTGATGACGGTGATCGCGACCGCGTCCAACCCGGTGTTCTCGGTCAGCCGCGTCGACATCGACCGCGGCGGCCAGACCTACACCGTCGACACCCTGCGCGACCTGCACGCGGAGTACCCCGGCGACGAGCTGTTCTTCATCACCGGCGCCGACGCGCTCGAGCAGATCCTCACCTGGCACCGGGCCGACGAGCTGTTCGACCTCGCCCACTTCATCGGTGTCACCCGGCCGGGCTACCGGCTCAACTCCCACCACCTGCCCAGCGGCAAGGTGAGCCTCGTCGAGGTCACGGCGATGTCGATTTCCTCCACCGGCTGCCGCGAACGGGTCGAACGCGGGGAGCCGGTCTGGTACCTCGTGCCCGACGGCGTCGTCCGCTACATCGCCAAGAACGACCTCTACCGGAAGAGCGACTGAACCGCCGCCGGTCCCGGCGGGTACCCTTCTCGGGCGAACCCGAACCGAGAAGGAGCACCGTGGCAGCCACGTCCGAGGCACGAGAGCTGGCCGTAGCGGCCGCACACGCGGCGGCGGACAAGAAGGCCAGCGACGTCGTCGTACTGGACGTGTCCGAGCAGCTCGTCATCACCGACGCCTTCGTCATCGCCTCCGCGTCCAACGAGCGCCTGGTCGGCGCGATCGTCGACAACGTCGAAGAGAAGCTGCGGGAGCAGGGGCACAAGCCGGTCCGCCGCGAAGGCGCCCGCGAAGGCCGCTGGGTGCTGCTGGACTACGTCGACGTCGTCGTGCACGTCCAGCACGTCGAAGAGCGCACGTTCTACGGCCTCGAACGGCTGTGGAAGGACTGCCCGCGCATCGAGGTGGCCGGTCTCGAAGAGCCGCCCGCGGACGAGGACCCGGACGCCCTGTGAGCCCGCGGCGGCTGGTGCTGTGGCGCCACGGCGAAACGGACTACAACGCCGCCGGGCGGATGCAGGGTCACCTCGACTCGGCGCTGACCCCGCGCGGCTGGAACCAGGCCCGGTTCGCCGTGCCCGCGCTGGCCCGCTTTTCCCCGGACCTGGTCATCGCCTCCGACCTGCGCCGCGCCACCGACACGGCCACCGTGCTCACCGACGCGATCGGCGTCCCGCTGCGGATCGACAAGCGGCTGCGCGAGACGCACCTGGGCGAGTGGCAGGGACTCACCGGCGCCCAGGTCGACGAGGCCTACCCCGGGGAGCGCGCCCGCTGGCGCACCGACGCGACCTGGGCACCGCCGGGCGGGGAGAACCGCGTCGACGTCGCCGACCGCGCGAGCGAAGTGGTCACCGACCTGCAGCAGGCCAACTCCGAAGCGGGGGAGACCGTGCTGCTGGCCGCGCACGGCGGGCTGATCATCGCGCTCACCGCGCGGCTGCTGGACCTGCCGGTGGCGATCTGGCCGTCGCTGGGCGGGATCGCGAACTGCCACTGGGTGGAGCTGGGGATGCGTGACGGCAAGTGGCGGCTGCACGCCTACAACGCGGGGATGCACGGCTAGCCGATGGGGCCGCGCCTGCTGGTGTTCGGCGACTCGCTGAGCTTTCACGGTCCCGAGGGGCCCTGCGCGGCCGACGAGCCGCGGCTGTGGCCGAACGTGGCGGCCGCCGCCCTCGGCGGCAGTGCCGACCTGGTGGCCGGGATCGGCTGGACCGCGCGGGACGTCTGGTGGTCGCTGACCGGCGATCCGCGCGTCTGGGCCGACCTGCACCACGCCGACGCCGTCGTGCTCGCGATCGGCAGCATGGACACGCTGCCGTCGCCGTTGCCGACCTACCTGCGCACCGGGCTGCGGTACCTGCGGCCCGACCCCGTGCGGCGGGTGGTGCGCAAGGCGTATCTCGCCGCCCAGCCGCGGCTGTCGGTCGCGCTGCGGGGCCGTCCCGCGGTGTTGCCGGCCAGGCTGACCGTGCAGTACCTCGACACCGCCGTGGGCGCGCTGCGCGTCCTGCGGCCCGAGCTGCCGATCTTCGGCTGGCTGCCGTCGGTGCACCGCGCCGCGGCGTACGGCGGAGTCCACACGGCACGCCCGGCCGCGACGGCCGCGATGGCGGCGTGGGGTGCCCGGACCGGAATTCCCTTGCTGGACCTCGAAGCCGTCGTGGGGGAGCACGTGCTCAGCGGCGCCGGAAACCCGGACGGCATGCACTGGGGCTGGGCGGGGCACGCCGCGGTCGGCGAGGCGATGTCCGTGTTGCTGGCACCGGTGGCGGCCCCTGGCCCCGTAGGCTGACGGGCGTGTCGGTCGCCGTAGTCACGGATTCCACTGCCCACCTGCCGGAGGGCTTCGCCGACCGGCACGCGGTCCGGGTGGTTCCGCTGCACGTCCTGGTCGACGGCGTGGTTTCCCTCGACGGCATCGAAACCGGCCCGGCGGCGGTCGCCGAGGCGATGAGCCAGAAGAAGATCGTCACGACGTCCCGGCCGACGCCCACGGAGTTCGTCGAGGAGTACCGCGCGGCGTTCGCCGAAGGCGCGGACGCGATCGTGTCGGTGCACCTGTCGAGCGAGCTGTCGGGCACCTGGGAGGCGGCGGTGCTGGCCGCCCAGGAAGTGGGGCCGGACCGCGTCCGCGTTGTCGATTCGCGGACCACGGCGATGGGCCTCGGGTTCGCCGCGCTGCACGCCGCCGTCGCCGCGGCCGCGGGAGCCGACGCGGCCGCCGTCGAGGCCGCCGCGGTGCAGGCGGCAGGCTGCTCGTCGACGTTGTTCGTCGTGGAAACCCTGGAATACCTGCGCCGCGGCGGCCGGATCGGGCCGGCGGCGGCGCTGCTCGGGACGGCGCTGGCGGTGAAGCCGGTGCTGCACATGGCCGACGGCCGCATCCTGCCGCTGGAGAAGGTCCGCACCATGAACCGGGCCATCGCGCGGATGGTCGAGCTGGCCGCGAAGGCCGCCGACGGCGACGACGTCGAGCTGGCGGTCCACCACCTCGCCTCGCCGGAACGCGCGGTCGAGCTGGCGAACCGCCTCGAAGAGGCGATCCCGCGCTCGTCGGGCTGCGTGGTTTCCGAGCTGGGCGCGGTGATCGGGGCGCACACCGGTCCCGGCGTGCTGGGCGTGGTCGTCCAGCGCACGCTCCCGTCCCGGAGCTAGCCGAACCGGCCAGCATGCCACCCGGGTACGACAGAAACGGCCGTTCCCGGGCCGGGCGGAGCGGATCCGTCCACAACACCCCGGTTGTCCACAGGACGCGGCGGCACCCCTGTCGCCCGCCTCCCCGCGCGCCCTAACGTCGATCGTGTGTTCGAGCAGCCCGCCCGGAATCCGGGCCCTCCCGTCAACGACCGGCTCGCCTGGCTGGCCGACCAGCTCACGCCCGGCGCGAGCACGGCCGGCCCCGGCGGCCGGCTGGTCCGGCGCTGGCTGCCGGGCGGTCCGGCAGGTGCCGGCCACCGCCGGTGGGCCTTCGCCGGTGTCCTCCTGTCCGTCGTCGTGATCGTCCTCGGCGCGGTCGCGCTCGCGGGCGGCCGTCCGGCACCGGAGCCGCCACCCGCGCCGGCCAATGCGAAACCGGCGGCCGAGGCCAGGGCCGCGCCCCCGGCCGGGCTCGTCGTCAGCGTCGTCGGCCGCGTCCGGTCACCGGGGCTGGTCACCGTGCCCGCGGGCGCCCGCGTGGCCGACGTGCTGCGCGCGGCCGGCGGGGCCGAGCCCGGCGCGGACCTCGCCGCGCTGAACCTGGCACGCAAGGTGGCCGACGGCGAGCAGCTCACGGTCGGCATCCCGGCCCCCGCCGGGGCCGCGGACGCCCCGGCGGGCGGCGGGAAGGTCGACCTCAACGCGGCGACCGCCGACCAGCTGGACACGCTGCCGGGCGTCGGCGAGGTGATGGCCAAGCGGATCGTCCAGTGGCGCACCGACCACGGCGGCTTCAGCAAAGTCGAGCAGCTGCGCGAAATCGACGGCATCGGCGAAAGCAAATATCGCAAGTTGAGAGAGCAGGTGACGGTCGGATGAGTGCCCTTCCCGTGACCGACACGCGTCAGGACATGCGGCTGGTGCCGGCGGCGCTGGTGTGCTGGTCCGCCGCACTGGCGGGCTTGCTCCTCGGCTGGTGGACGGCGGTCGTGGCCGGGCTTGCCGCGGCGGTGGCCGCCGGGCTGGTGCTCTGGCGGGCGCGCGGCCGTCCCCGGGTCTTCGACGCGGCGGCCGCCCTGCTGGTACTGGGGCTCGTGGCGGCGGGACCGGTCGCCTGGCGCATCCGCGACGCCCAGCGTGACGACCTCCGCGTGGCGGCGGCGAACGGCTTGCCCGCGGCGCTGCGGGTCGTCGTCGCCGAACGGCCGAAGCCGGTCCGCACGGCGGGATACGCCGATCAGCAGGCCGGCGCCCGGTCGGTGGTGCTGACGGCCGACGTGCGCACGGCGTCGGTGGACGGGCGGCCGGTCTCGTCGTCCGGGCGCGTCCTGCTGCTGGCGCCGGTCGCGCCGTGGGCTTCGCTGCTGCCCGGGCAGGAAGTGGGCGTGAGCGGCCTGCTGATGACCCCGCGTGGCTCGGACCTGACCGTCGCGGTGCTGTCCGTGCGTGGCCCGCCGGGCGAGCCCGGCCCGGCGCCATGGTGGCAGCGGGCGGCGGCCGGGCTGCGTGCCGGTCTCCACGACCTGTGCCAGGTCCTGCCGGAGGAACCCGCGGGCCTGCTGCCGGGCCTGGTCCTGGGTGACACGGGTGCGTTGTCCCCGCGCGTCGAGCAGGAGTTCGTCACCGCCGGCCTGGCCCACCTGACCGCGGTCAGCGGCGGCAACCTCGCCGTGGCCTGCGGTGCGGTGCTGCTCCTGCTGCGGCTGTTGCGGCTCGGTCCCCGGCTGTCGGCGGTGGCGGCCGGGACGTGCCTGGCCGGGTTCCTGGTCCTGGTCGGCCCGGAGCCGAGCGTGCTGCGGGCGGGTGTCATGGCCGCGGTGACGCTGCTGGCCTTGGCGCTGGGCAGGCGTGGTTCGGCGCTGCCCGCGCTCGCCTTCGCGGTGTGCGTGCTGGTGGTCGCCGACCCGGCGATGGCCACGGACTTCGGGTTCGCGCTCTCGGTGTTCGCCACCGCCGGGCTCGTGCTGTTCGCCCCGCGCTGGGCCGGTGTCCTGGTCCGCCGCGGCGTCCCGCCGGGATTCGCCGAAGGGCTGGCGATCCCGCTGGCGGCGTTCGTGGTGACGGCACCGGTGCTCGCGGGCATGGCGGGCTCGGTCAGCCTGGTTTCGGTGCTGACCAACGTCCTCGCCGCGCCCGTGGTGGCTCCGGCGACGGTGCTCGGCGTGCTGGCGACGGTCATCGGCCCGTGGTGGCCGGGTGCCGGAAAGGTCCTGGTGCACCTGGCCGATCCGGAGGTCCGCTGGTTGATCACCGTGGCCCGGCACGGCGCACGGGCGCCCGGCGCGGTCGTAGCGTGGCCCGGCGGCTGGGCGGGCGGAGTGCTGGCGGCCGGTGTCCTGGCGGTGCTCGTACTGGCTGCCCGGCACCGGCGCGTGCGGGTGCTCATGGCGGTGCTGGTCGCCGTCGCGCTGCTGGTGTTCGTGCCCGTGCGGGTCCTGGCGCCGGCGTGGCCGCCGCGGAACTGGGCGATGGTCGAATGCGACGTCGGCCAGGGCGACGCGGTGGTGCTGGCGACCGCCGAGCCCGGGCGGGCCGTCGTCGTGGACACCGGGCCCGAGCCGGGACCGGTGGACGAGTGCCTGCACCGGCTGGCCGTCGACCGGATCCCGGTGCTGGTGCTGAGTCACCTGCACGCCGACCACATCGGCGGGCTCGCCTCGGTCTTCGACGGCCGGGCGGTCGGCGCCATCGCCGTCGGCCCGGGGCGGGCGCCGGAGTGGGCGTGGCGGCAGGTGGCCGGGGAGGCGGCCCGGCAGGGCGTGCCGCTGGTGGAGCTGAACCCGGGCGAACGCCTGGCGTGGCCGGGGTTGTCGATGGAGGTGCTCGGCCCGCGGTACGTCCCGGCCCGCACGGAGGAGCGGCCGGACGGCACGACGATCAACAACAGCTCGGTGGTGCTGCGGGCGGAAACCCCGGCCGGCCGGGTCCTGCTGACGGGCGATGTCGAACTGGCGGCCCAGGCGGACCTCCTTGCCGACCTCGACGACCTGAAAGCGGAGGTGCTGAAAGTGCCCCACCACGGCTCGCGCTACTCGCTGCCGTCGTTCCTCGCGGCGGTGGCACCCCGGGTGGCGTTGGTCAGCGTGGGCGCGGGCAACACGTACGGCCATCCCAGCAGGTCCACATTGGACAGCCTGACGGCGCTGGGTGCCCTGGTCACCCGCACCGACACGGACGGCGACACGGCCGTGGTCTCCGGCTCCGCCGTCGTCCGGCGGGGCGAGCCCCGCGGCCCGCCCCGCCGGTGAGCCCGGGGGACGGGGCGCGGAGCCGGACGTCAGTAGCCGAGCGCCTCGTTCACGGCGGCGGCCGACGGGGGCAGGATCGCCTTGGGGCCCACGTGGTTCTCGACCGCGTCGAGGGTCTTGAGGCCGTCGCCGGTGATCAGCAGCACGGTCTCCGCGTCCGGGTCCAGCTTGCCGGTCTCGACCAGCTTCTTCGCCGTGGCGACGGTGACCCCGCCTGCCGTCTCGGTGAAGATGCCTTCGGTGCGGGCCAGCAGGCGGATGCCTTCGACGACCTCTTCGTCGGAGACGTCCTCGATCGCGCCGCCGGTGCGGTTGACGATGTCGAGCACGTACGGGCCGTCGGCCGGGTTGCCGATCGCCAGCGAGCGGGCGATCGTGTCCGGCTTCACCGGCTGGACCACGTCGTGGCCCGCGCGGAACGCGGCCGACACCGGCGAGCAGCCGGTGGCCTGCGCGCCGAACACCTTGTACGGGCTGGCGTCCACGAGACCGAGCTGGCCCAGCTCGCGGAAACCCTTGTCCACCTTGGTCAGCTGCGAACCGGAGGCGATCGGCACGACGATCTGCGGCGGGATGCGCCAGCCGAGCTGCTCGGCGACCTCGAAGGCCAGCGTCTTCGAGCCTTCCGAGTAGTACGGCCGGACGTTCACGTTCACGAACGCCCACTTCGGGTGCTCCGCGGCCAGCTCGGTGGCGAGACGGTTGACGTCGTCGTAGTTGCCGTCGACGGCGATCAGGTCGCCGTCGTACACCGCGGTGGTGAGGATCTTGGCGCGCTCGAGGGTCTTGGGGATCAGCACGACCGACCGCCAGCCCGCGCGGGCCGCGGCGGCGGCCGTCGCGTTGGCCAGGTTGCCGGTCGACGGACACGCCAGCACCTCGAAGCCGAACTCGCGGGCCGCGGCCAGCGCGACGGCGACGACGCGGTCCTTGAACGAGTGAGTCGGGTTGCCGGTGTCGTCCTTGACCCACACGCGCTTGAGGCCGAGTTCCTTGGCGAGGCGGTCGGCGCGGATCAGCCGCGTCGCGCCCGGCTCGGTGTTCGGGATCTCTTCGACATTGGACGGAACCGGAAGGAGCTTCTTGTAGCGCCAGATGTTCTTCGGGCCTGCCTCGATGTCCTCGCGGCGGACGCGGCCGAAGTCGTAGGCGACCTCGAGCGGCGAGAAGTCCTCGGCGGAGACGAATTCGGGGGCGAGCGGCTGCCGGTGACCCTCTTCCTTCGACACCAGTTCGACGGCGGGACCGAGGTCCGGGGTCTTGGTGGTGGAGGTCGTGCCGAGGGTTGCGGTCATCGCGAGGTTCCTTTCCTCATCTGCCCCGCCGAAGCGGGCCGGAATTGGCACCGTGGTCGTCAGCTATCCCGCGATCGCGGGATGACAGGCTGTACGCCGGTTGCCGGGGCTTCGTCGGGCCGTTCCCTCTGCCCCTCTGGATGAGCGGTATTCGGTTGTCGGTGCACGCTCGCCGGATCGCCCGGGGCGGCTGCCTCGGCTACACCGTACGACATCGCGCTCGAGCCGTGCCACGGTCCCGCTCGACATCACCGGAGCGGGGGCACGAACAGAGCAAGTGAGAGGATTCCGGGGTGACCGCGCAAGCCACCGCCCCGGCCCCGCTGCACCTGGTGCTGGGAGAGGAAGAACTGCTGATCGAGCGGGCCGTCCGCGAGACGCTGGCCGCCGCCCGCGCGACGGACGCGACGGCGGAGCTGACCCGGGTCCGGGTGTCGGATCTCACAGCGCCGGAACTCGCCGAACTGGTCAGTCCGTCGCTGTTCAGCGAGGGGCGCGTGATCGTCCTGGAGTCGGCGCAGGACATCTCGCAGGAGCTGGCGGACGCGGTCGCGGCCTACCTGAAGGACCCGGCGGACGGGGTCGTGCTCGTCGTCGTGCACACCGGCGGCGGCCGCAGCAAGGCGGGCAAGTCGCTGCCTGCTGTGCTGAAGAAGGCGGGCGCCGAGGTGACGGAGTGCCCGAAGCTGACCAAGCCTGCCGAGCGGGAGCAGTTCGTCCGGCACGAGGTCCGCCGGGTGGGCGGCAAGATCGACCCGGCCGGGGTCGCGGCGCTGATCGACGCGGTGGGCTCCGACCTGCGGGAACTGTCTTCGGCGGCGACGCAGCTGGTCGCGGACACGGGCGGCACGGTCGACGCGGAGGCGGTCCGCCGCTACCACCGCGGCCGCGCCGACGTGACGGGCTTCGCGGTCGCGGAGAAGGCGGTCAGCGGCGACCGCGCGGCGGCGCTGGAGTCGCTGCGCTGGGCGATGCAGCTGGGCGTCCCGCACGTCCTGGTGGCCGACGCGCTGGCCGACGCGGTCCGCACGATCGCCCGGGTCTCCGGCGCGGGCCGCGGCAACCCGAACCAGCTGGCGGGTGAGCTGGGCATGCCGCCGTGGAAGATCCGCAAGGCGCAGGGCCAGTCCCGTGGCTGGAACCCCGACGGCCTTGCCATGGCGATGCGCGTGGTCGCCCGGCTGAACGCGGAGGTCAAGGGCGTCGCGGCGGACCCGGGCTACGCGCTGGAGCGAGCGGTCCTCGAGGTGGCGGCCGCCAAGGGCGACCGCTGACCCCGGGCACGAAGAAGGCCCCGGCCGGAGCCGGGGCCTTCCCAGAAACCAACTGGCTCAGAGCGCGTTGACGCGCTTGGCGAGCGCCGACTTCTTGTTGGCGGCCTGGTTGGCGTGGATGACGCCCTTCGAGACGGCCTTGTCCAGCTTCTGGGCGGCGTCGCGCTGCAGCTCGACGGCCTTGGCCTTGTCGCCGGCCTCGGCGGCTTCGCGGACCTTGCGGATCGCGGTCTTCACCGAGGACCGGATCGCCTGGTTGCGCTGACGCGCCTTCTCGTTCGTCGTGATGCGCTTGATCTGCGACTTGATGTTGGCCATAGGGCAACTCCTGTTTCACTCGGTGAGATCGCCGCCGCGCTGAAGTGGCCCCGCTCGGGGAGCGGGTTTCCTCCATGACGGAATGCCGCACGGGCAGCGAGCGACCACTCTAACAGCCGGGCCGCGGGCGCCCGGAGCCGGGAGTAGGCTCGGTGGCGGCAGTGCCTAGGGTTCCGTCGCCGGTCCGTGCCCGCACCGTACAACCAGGGCCGGCGGGGCTGGTCCGAGCGGCACCATCGGCGGGCCCGGACGGCCGGTCGTTCATCTGACGGGGCAAAAGCCTGGAGGACCCGGTTTTCGCGTGCGCGAAAACCCGTAAGGGGTCCCATGAACGCCACTGCCCTGTCCCTCGTCCTCGTCGCCGCCGTCGTGCACGCGGCCTGGAACCTGGCCGCCAAGCGGATCTCCGCCGGCGGCACGCAGTTCGTCTGGCTCTACTACACCGTTGCCGCGGTCGTGCTGCTGCCGGTCACCGTCGTGCTGCTCGTCGTCGAGGACGAACGTCCACAGTGGAGCTGGCTGCTCGCCGCGGTGGTCACGGCGGTGCTGCACATCGCCTACGGCGTCGTCCTGCAGCGCGGGTACCGCGTCGGCGACCTGTCGGTCGTCTACCCCGTCGCGCGCGGCACCGGCCCGCTGCTGTCCGTGCTGGCGGCCGTCCTGGTGCTGGGGGAACGCCCCGGCCCGCTCGGCCTGCTCGGCGCGTTTCTGGTGATCGCCGGCGTGCTGGTGATCAGCACCGGGCGCCGGGGCGGCGAGACGCACGCAGTCAAGGCCGGTGTCTTCTACGGCCTGCTGACCGGCGCCGTCATCGCCGGCTACACGCTGTGGGACGCCCACTCGGTCACCGGCATCGGCGTGCCGCCGGTCGTCTACTTCGGCCTCGGCTCGGTCCTGCAGAGCCTGCTGCTCGTGCCCGGCGCGCTGGCCGGCCGCGCCGAGGTGACGCGGGTCTGGCGCGAACACCGGCGCGAGGTGCTGCTCGTCGCGGTGCTGTCGCCGATCGCCTACATCCTCGTGCTGTTCGCCCTCACCATGGCGCCGGTCAGCCTGGTCGCGCCCGCCCGGGAGCTGAGCATCGTGCTCGGTGGCCTCGCCGCGTGGTTCGTGCTCGGCGAACGCGACGCCGGCCGCCGGCTCGCCGGTGCGGTGATCGTGTTGTCCGGCATCGCCGCGATTGCGGCCGCCTGAGCGCGTCCGGTAGGGATGGTCGGATGGAAGTCCTGAAGAGCAGGCTGCTGATCCGCCCGCGCGACGCCGCCGCGACCACCGCGTTCTACCGCGACACCCTCGGCCTGGCCGTCGAGCGCGAGTTCCCCGGCGGCACCGTCTTCTTCCTCGGGCACGGCTCCCTGGAGGTCTCCGGCCAGGGAGACGGCACTTCCTCGCCCGATCTGGTGCTCTGGCTGCAGGTCCGTGACCTGGCGGGCACCCTGGCCGAGCTGCGGGCGAAGGGCGTCGAGCCGGTGCAGGACGCCCAGCGGATGCCGTGGGGCCTCGACGAGGCCTGGATCGCCGATCCGGACGGCACGCGCATCGTGCTGGTCGAGGTGCCCGAGGGCCACCCGATCCGGACGGACACCCGCTAGGCGGGCTTCACCGCGCGCAGCTGCGCCGCCAGCGCGGCGAACCCGGGCGGGTCCCAGGTCCACGTCTGCAGGTCGGTGAAGCCCGCCGCGGCGGCTTCGTCGGCCAGCACGTGCCTGCCCACCGGGAGCCACTTCTCGTGTGCGGACAGCAGCAGCCGCCCGCCCGGGCGCAGCACCCGGAACAGCTCGGCGAAGCCCGCCGCGCGGTCGTCCCAGAGCATGACGTTGTTCACGCTCAGGACGACGTCGGCGGATCCGTCGGGCTCGCCGGTGTGCGCGGCCGACCCTTCGCGCAGCTCGGCACGGTCGCCGCAGCGCTCGCGGCACAGCCCGAGCATCTCGGGGGAGGGGTCGACGCCGATGGCGCGCCCGGCCAGGCGAGCGGCGGCGTCCAGGCCGACGCCGGGGCCGGGGCCGACGACCAGGACGGTCTCGTCCGGCTCGATCTTCGCCAGGTCGACGATGCGGTGTTCGGTGGCGGCGTTGCCCCTGGCCATCAGCCACCCGCCGAGGCGGCCGAGCACGCCCGAGGGGTGACCGAACGTCCGGTCGAGGACGCGGGCGAAGCCGTCCGGATCCGGCTGGGGAGGGGGTGCCGGCTGGTGCGAAGTGCTCATACTTCGAGGGCACCACTTCTCGCGGAAGCCCGCATCGGGGATGACCCCCACCCGCACCCGGAGGGTCATGGGAACATGGAGGTGGCCATCCCCGACTTTCCGAGGACTCATTCGAGTGACGACGTTCGCCGACACCACCTTCACGCCTCCGGAGCTGATCCGGAACTTCTGCATCATCGCGCACATCGACCACGGCAAGTCGACCCTGGCCGACCGCATGCTGCAGCTCACCGGCGTCGTCGAAGAGCGCGCCATGCGGGCCCAGTACCTCGACCGGATGGACATCGAGCGCGAGCGCGGGATCACCATCAAGGCGCAGAACGTCCGGCTGCCCTGGCAGGTCGACGGGCAGGACCACGTCCTGCACATGATCGACACGCCGGGGCACGTCGACTTCACCTACGAGGTCTCCCGCGCCCTGGAGGCGTGCGAAGGCGCGATCCTGCTGGTCGACGCCGCGCAGGGGATCGAGGCCCAGACCCTGGCCAACCTGTACCTGGCGCTGGAGAACAACCTCCAGATCATCCCGGTGCTGAACAAGATCGACCTGCCCTCGGCCGACCCGGACAAGTACGCCGGTGAGCTGGCCCACATCATCGGCTGCGAGCCCGAGGAGGTCCTGCGGGTCTCGGCCAAGACCGGCATGGGGGTCGGCGAGCTGCTCGACGCCGTCGTCAAGCAGGTCCCGGCGCCGCAGGGCGACGCCGACGCGCCCGCCCGCGCGATGATCTTCGACTCGGTCTACGACACCTACCGCGGCGTCGTCACCTACATCCGGGTCGTCGACGGCAAGATCACCCCGCGCGAGCGGATCAAGATGATGTCCACCGGCGCCACGCACGAGCTGCTGGAGGTCGGCATCATCTCGCCGGAGCCCAAGGCCAGCAAGGGCCTCGGCGTCGGCGAGGTCGGCTACCTGATCACCGGCGTGAAGGACGTCCGCCAGTCCAAGGTCGGCGACACCGTGACCGCGGAGCGCAACGGCGCGAAGGAACCGCTGGCCGGCTACCGCGAGCCGAAGCCGATGGTCTACTCCGGACTGTATCCGGTGGACGGTTCCGACTACCCCGAGCTGCGCGAGGCGCTGGACAAGCTCCAGCTGAACGACGCGGCGCTGACCTACGAGCCGGAGACGTCGGTGGCGCTGGGCTTCGGCTTCCGCTGCGGCTTCCTCGGCCTGCTGCACCTGGAGATCACCCGCGACCGGCTGGAGCGCGAGTTCGGCCTCGACCTGATCTCGACGGCGCCGAACGTGATCTACCGCGTGGTGCTGGAGGACCGCAACGAGGTGGTCGTGACCAACCCGTCGGACTGGCCGACCGGGCTGAAGATCGCCGAGGTGCACGAGCCGGTGTCGAAGGTGAGCATCCTGGCGCCGTCGGAGTTCGTCGGCACGATCATGGAGCTGTGCCAGACCAAGCGCGGCACGCTGCTCGGCATGGACTACCTGTCCGAGGACCGCGTCGAGCTGCGCTACAACATCCCGCTGGCGGAAATCATCTTCGACTTCTTCGACACGCTGAAGTCGCGGACGCGCGGTTACGCGTCGCTGGACTACGAAGAGGCCGGCGAGCAGGTCGCCGACCTGGTCAAGGTGGACATCCTGCTGCAGGGCGAAACCGTCGACGCGTTCTCGGCGATCGTGCACAAGGACGCGGCCTACGGCTACGGCAACCGGATGGCGACGCGGCTGCGCGAGCTGATCCCGCGTCAGCAGTTCGAGGTGCCGATCCAGGCGGCGGTCGGCTCGCGGATCATCGCGCGCGAGACGATCCGCGCGATCCGCAAGGACGTCCTCGCCAAGTGCTACGGCGGTGACATCTCGCGGAAGCGGAAGCTGCTGGAGAAGCAGAAGGAAGGCAAGAAGCGGATGAAGACCGTCGGCCGGGTCGAGGTCCCGCAGGAAGCCTTCGTCGCCGCACTGTCCACAGAGGACTCGGGGAAGAACAAGAAATGAGTGTCCGCGCGAGCTGACACTCCGCCCGTGTTCACGCTTCCGAGTGAACACGGGCGCCGAACCGGCGTTCGAAGCCGTTTCTGTCGGTGCTGTCTGGTGTGCTCTGGTGCGAAGAGCGAAAGGAGAGCACCATGACGGTCATGGCAGACATCGAGGTTCCCGCGTGGTCGGGCCCCATGACGGTGCACGACCTCGAGGGGATGCCGGACGATGGCCGACGCTACGAACTCATCGACGGGGTACTCGTCGTGAGCCCCGCACCCGGAAGAAGACATCAGAAGATCGCCTACCGGCTCTACGGCGTGCTGGAGGCCGCCTGCCCGGCCGATCTCGAGGTGATCGGCGCACCGTTCGCGGTGCACTCGGGCGACAAGGTGGAACTCCAGCCGGACGTGGTGGTCGGCCGGGAGGCGGACTTCACCGACAAGGACCTGCCGGAGCCACCCCTGCTGACGGTCGAGGTCCTGTCGCCGAACACCGCCATCCACGACCTCAACACCAAGAAGGCGGTCTACGAGCGGCTCGGGGTGCCGGGCTACTGGGTGATCGATCCGGAGGAACCCGCGCTCACCGTCTTCGAGCTGGACGAGGAGGGGCACTACCAGCAGGTGGCGAAGGCGGCGGGCGAGGAGGTCTTCGAGGCCGAGCGGCCGTTCCCGGTGCGGATCGCGCCACGGGAGCTGCTGGGCAGGCTCGGCTGAGCGCGGCCGCTTCCGGGCCGGGCTTCGCGGTTCCGTCGCCCTGGTCCAGGACTTAGTGGTCCTTTCGTGCGGAAGTCGGACCACTGGAGCACCTGGGCCGGGCGCGGCGGCGGTGGTTCGCGGGTGGCGCGGTGCGGTGCCGGTGGTGTCCCGGCTGCCGGGGGAGAAGCCGAGCGGCGGTGACACGCGCCGGTGCGCGATCCGGCCCGGGGTGGCAGGTCAGTGGTGGCTGGTCAGTGGTGGCGGATGCGGGGCGTGCTGCGCAGCTGGGCGTGCAGCTGCCGGTGCCGGAGTTCCTTCCGGAGCCGTTCGACCACCGCGTCGAACAGGGCCGGGTCGAGGATCGCCGTCTGCTCGAACTGCCTCCGGTTCGGCGGGGCCGGCTTGAGCCGTCCGCGTGGCGCGTAGCGCTGCACGGAGCTCTCGACGCCACCGCCGGTGACCAGGTCGAGCCAGAGGGCGTCGCGCAGGTAGCCGTCGCCGAAGCGGGCCGAGCGGCGCGTGGTGACGTCGGCGATCTGGGACCAGGGCACGAGGCGCGTGCTGAGCGTGCCCGCCGGGAGGCGGATGCCCTCGTCGCCGATGGTGAGGTCGTGGAGGCTCTCGAAGCCCCGTTTGAGCTCGCGGGCGCGGGAAACACGGTAGCCGGCCACCGCGGCGAGCACGGTCGCCGCGTAGGCACCGCCGATCAGCCATGGCGACAGGCCGCGCACCAGCCCGAGAGCGAGAGCCACGCCGAACCCGGCGTCGGCGACGGCAAGCACGCCGATCAGGACCTTGACCGGCGTGGAGACGCGGAAGGAGGACTCGGCCAACGAACGACTCCTGGAGGCGGGAGGGTCAGGGGTTGCCGATTATCCGGTCCGCCCGGACGAACACCGCGACCCGGCGCTCTTCGGCCATCACGCGGTCGTACTCGTCCCAGTCGTCGTGCGTGCCGGTGGCGGCGATGAAGACGGCGCGCAGCAGCGCCGGCAGGCCCGCGGGGTCGAAGGCGGGGTCGGGATCGTCCGGCCCGATGAGGTGGGTGGCCCCGGTGACGGAGACCCACTTCCAGCCCCGGCGGAAGGTGAGGGTGGCATGCCCGGCCTGCCGCAGCAGCGCGAGCTTGTGCGCCCGCCCGACGGCGACGTAGGCGACGCCCGGCGCACCGGTCACCGGGTCCTCGAGGACGCCGGCGTTGACGACGGAGGAGTGGACGGTGCCGTCGGCCCGCGTGGTGGCGACGGTGGCGAGGCCGTGCTCCTGCACGGCCAGCGTGCGAACCTGCTCCAGATCAACGCTCATGCCCCAACCTAACCCGCCGGGCCGAGGAGGTGTTCCAGGATCACGCGGCGAAGTACGGCGCTAACCGTCCGCACAGAGCAGCGGGATCCCCGTGCGGCGCCCCGGCCCAGTCGACGTCCAGCCACCCCAACCCGGCCGGAGTACCCCGATGCCGCACGAAGACGTGCTGGTGAAAATGCACCCGGGCGGCCGACCGCCCGGCCACGAAGGTGTGCACGGACTCGACATCGAGTTCGGCCCGCAAGGCCCGCGCGGCAACCCACACCGCCCGGGCAATGCCGAGCGCCTCGCTTTCGGCGAGATCGGCCAGCCCGCCAACATGCCGCCGAGGCTCGACGAAGAGATACCCAAGCAGATCGGGCTCCGGCCGATGCGTGACGACGACATGGTCATCGGCCCAGACGACCGGGCTGACAAGCGGCCCCTCACCCCGATGCTTCGCACAGATCGGACACGGCTCCGGCATGTCTCCGAGGCTAACGCCGCACGGCCGAGAGCGCGCCTGGCGCGAGTAAGGGCCGCGCTTCGGCGGTCCCCTCGCGCCAGGCGCGAGGCCGTGCTTCGGTGTCGGCAGAATTTCCGCTGCCACAAACCAGTCCGGGCCCACCTCCAGGCAGGCCCGGACCGTCACCTCAGCAAGCGCCGTTGTCGGTCCACACTCCCCACTGGCCCGTCGTTCCCGGCTCCTCGCCCTGTGTCCACCACTTCGCCGTCCACTTGTGGCCGTTGTGGGACACCACGTTCCCGCCCGTGTACACCTGCGAAGCGCTCCACTCCGGCGCCGAGCACGTGCCCGGAACGCCGCCCGTGTCCCACGGAACCTGCGCAGACCGGTAGAAGTTGATCGACTGCGCCGTCCAGCGGGGGGCCTGGGCGCCCAGGCGGGTGCGGAAGGCCGTCCAGTCGTGGGTCGACCACGGGGACCAGCCCAGCTCCGCGTGCGCTGCCACCCGGGGGAACGCCAGGTACTCGATGTCCGCCGGGGTGACCACCGTTTCCGTCCACAGCGGGGATTCCACGCCGCGGACCGCGGACTCCGGTACGCCCGACAGGTACGTTCCCGGGTTCCAGCCGTACGCGTCCTGGACTTCGATGTAGCCCGCCCACGACAGGCCGATCGGGGTCGAGCTGTTGTACTTCATGTCCAGGTACGCCTTGTTCGCCGGGGACAGGATCACCTTGCTGCCGCGGGATGCCGCCGCCGAGACGCCCGCGTCCGACGTCGATGTCCCCCAGAACTGCGGTGTTGCCGACGACGGCAGCGTTGCCTTGGCGATGTCGTGCCAGCCCACCGCCGACTTGCCCGTGGCCGCCACCAGGGGCAGCACCTTGCCGATGAACGTCAGGTAGTCCGCCTGGGACGTCGCCGCCGCCTCGTCGCCGCCGATGTGGAGGTACGGGCCGGGTGTCAGGGCCGCCAGCTCGCGCAGCACGTCCGCGACGAACGTGTACGTGATGTCCTTCGAAATGCACAGCGAGCTGTAGCCCACCGCCGTGTCGGTGCGCAGGGCCGGGGCCACTCCGTTGCAGTTCAGCTCCGCGTACGACGCCAGTGCCGCGTTCACGTGCCCCGGCATGTCGATCTCCGGGATCACCGTGATGTGGCGCGACGCCGCGTAGTTCACGATGTCCGTGTACTGCGCCTTCGTGTAGTAGCCGCCCGGGCCGCCGCCGACCTGGGTGCTGCCGCCGTACGTCGCCAGGCGGGGCCAGCTGTCGATCTGGATGCGCCAGCCCTGGTCGTCCGCCAGGTGCAGGTGCAGGGCGTTGATCTTGTACTGGGCCAGCTGGTCGAGGTACCGCTTGACCGTCGCCACCGGGTGGAAGTGGCGGGCGACGTCGAGCATCGCGCCGCGGTAGGCGAACCGCGGGTAGTCGAGGATCGTCGCGCCCGGGATGCTCCACGGGCCCGGCTGGGCCGCCGGGCTTTCGACGCTGCCGGGCAGCAGCTGCCGCAGCGTCTGGGCACCCGCGAACAACCCGTCGGCCGTTGCCGCCCGGATCGTCACCGACGACGCCGTCGACACCAGCTGGTACCCCTGGGCGCCCACCGAGGCGGGCGCGCCGCTCAGCAGCAGCGCGATGCTGTCGGACGGCACGGACGCCGGCGCGTCGGACACCGGCAGCGCGTAGCCGGTCGACGGGCGCAGCACGCCCGCGAGGTAGTCGCCGACCTGCCGGGCCGGTGCCGAACCGGCTTCGGTGACGATCTTCGTCGTCGAGACCAGCGGGAAGGCGACGCCGGCCGCCGGGGTCACCGACACCGGGACGGGGACGATCGACTGCAGTGCCGGGGTGGCCGCCGCGGCCGGGGTGAGCTGGGCCGCCGTCGTGCCGGCGCCCAGCAGGGCCAGCACGGCGAGCGCGCGGCCGAGGCGCCGCGCTGGGGATGTCTTCACCGGGGACCTCCTGGTGACAGGGTGCGGCTTCGCCGTCGCACCTGCCCGGATCGTCGCATTTTCTCCCGTCATGGTCTAGACCAAAGCGGGTGGCGGGCCGCGGGACTACGCTCGCGGGCATGTTCGACGAGCTGACCTTTCCCATCGTCGCCGCGCCGATGGCAGGCGGGCCGACCACCCCGGAACTGACCGCCGCCGTGAGCGAAGCCGGGGGCTTCGGATTTCTCGCCGCCGGCATGCTCACGCCCGCCGCGCTGGCCGCGCAGATCGACCGGACCCGGGAGCTGACCGGACGGCCGTTCGGGGTCAACCTCTTCGTCCCGCAGCCGGACACCGGGGCCGACGTTTCGGCCCACCGCGCGCGGTTGCAGGCCTTCGCCGACCACTACGACGTCGAGCTGGGCGAGCCGAAGTGGGACGACGACGCCTATCCGGCGAAGCTGGACGTCGTGCTGGAGAAGCGGGTGCCGGTGGTGTCGTTCACCTTCGGGCCGCCGTCGCCGTCGGAGGTGCTGCGCCTCAAGGAGTCCGGGAGCAAGGTGGTCGTCACCGTGACGACGCCGGAGGCCGCGCAGCGGGCCGCCGATCTCGGTGCCGACGCCCTCGTCGTGCAGGGCTTCGAAGCGGGCGGGCACCGGAGCCTGTTCACCGACGATCCCGCCCTGCCCGGCGGCGGCGCCGAATACGGCGTCCTGGCCCTGCTGCGGCTCGTCGCCGCCCGGGTCGACCTGCCGCTGATCGCCGCCGGCGGGCTGGTGCACGGCGGTGACGTCGCCGCCGTGCTCGCCGCCGGGGCCGTGGCCGCCCAGCTGGGCACGGTCTTCCTGCGCGCCGACGAGGCGGGCACCGCGGAGGCCCACCGCAAGGCACTGGCGCTGGCCGAGCGCGAGACGGCCTTCACCCGCGCCTTCAGCGGCCGCCCCGCGCGCGGGCTGGTCAACCGGTTCATGGCCGAGCTGTCCGACGGCGCGCCCGCGGCGTATCCGCAGCTGAACCACCTCGGCGGCCCGGTGCGCAAGGCGTCGGCGAAGGCCGGTGACCCCGAGGCGATGTCGCTGTGGGCGGGCCAGACCTACCCGCTCGGCTACGACGCCTCGGCCGCGGTCATCCTGGAACGGCTGAAGGTCGAGGCACGCGAAGCCGCCGCGCGCCTCGACCGGTTCCGCTAGCCGCCGGTGCGGTTGAGCACCGAGTGCCGCCTGCTGTAGGCGAAGTAGACGATCATGCCGAGGACGAACCAGACCGCGAACCGCAGCCAGGTCGCCGGCTGCAGGAACGTGATCAGCCAGATCGAGAACACCACGCCGATCGCCGGCACCGCCGGCATGCCCGGCGTCTTGAACGTCCGCGGCAGGTCGGGGCGCTTGTAGCGCAGCACGATCACGGCGACGCAGACGACCACGAACGCCAGCAGGATGCCGATGTTGGTCAGCTCCGCGGCCTCGGCGATGGGCAGCAGCCCGGCGATGATCGCCGACGCGCCGCCGAGGATCCAGGTCATCCGGCTCGGCACCTGGCGCTTCGGGTTCGTCTTGCCCAGCCACGGCGGCAGCAGCCCGTCGCGGCTCATCGAGTAGCCGACGCGGGTGGCGCCCATCAGGAACGTGAACAGCACGGTGAGGATGCCGACGATCGCGCCGATCGCGATCACCGTGGCCAGCCCGTCGAGGCCGACGGATTTGAACGCCGAGGAGAAGCCGCTCTTCGGGTCGATCTCGGTGTAGTTCTGCATGCCGGTCAGCACCAGGCAGGCCAGCACGTACAGCACCATCGAGATGGCCAGCGAGTAGAGGATCGCCTTGGGCATGTGCCGCTGCGCGTCCTTGGACTCCTCGGCGGCGGTCGACATCGCGTCGTAGCCGAAGACGGCGAAGAACACCGTCGCCGCGCCGGTCACCGCGCCGCCGAAGCCGGCCGGGGCGAACGGCGTGTAGTTGCCGGTCTTGACGTAGAAGAAGCCGACGAGCACCACGACCAGCACGATGAGGACCTTGAGCCCGACCATCGCCGTCTCGAAACGGGCGGCGCTGCGGATGCCGCGGTTGAGCAGGTACGCGATCAGCAGGCACAGCAGCGCGGCGAACAGGTCGACCTTGTGGCCCGGCCCGGTGCCGGGCGCGCCGAGCATCCACGCCGGCAGGTCGAGGCCGAGCTGGCCGAGCAGGAAGTTGAAGTAGCCGGAGATGCCGATCGCCACCACCGACACGATCGCGGTGTACTCCAGCAGCAGGTCCCAGCCGATGAACCAGCCGACGACCTCGCCGAGGACCGCGTAGCCGTAGGTGTAGGCCGAGCCCGCCTTCGGGATCAGGCCGGCGAACTCGGCGTAGGAGAACGCGGCCGCGGCGCTGGCGACACCGGCGATCAGGAAGGAGATGAGCACGGCCGGGCCGACGCCGGGGATGCCTGCCGCCGGGTCGCCGTGCGCGACGCTGCCGGCGAGGGCGAAGATGCCGGCGCCGATGATGCCGCCGATGCCGATGGCGGTCAGCTGCCACAGCCCGAGCGTGCGTTTCAGGCCGCTTTCGCCGGGGTCGGAGATCTGGTCGATCGGCTTGCGCCGGAAGATGCCGGAGCTCGCGCCCAGGCCCTCAGGTGCGGACATCGTCGTCTCCCCAACGGTCGGTGGAAAGGCCCGGATCGCGGGCCCACCGCGGGAACCTACCGGCAACCGGGCGTCGGCACAGCGTGAGTTTCGTCAGCCCGCCGCGGTGTCCTCGCGCACGGCCCGCGGTGCCGTCGCGGCGGCCCGCCTGGCCTGCGTGGTCCGGACCGCGCTCGCCGCGAAGAAGCCGAGCAGCTCGGCGATCTCCACCGGGTCGTCCAGCTGCGGGCAGTGCCCCCAGTCCTCACGGACCAGCAGCCTGCTGTGCGGCACCAGCGTGTGCAGCTGCCGCCCGGACGCGGCGGTGACGAGCTTGTCCTTGCCGCAGGCGACGACCAGCAGCGGCACCTTGACCGAGTCGAGGCGGTAGGCGTCGGCCAGCTCGGCGACGAGCTGGCGGGCCTGTTCCAGGCGGGTCTTGGTCGCGCGGTAGTCCGGGAAGAGCGCGGTGAACCGCTGCACCTGCGACGCGTCGGCCGCGCCCGAGTCGGCGTAGAGCAGCCGCGGGACGACCTGCTCGGCGACCTTGCGCACCAGGAAACCCGGCACCGGGACCGGCAGCGACGAGTACAGCCGCAGCGGCAGCGGGTAGCGCGCCACCGTGCGGATCAGCCACGAGTCGACGAACCCCGGCGCGGCGATGGACACCACACCCGAGATCGGCAGCCGGCTGTTCTGGGCCGCGCGCAGGCTCATCGTGCCGCCGAGGGAGTTGCCTGCCAGCACGACCGAGCCGAGCACTGCCTGTTCGCGGACGACGGCAGCGGTGAACGCGTCGAGCTGCGGCAGCATCGGCCCGGGGCGCAGCGGCTGGGCGTCCCCGAAGCCGGGCAGATCGACCGCGACCGCCGGAATCCCGGCGGTCGCGAGCTGTTCGAGGGCGGGGCGCCACGTGTCGGCGCTGTCGCAGTAGCCGTGCAGCAGCACCAGCCGCGGTGCGGTGGGCCGGGCGGGTGCGGCCCGGCGGCGCAGCGAGCGGCGGGGCAGCTCCGGATCCTGGGCGGGTTCGCCGACCTCGAGGACACGGGTGCGGACGCCGGCGTAACGCCGGAAGGAGACCCGGATCGGGTCACTGGGCCGGCCGCCCGGTACCGCCGGTGCGGGCCGCTGCGTCGCGGTCATGTCTCCAGATTAGCGGCCCGGCGTGGAGAATTGGTCGAATTCCGGTGCTAACGACCTTGTCTCGAAGTGGGTACGCAAAATGTTCACCGGATGCGGAAAACCGGTGCGCGCTGTGCGGAATCTCCGATCCGCACAGCGCAGCGGGGGTCTAGCGGGTGAAGACGATCTTGCCCGCGGTGTCGCCGTCGAGCATCGCCTGGAACCCCTTCGGCGCCTCGGCGAAAGTAAGTTCCGCGCCGATCTGCGGCCGGACGCCGGTCAGGTCGAGGTAGGCGAGCAGGTCCGCCAGCTCGTCGCGGGTGCCCATGGTCGAGCCGGCGACGCGCAGCTGGAGGAAGAACACCCGCTGCAGCTCGGCATGTGCGTCCGGGCCGCTGGTCGAGCCGGAGACCACGATGATGCCGCCCGGCTTGAGGGACTTGACCGAATGCGACCAGGTCGCCTTGCCGACGGTCTCGAACACCGCGTCGACGCGCTCGGGCAGCCGCGCGCCCGACTCGAACGTCTCGTGCGCGCCGAGGCTCGCCGCGAGCGCGCGCTTCTCCTCGGTCCGGCCGGTCACCCAGACCCGGAACCCGGCCGCGCGGCCGAGCTGCACCAGCGCCGTCGAGACGCCGCCGGAGGCACCCTGCACCAGCATCGTCTGGCCCGGCCGCAGCCCCGACTTCACGAACAGCATCCGGTAGGCGGTCAGCCAGGCCGTGCCCATGGTCGCGGCTTCGGCGAAGCTCAGCGCGGCCGGCTTCGGGACGACGTTGCGCGCGGGCACGACGACCTGGTCGGCGAAGGTGCCCTGGTACTTCTCGGTGAGCAGCGTGCGCTTCGGGTCGAGGGTGTCGTCGCCCTGCCAGCCCGGCGCGTTGATCACCGAGTGGATGACGACCTCGGAGCCGTCGTCGAGGGTGCCCGCGCCGTCGCAGCCGAGGATCATCGGGAACTGCTCCGGCTTGATCCCGACCCCGCGCAGCGTCCAGAGGTCGTGCATGTTCAGGCTGGCCGCCTTGACGTGCACGCGGACCCAGCCGTCGGGCACGTCGGGTTCGGGGCGCTCGCCCACGACGAGCGAGTCCAGCGGGCTGTCGGCGTTGGGTTCCTGCGCGTACACGGCGAACATGCCCTGCAACGTACCGCCCCTGGAGCGCGGGGGCAGCAGAGCGCGCGTAGGCTCACACCGTGTTCAACGGGCTTGCCGACTGGTGGGACGGGGTCGAGCTGTGGCTTGCCCAGGCGTGGTTCCCGGTCCAGTTCGTGCTGGTCATGGTGGTCGTCGTGCCGCTGTGCCTGGCCGCCGCGTGGGTGCTCGACAAGCTCGTCGGGCTCTTCGCCCGGCGGCTGACCCCGGGGAGTGACGACGACCGGCCCGACGGGTCGGCATAGGCTCGCGCACCATGTTCAACCGAAGGCGGATCACCGCCGCGCTGATCGGGCTCCTCGTGCTGGTGCTGGGGGGCTGGCTGGTCAAGGACGTCCTCAGCGACGGCTCGCCGTCGTCGCCCGGGCCGAGCACCTCGGCCAGTGCACCCGCCAAGGGCGGCGCCGCCGTGCCGGGCGCCGACTCCGGGCTGCCGGTGAAGGCGCTTTCCGCGCTGCCGCCGCAGGCGGCCGACACGTGGAAGCTGATCGAGAAGGGCGGGCCGTACCCCTACCCGCGCAACGACGACGTCGTGTTCGAAAACCGCGAGAAACGCCTGCCCGCCAAGAAGTCCGGCTACTACCACGAGTACACGGTCAAGACGCCCGGCAGTCCCGACCGCGGCGCGCGGCGGCTGATCACCGGGCAGGCGCACGAGCTGTACTACACCGGCGACCACTACGCGTCCTTCGTCGTCGTGGACCCGGCCCGATGAGCGCGCCGGAGCAGGCGAAGGCCGCCGCGGAAGCGGCCTTCGCGCGGGGCGCGTACCCGCACCTGGTCAACTCGCGCCCGACCGTCGACAAGGCCAGCACGCTCACCGCGTTCGCCGAAGCACTGTCCTTTCCGGACTACTTCGGGCACAACCTCGACGCGCTCTACGACTGCCTGACCGACCTGTCGTGGCTGCCGCCGGGCGAGCACGTGCTGATCTGGCCGGGCTCGGAGGAGCTGCGCAGGGCCGAGCCGAAGACGTACCTGGCGATCCGCAGCGTGCTCTCCGACGCGCAGCGCGCACTCGGCCCGGGCACCGGCTCCTGGCGGCTCACGGTCGTCCTGCCGGACGCCTGAGCGGCGTCCCCGCACGCTTGACCGTGCGGATCACCGGCGCGCTTTCGAGCGTCTGCACGCCCGGGATCCCGGCGACGCGATCGGTGAGGTAGCGGTAGAGGTCGCGCCCGTCGCGGCAGTTGACCATGGCCGTGAGGTTCGTCGTGCCGGTGGTGGCGACGGCGAACGACGTCTCGGGGTGGCTCGCCAGCGCCGCACCCGCCGAGGCCAGGTGCGCGGGCGAGACGGTCAGCCACAGCCGGGTCTCGGACCGGAAGCCGAGCCGGGCCGGGGAGAGGTCGAGGTGGTAGGTCAGCGTCCCGTGCCGCCGCAGCAGGTCCATCCGGCGCCGCACGGTCGAGTCGGACCAGCCGGTCGCTTTCGCCAGCGCGGTGTAGCTCGCCCGGCCGTCCTGGGCGAGGGCGTCGAAGAGTGCATGGTCTTCCGGCTCCGGCGCGAGCCCGGTGCCTTCGGGAGCGGGCGGGCGCAGCCGCGCGACCTGCTCGGGGGACAGGCAGTGCAGCCCGCTCCAGCCGTCCGGGAGCGCGAAGGTGTGCAGCAGCTCGTGCGCGGAGACGGCCGTGACGCGGCTCGCCCGCGGCAGCTTGTGCAGCAGCAGGTCGTCGCGGCCGGCCGTGTCGGGGGCGTGCACGGTGCAGGAGATCTCGGTGCCGCCGGAGAGCAGGTGTACCCAGGAGACGTCGGCGCGGTCGGCGAGCGCGTCCGCGACGGCGGCCCCGGCGTCCGGTGTCGTGCGCAGCCGCAGCGTCCACGTCGTGTAGCCGGCGTCGCCGCCGCTGACCGCGCCGGTGACGCGGAGGACTCCGGCGGCGCGCAGGCGCTGGTAGCGCCGGGCGACGGTGTTCTCGGAGACGCCGAGGACCTCGCCGAGAGTGCGCAGCGGGGCCCGGCCGTCGATCTGCAGGGCGTGCACGAGCCCGCGGTCGACGTCGTCCAGGCTGACGGTTTCCATGCGTCAAGCGTATTCGATGACGGTATCCGGCAGATCTGGCGATCTTCCTGGCGGTGATCGGCGCCGCGGCCGCACCCTTCGGGGCACACGAAGGGAGATTCGATGCGTAAATGGTGGCCGTTGCTCGCCGTGTGTGCGGGCTCGTTCCTGTTCCTGCTGGACACCACCGTCGTCACGGTGGCGCTGCCGCGGATCGGCGCCGAGCTGGCGGCGCCGGTCGGGCAGCTGCAGTGGGTGCCCGACATCTACACACTGCTCCTGGCGGTGCTGATGCTCGCGGCTGGGTCACTGGCCGATCGCTGGGGCCTGCGCCGGGTGTTCCTGACCGGGCTGGCCGTGTTCGGCCTGGCGTCGCTGGCCTGCGGGCTGGCCCCGGACATCGGGACGCTGATCGCCGCCCGCGGGGTGCAGGCGGCCGGAGGTGCGGCACTGGCGGTGACCGGCTTCGCGATCCTGGCCGCGGCGTACGACGGGCCGGACCGCGGGACGGCGATCAGCGTGTTCTTCGCGGTCAACGGCCTCGGTGCGGCGGCGGGTCCGCTGGTCGGCGGTGTGCTCACCGAGTACCTGGGCTGGCCGGCGATCTTCTTCCTCAACGTGCCGGTGGCGGCGGTGACCGCGGCGTTCGCCCGGGTCGCCGTGCGGCCGGACACCCCGGCACGCCGGGGCCGGTTCGACTTCGCGGGGGCGGCGTGGTTCGCGGCCGGGGCGGCGAGCCTGGTGCACGGCCTGACCCTCGGTGTCTGGACGTCCCCGATGACGTGGGCGGCACTGGCGGTGTCGGTGGTTGCGTTCACCGGCTTCGTGCGGACCGAGCGGCGTCGCCCCCAGCCGTTGCTGGACCTGGGGTTGTTCCGCGACGGCGGGTTCACGGCACTGGTGGCGTGCGCGGCGGCGTCGACCCTGACGTTCGCGGCGCTGGTCTACGTCTCGCTGTGGCTGCAGACGGGCCCGGCACTCGGCCCGGTCGCGGCCGGGCTGGCGATGGCACCGCTGGCCGTGGCGTCGTTCCTGACGTCGACGTTCCTGGGCAAGGCCCTGCACCGCTTCCCGCCGCGGGTGCTGCTGGGCAGCGGAGTGCTGCTGGGCGCGCTGGGCTGCGTGCTGCAGCTGGGCCGCCCGTCGGTGCCGGGGATCGCGCTCGGGCTGGCGGTGACGGGAATCGGCATCGGCATCGCGGGTCCGGCAACGGGCACGGCGATCGCGGCGGCGGCCCCACCGGGACGGGCCGGGATGGCCGCGGGGATTCTCACGACGACACGCCAGTTCGGGCAGACGCTGGGGGTCGCGGTGCTCGGGATCGCTTACCAGTCAGGAGGTTTGACGCCGGTGTACGTGGTCGCCGCGGCATGCGGCGGGGTGACGGGCCTGCTCGCGTTGCTGCCGCGGAAGCAGGCCCGCGTCCCGGCCTGACCCGCTTTCAGTCCTGCGGGACCCAGTTCGGCTTGCGCTTCTGGGCGAAGGCCAGGATGCCCTCCTGGCCTTCCTCACTGGCGAAGAACTTCGCCGACAGGGCCAGCATTTCCGCGAAGCCGTCCGAGGGCGTGGCCGGGCGGGGACGGCTCAGCAGGGCCTTCGTCTCGGCCAGTGCCTTCGGGCCGCCCGCCGCCAGGGACTTGACGTAGCGGGCGACCTCCGCGTCCAGTTCCGCAGCCGGGACCGCCGAGTTCAGCAGGCCGATCTCCACCGCGCGGCGTGCGTCGAACGTGTCGCCGGTCAGGAACAGCTCGTGGGCCGCTCGGGGGGTGAGGCGGGGGAGGACCGTCAGCGAGATGATGGCCGGGACCACGCCGATGCGGACCTCGGAGAAGGCGAACGTCGCTTCCGGGACCGCCACCGCGATGTCGCACGCCGCCACCATGCCGATGCCGCCCGCGCGGGCCGGGCCCGCCAGGCGGGCCACCACCGGCTTCGGGCTGGTCCACAGCTGCTCGAGGATGCGCGGGAACTCGTTGACGCCCTGGTCGCCCGCGCCGGCGCCGCGGGCCTCCTTGAGGTCCATGCCCGCGCAGAACACCGGGCCGGTGTGGGTCAGCACGATCACCCGCACGGCGTCGTCGGCGGCCGCCGAGTCCAGCGCGGACGACAGCTCGCGGCGCAGCTGCGCCGACAGCGCGTTGCGGTTGTGCGGGGAGTCCAGGGTGATCGTGGCGGTGCCGCCCACCACGTCGTAGTGCACCAGTTCGTCAGCCATGCCCGACACCCTTGCACACTCCCCGCACGCCACCGGTGTTACGCGGGGCACAGCCAGCCGGGGTCGCCCTCGCGGGCCTCCGCGACCGGCGTGAAGTGCTGCTTCAGCGTGAAGGCCGCGGGTGTCGGGCCGTGGACGCGCAGGTGCTTGATCTTCTCCTCGGCCTCCGCGACGGCCGGCCGGTGGCCCGCCGGGACCCACCACAGCGCCGTCATCGCCTCGCGCACGTGGTGGAACCACGCGCGGCGCCGCTTCAGGATCGCCAGGTGCTCACCGGAGTAGACGAAGTCCGCGAGCGCCTCCACCGACGTCCACACGGACATGTTGGTCAGGATGCCGGACGTCCCGCGCACGTCCCACTCGAACGCGCGGATCGAGGTGGCGTCGCCGTCTTCGGTCTGCAGCCGCCAGACGAACCCGGGTGCGGTGTCGGCCAGTGCGTTCACCGGATCCAGCGCTGCGACGAAGTCGCGGAACGACGCGTCGTCGAGCGGTGCCTTCATGCGGCTGATGTTGACCTGAGCGAGTTCGAAGTTCCCCATGCGGCCACCCTACGGGCGGAACCCGGCGTCGGCGATGCGCGTTTCAGAGCGTTTCCGATCGATTCGGTTCGGAAGTCTGGGCAGCTCAGGCCGCTTCTGTTACCTGTGTCACCCGGAGGACTTTCGGTCGGAAGGATACGCCGATGAGATGGCTGTCGAAGGTGTTCAGGCTGCTCGCGCTGTTCGCGCTCGCCGGCGGGCTGCTGGCGGGCGTCCCGCCGCAGGCACAGGCGTCGACCGCGGGGTTCCGGGGCGTCAACTGGGCCGACGCGCGTGACAACTTCGTCAACGGCGTGCTGTACGTGTCCGGGCTGACGTCCGCGGACACCTACTCCTCGGCCGCCGCCACGGCGAACCAGGTGGTCGGGCAGCTGTACTCGATCACCGGCGCCAACACGGTCCGGATGCCGATCAACGAGCCCACGGTGTCCGGCTACTGGAACACCTACACCGGGGCGATCGACGCCGCGCTCGGCAAGGGCAAGGTGATCCTGGCGTACTGGGCCTACACCGGCGGGAAGCCGCAGGACACGGCCCGGTTCCAGCAGATGTGGGACCGGGTGGTCGCGAAGTACGGCAGCAACCCGAACGCCTACTTCGAGGTCATCAACGAGCCGCACGGCTACGGCACCGGTGACCTCAACAACTTCTACAACGCCTGGCTGGCCCGCTACCCGAGCGTGCCGCGCGGCCGGGTCATCCTCGACGGCGCCGGTCTCGCCCAGAACGTCCCCGCGGTCGGCGGCGACCACCGGCTCGACGGCACGCTGCTGGCGGTGCACGACTACTCGTTCTTCGCGGGCTACGAAAGCGAAACGGAGTGGGCCGACCACATCGGCGGCTACATCGGCGCGTACGCCGACCGCACGATCGCGACCGAGTGGGGCGGCCCGATGTCGCCGGGCAGCAAGAACGGCGTCCACTACAACACGATCGACTACAGCATCCCGAGCGGATCGTTCTTCGCCGACTACGTCCGCGGCGTCAGCGCGAAGCTGCGGAGCCTCGGCATGGGCAGCGTGTACTGGCCGGGCCTGCGCGACGGCGACTGGTACAGCATGACGACGCGGTCGGGCACCCAGCTGACCCTGACGAACCCCACCGGCCTGACGCGGCTGCAGTACGCGTGGGGAGTGGGCAACGGCGGCGGCACGTACGTCCGGATCGTCAACGCGGCGACCGGCCTGTACATCGACGGCATGGGCCGCACGTCCGGCGCCAGCGCGGGGCAGGCGAGCGGCGACCCGGGCCGGTACGACCAGCAGTGGGTGATCGAGAACTCCGGCAACAAGGTCCGCATCAAGAACCGCGCGACGGGCCTTTACCTCGACGGCGCGGGCCGCACGGCCAACGGCTCCGCGGTCAGCCAGTCGGCCGGGAGCGGGAGTTCCAGCCAGCAGTGGTCGGTGGTGACCGACGCGGACAACGTCCGGATCCGCAACGGCGCCACGGGCGAGTACCTGGACGGCATGGGCCGCACCACGAGTGGCGCGGACGTCGGCCAGTACGACGGGAGCAGCAGCACGAACCAGCGGTGGCGGATCGTGGCCGCCGGCTGAGTCTGGTGCCGAGCGCCCCAAGGTGGCCTTCGGTGCGTTGGGCGCACCGAAGGCCGCCTTGGGTGCGTTGAGCGCACCCAAGGCCACATTTGGGGCGCTTCAGGCCGAAGCGAGCGGAGCCGCGGTCAGGCGGGCTGGCTCGCGCGCAGCAGGCCGGACACCGCGGTGGCGTATCGCGCCACGATGACGTCCGCGACGCGGGGGTCGTCCGCCAGCGGCTCCGCGATGAACGCCTCCGGGTCGGCCTCGCGGGCCAGCCGGGCGATCCGGTCGGGCAGGAGGCCCGGGGCCAGGAACCACGACGCCACCACGAGGTGACGCACTCCGCGGGCACGCAGCCGTTCGGCGGCCGCCGGGATGTCCGGCTGGGTGGCGCTGGCGAACGCCTCGCTCACCGGCAGGCCCAGCTTCGGCTCCCAGCGTGCGGCCAGCGCCGCCACCACCGCGTTGGCCTGGGCGTTCGACGAACCGACCGCGCTGAGCAGCACTCCTGTGCCGCGGCGGCGGGGCGCGGACGCCAGCCGGTCGAGGGCGACCGCCTCCAAGGCCGGGTCGGCGCCCAGCACGTCCGACGTCCGGACCACGAAGCCGGGGCAGTCCGCAACGACCTCCGAGACCAACGCCGGCAGGTCCACCCGCGCGTGGAACGCGCTGCCCAGCAACAACGGGACCACGACCGCCGTCCGGTGGCCGTCCGCGTACAGGCCGCGCAGGACGTCGGTCACCAGTGGTGCCGAGAGGTCCAAAAAGGACTCGTACACCGCCACGCCAGGGGCCTGGGCGCGCACGACGTCGACGAGTGCCCGCACGGTCGCCGCCGAGCGGGGGTCACGGCTGCCGTGCGCGACGGCCACCAGGGGAGGCGTCACGAGAAGCGCTCACCCACCAGGCCCGCCGCCAGCGTGTCGCCGTCCTTCGGGTCGATCACCAGGAACGCACCGGTGCGCGGGCTGACGCCGTAGTCGTCGACGCCCAGCTCCTCGGCCAGCCGCAGTGTCACGCGGCCGATGTCGTTCAGCTCCAGTGCCTCCGGTGCGTCCACACTGGACAGTGTCTGCTCGTCGAAGCGGGCGTGCAACTCGCCGACCAGTGCCTGTACCGTGCGCGTGCCGTGCTTGACCAGCACTCGCGCGCCCTCCTTCAGCGGCTTCGACGACAGCCAGCACAGCGTGCCGGTGATCTCGTCGGTCACCTGCGGTGGCGCGTCCGCGGCGGCGATCAGGTCGCCGCGGGAGATGTCGATGTCGTCGGTGAGCAGCAGCGTCACCGACGTCCCGGCGCCGGCCTCCGCCAGGGGCCCGTCCGCGGTGTCGATGCGCTCGACGCGGCTGCGGATGCCCTGCGGCAGCACGACGATCTCGTCACCCGGCCGCACCGTGCCCGCCGCGATCTGGCCCGCGTAGCCGCGGTAGTCCGGGTATTCCGGCGTGCGCGGGCGGATCACGTACTGCACCGGGAACCGCAGCGCCGAGTCGTGCGGGTCGGGCGCGACCGGCACCTCCTCCAGGTGCTCCAGCAGGCTGGGCCCGGAGTACCAGGGCGTCCGCTCCGAGCGCGTCGCGACGTTGTCGCCCTCCAGCGCGGACACCGGGATGGCGAGCACGGACCCCTGCTCGTAGCCCAGCGAGGCGGCGTGCGTGGCGAACTCCTTCGCGATCACCGTGAACGTCGCCTCGTCGTAGCCGACCAGGTCGATCTTGTTCACCGCCAGCACCAGCCGCGGGACGCCGAGCAGGGCCAGCACGGCCGCGTGCCGCCGGGTCTGCTCGACCACGCCCTTGCGTGCGTCGACCAGCAGCACCGCCAGCTGAGCGGTGGACGCGCCGGTCACCGTGTTGCGCGTGTACTGCACGTGCCCCGGCGTGTCGGCCAGCACGAACGACCGCTTGGGCGTGGCGAAGTAGCGGTAGGCGACGTCGATGGTGATGCCCTGCTCGCGCTCCGAGCGCAGGCCGTCGACCAGCAGCGACAGGTCCGGTGTGGACAGTCCCTTGTCGACGGACGCGCGCGTGACGGCGTCGAGCTGGTCGGCCAGCACCGACTTGGTGTCGTACAGCAGCCGACCGACCAAAGTGGACTTGCCGTCGTCGACGCTCCCGGCGGTGGCCAGGCGCAGCAGCGAACTCATCAGAAGTACCCCTCACGCTTGCGGTCTTCCATGGCCGCCTCGGACATCCGGTCGTCGGCGCGGGTGGCCCCGCGCTCGGTGAGCCGCGAAGCCGACACCTCGGCGATGACCTCTTCGACGGTGGTCGCGGTGGACTCGACCGCCCCGGTGCACGAGCCGTCGCCGACGGTCCGGTAGCGCACGCTCAGCTCGTGGATCTCCTCGTCCGGCCGCGGGCCGAACCACGGGCCTTCGGTGAGCCACATGCCGTCGCGGCGGAACACCTTCCGCTTGTGCGCGTAGTAGATCGACGGCAGCTCGACCTTCTCGCGGGCGATGTAGTTCCAGACGTCGGCCTCGGTCCAGTTGGACAGCGGGAAGACGCGGACCTGCTCGCCCGGACGGTGCCTGCCGTTGTAGAGGTTCCACAGCTCGGGCCGCTGCCGCCGCGGCTCCCACTGGCCGAAGGCGTTGCGCAGGCTGAAGATCCGCTCCTTCGCCCGGGCCCGTTCCTCGTCGCGGCGGCCGCCGCCGAAGACGGCGTCGAACTTGTGCTCGGCGATGGTGTCCAGCAGTGGCGTGGTCTGCAGCGGGTTGCGCATCCCGTCGGCGCGCTCTTCGAGACGGCCGTCGTCGATCCAGTCCTGTACCTTCGCGACGACCAGGCGCAGCCCGTGCCGTTCGACGACGCGGTCGCGGAACTCGATCACCTCGTCGAAGTTGTGCCCGGTGTCGACGTGCAGCAGCGGGAACGGCACCGGCGCCGGCCAGAACGCCTTGATCGCCAGGTGCAGCAGCAGCGTCGAGTCCTTGCCGCCGGAGAAGAGGATCACCGGCCGGTCGAACTCGCCCGCCACCTCCCGGAAGATGTGGATGGCCTCGGACTCCAGTGCCGCGAGGTTGTCCTGTGCCGCATCGGTCGCGGGCTCCAAGGTCGTCATGCGTCCCTTCCTCAGCCGTGCAGTCCGCACTCGGTCTTGCTCTGCCCTGCCCAGCGGCCGCTGCGCGGGTCGGCACCCGGCTCGACGCGGGCCGTGCAGGGCGCGCAGCCGATCGAGAGGTAGCCGATCGAGACCAGCGGGTTCTCCAGGATCCCGTGCTCGCGGATGTAGCCGTTGAACTCCTCGTCGGTCCACGCCGCGATGGGGTTGACCTTCACCAGGCCGTTGCGCTCGTCCCAGGTGACGATCGGGGTGTTCGCGCGGGTCGGCGCGTCCACCCGGCGGACGCCGGTGACCCACGCCGAGTAGTTCGCCAGGGTGTTGCGCAGCGGGACGACCTTGCGCAGGAAGCAGCACTGGTTCGGGTCACGCTCGTGCAGCTTCGGACCGTACTCGGCGTCCTGCTCGGCGACGCTCTGCGCGGCCTGGGCGTTGACGATCTTCACGTCCGGGTACACCGTCTGCACCGCGTCGCGGGTGCCGATCGTCTCCGGGAAGTGGTAGCCGGTCTCCAGGAAGAGAACGTCCACATCGGGCTTCACCTTCGTGGCGAGGTCGATGAGCACGGCGTCCTGCATGTTCGACGCGACGATGAAGTCGTCGCCGAACGTGTCGACGGTCCAGCGCAGTGCCTCTTCGGCGGTGGCGTCCGCGAGTTCCTTCGAAGCACGTTCGGCGAGGGTCTTGTAGTCGGCAGTGGCGGTCATCGGGAAACCTCCGGAAGGGACAGGCCGAGGAACTTGACCGAGAAAACCCGGCGACAGGCCGAACACAGCCAGCCGCCGTTCTCTTCCGGCCGCAGATCCTCGTCACCGCAATACGGGCAGTAGAACGGCGTTGCTCGGTCGGTCACTGGAGGGCGCTTTCCTCGGCGCGCGCGGCCCACTGCGGGAACCGTTCGCCCGGCTCGCGCCCGGCGACGTAGTTGCGCACGACCCGCTCGACGTAGCCGGTCAGCTCGCCCGAAGTCACCTTGTGCCCGCGCAGTTTCCGGCCGAACCCGGCGTCGAGGCCGAGGCCGCCGCCGAGGTGCACCTGGAAGCCTTCGACCTGGTTGCCGTCGGCGTCGGTGACGATCTGGCCCTTGAGGCCGATGTCCGCGGTCTGGATCCGCGCGCAGGAGTTGGGGCAGCCGTTGAGGTGCACGGTCACCGGCGTGTCGAGGTCGCCCTGGATGTCGGCCAGCGACTTCTCCAGGTCGGCGACGAGCTGCTGGGCGCGGGCCTTCGTCTCGACGATGGCGAGCTTGCAGAACTCCAGCCCGGTGCAGGCCATCACGCCGCGCCGCCACGGCGACGGCTTCGTCTCCAGCCCCAGCTCGGCCAGCTCGGCTTCGAGCGTGGCGACCTGCGCCTGCGGGACGTCGAGCACGACGATCTTCTGCTGCGGGGTCAGCCGCACCCGCGTGGACCCGGCCCGCTCGGCGGCCTTGGCGACGGCGACGAGCGTGCCGCCGGAGGACCGGCCGGCCACCGGGGCCGCGCCGACGTAGAAGTTGCCGTCGACCTGCGGGTGCACGCCGACGTGGTCGATCGGGACGGCCGGATCGATCGGCGGCGGGCCGTCGAGCAGCTCGCGCTTGAGGTACTCGTCCTGCAGCACCTGCCGGAACTTCTCCGCGCCCCAGTCCTTGACCAGGAACTTGATACGGGCGCGCGAGCGCAGCCGCCGGTAGCCGTAGTCGCGGAAGATCGAGATGACGCCTTCCCACACGTCGGGGACCTCGGCCAGCGGCACCCAGGCGCCGAGGCGCTGGCCGAGCATCGGGTTGGTGGACAGGCCGCCGCCGACCCAGACGTCGAAGCCGGGCCCGTGCTCGGGGTGGTCCACGCCGACGAACGCGACGTCGTGGATCTCGTGCGCGACGTCCGGCTGGCCGGAGATGGCGGTCTTGAACTTGCGCGGCAGGTTCGCGAACTCCGGCTTGCCGATGTAGCGGCGCTTGATCTCCTCGATCGCCGGGGTGCCGTCGAGCACCTCGGCCGCGGCGATGCCCGCGACCGGCGAGCCGAGGATGACGCGCGGGCTGTCGCCGCAGGCCTCCATCGTGGTCATGCCGGCGTTCTCGAGCTTGGCCCAGATCGTCGGCACGTCCTCGATCCGGATCCAGTGGTACTGGATGTTCTGCCGGTCGGTGATGTCGGCGGTGTCGCGCGCGTACTGCTGCGAGATCTCGCCGAGCACGGTGAGCTGGGCGGTGGTCAGCGCGCCGCCGTCGAGCCGGACCCGCAGCATGAAGTAGCGGTCGTCCAGCTCTTCGGGCTCCAGCGTCGCGGTGCGGCCGCCGTCGATGCCCGGCTTGCGCTGGGTGTAGAGGCCGAACCAGCGGAAGCGGCCGCGCAGGTCGCCGGGGTCGATCGCGTCGAATCCGCGGTGGGCGTAGATGTTCTCGATCCGCGCGCGCACGTTGAGCGGGTGGTCGTCCTTCTTGGACCGCTCGTTCGGGTTCAGCGGCTCCCGGTAACCGAGCGCCCACTGCCCTTCGCCGCGCTTCTGCTTGGCGCGCGCGGGGCGGGCGGGGGTCTGGCGCGTGGGCGTGGCCATGGGGGCGTCCTCCGAGAGGCTTTCGTGGCAGCGGAGGAGCACCGGCTCGCGGGGCCCTCCGGCGCCGGCTGTCCGAATTCGTGGCAGGTGGTGGCGGGTCGGGGAGTCAGCGAACGGGTGCGCAGAGGGCGCTGGCGACCCGCAGGAGGTCGACGTGGCGGCGGGCCACGAGCAGAACACCGGCATGAGTCACGACGTCAGCGTGCCACGCGTCCAGTATGTGGTCCAGGCCTGCCCGGATGGTGGGAGAAGGGTCACTTACCAGCGGAAACCGTGTCAACCCGCACTCTTGCACTTATCAAACCACTGTGGTTATAGTGCTACAAGTAAAGTGGTTCGAGAGAGGAACTTGGGGATGCAGGTCAAGGGGTTCGGGGCGGGGTACCTGGTCGACGACGTCGCCGCGACCACCCGCTTCTATGCGGACGTCATCGGGCTGCCGGTGACTGTCGAACTGGACTGGTTCGCCAGTGTCAACGCCGGGGCGCCCGGCTACGAGATCAGCTTCGTGCAGCGAGGGCACGAATCGGTGCCGGAGGGCTACCGCGCGCAGGACACCGCCGGAGTCCTGCTGGGCCTGGTCGTCGAGGACGCCAAGGCCGAGGCGCAACGGCTGGAAGAGGCGGGCGCCGAGCTGGTGACGCCGGTCGTCGACGAGGTCTACGGGCAGCGGCACTTCTACGTCGCCGCTCCCGAGGGTGTGCTGCTCGACATCATCGAGCTGATCCCGCCGGACCCGGCGTGGCTGGCCGCCAACGTCCCCGCGGAGTAACAGGTGTTCACCCGATCGGCCTCGCGGCACGACCGAGCGTGTCGGGGTGGACAATCGGAGGGTGCCCGAGCTGCGTCCCGAACCCGCCACCCCGATCGATCCGGTGCTGCCGGAAAGCGCGCTGAAGGGCCTCGGGAGCAGAGCGTTCGGCGTGTACGTGCACGTCCCGTTCTGCGCGACACGCTGCGGTTACTGCGACTTCAACACCTACACCGCCGGTGAGCTCGACTCCGGCTCGTCCCCGCAGTCCTGGCTCGACGGGCTGCGGCGCGAGCTGGAGCTCGCCGCGCGCGTGCTGGTCGTGCCGCCGGCCGCGGACACCGTGTTCGTCGGCGGCGGCACGCCGTCGCTGCTCGGCGCGGACGGCCTCCGCTCGGTGCTCGACGCCGTCCGCGACGTCTTCGGGCTCGCGCCGGGCGCCGAGGTGACGACCGAGTCGAACCCCGAGTCGACGTCGCCGGAGTTCTTCGCCGGGATCCGGGAAGCCGGCTACACCCGGGTCTCGCTCGGGATGCAGTCGGCCGCGTCGCACGTGCTCAAGATCCTCGACCGCGTGCACACGCCCGGCCGTCCGGGGAAGGCCGTCGCCGAGGCGCGTGCGGCGGGGTTCGAGCACGTGAACCTCGACGTGATCTACGGCACCCCGGGCGAGCGGCCCGAAGACCTGCGCGCGACGCTCGACGCCGTGCTCGCCGCGGGCGTCGACCACGTCTCGGCGTACGCGCTGATCGTCGAGGAGGGCACCGCGCTGGCCCGCCGCGTGCGCCGCGGCGAGCTGCCCGCGCCGGACGACGACGTGCTGGCCGCGGACTACGAGATGATCGACGCGATGCTCTCGGCGGCCGGGCTGCGCTGGTACGAGGTGTCGAACTGGGCGGCCTCCGACGCGGCCCGCTGCCGGCACAACCTCGGCTACTGGCGGGGCGACGACTGGTGGGGCGCCGGGCCGGGCGCGCACAGCCACGTCGGCGGGGTGCGCTGGTGGAACGTCAAGCACCCGGCGCGCTACGCCGCGCTCCTGGCCGAAGGCGGCTCACCGGCGGCCGGGGTCGAGGTGCTGACCGACGACGACCAGCACCTCGAACGGATCATGCTCGAACTGCGCGTCGCCGAAGGGCTGCCGCTGGACGTGCTGGACGGGCCCGGGCTCGCCGAAGCCCGTGCGGCGGCGGCCGAAGGACTGCTCGACGCGTCCGCTTTGGACTCCCGCGGCCGCGCGGTGCTGACCGACCGCGGACGGCTGCTGGCCGACGGCATCGTCCGCAGGCTCGCCGGGTAAGGGAATTAAATCGCCGGCTCGTGTCGTTACTTGCATCAAGCAACGACGTTCGAGGAGGCCCCATGGCGCGCGCGATCAGGTTCGACGAGTACGGCGGCGTGGACGTCCTCCGGGTGGCCGACGTCCCGCGCCCGGCGCCGGGACCGGGCCAGGTGCTCGTCGAGGTGCGCGCGGCCGCGATCAACCCGGGCGAGGTGTCGATCCGCCAGGGCGTGTTCCACGACCGCTGGCCCGCGACGTTCCCCTCGGGGCAGGGCAGTGACTTCGCCGGGGTCGTCGCCGCGCTCGGCGAAGGCGTCGAGGAGATCGCCGTGGGCGACGAGGTGATCGGCTTCGTCAACACCCGTTCCAGCCACGCCGAGTACGTGGTGGCGGAAGCGGCGGACCTGACGCCGAAGCCGGACGGCGTGCCCTGGGAGGTCGCCGGGTCCCTGTTCGTCGCGGGCACCACGGCCTACGCGGCGGTGCGCGCGGTGTGCCCGCGCGAGGGGGAGACGGTCGTCGTCTCCGGTGCCGCGGGCGGCGTCGGCTCGCTGGCCGTCCAGCTCGCGCGGCTGGCGGGGGCCACGGTGATCGGCATCGCGGGCGAGGCCAACCACGCGTGGCTGCGCGAATCCGGTGTCGTCCCGGTGTCCTACGGCGACGGCCTGCTCGACCGGATCACGGCCGCCGCCCCGGACGGCGTGCACGCGTTCGTCGACACCTTCGGGTCCGGCTACGTGGACCTGGCGCTGCAGCTGGGCATCCACCCGGGCCGCATCGACACGATCATCGACTTCGCCGCGGCGGAGAAGTACAACGTCAAGGCCGAGGGCAACGCGGACGCGGCGTCGGCCGACGTGCTGCGGGAGCTGGCGCTGCTGGTGGACAAGGGCCTGCTGGAGGTGCCGATCGCGCGCACCTACCCGCTGGCCGAGGTGCGGGAGGCCTACCGCGAGCTGGAGAAGCGGCACACGCGCGGCAAGATCGTGCTGCTGCCCTAGTTCTTCGCCGCCACGGCTTTCAGCCCGGCCAGGTAGGCGTCCAGGGCGAAGTCGAGGCGCTCGGCCGCGGTCCCGGCGTTGAAGAACTCGCCCAGCCGCAGCATGTTCGGGAACGCGTCGGCGGGCAGTGAGCGCATGTAGGCGACCATCTGCTCGCCGCGTTCGGACACCTCGGCGGCGTCGATCTCGCCCCACGTCCAGCCGCTCGCTTCGTACGCGTACGCCTTCGCGTACAACGACAGCGCGTCGCCCGCGAAGGCGGCCTGCTTGAGGTCGAGGCCACCGGCGCGCAGCAGGGCCAGCATGACTTCGCCCTGGCGCAGCGAGCTGGGCGTGATCGGCACGGCGATGTCCCACGCCACGCGCGCGATCCCGGGGTGGGCGACCATCGCGCGGATCTGCGCGCGGACGAGGTCCTTCACCTGCTCGTCCCAGCGGTCCGGGTCGGGCTCGGGCAGCGGCACGTCGGCGAGGACGGCGTCGAGCATCAGCTCCGCCAGTTCGTCCTTGCCGGACACGTGCGCGTAGAGCGACGCCGGACCGGTCTCCAGTTCCTGGGCGACCCGCCGCATGGTGACCGCGTCGAAGCCCTCCTTCGCGAGGATCTCCAGCGCCGTCTGCACGACGAGTTCCTGGGACAGCACGGGCTTCGCGGCGCGGCGGCGCGGGGCGCGGCGCCACGGCGGCGGGGGAACGGTCACGCGAACACTGTACTTGACGCGAACAGCGTTCGTCTGTAGAACGGTGTTCGTTAGACGAACAACGTTCGTGCAAAGGGGATCTCATGACTGTGACCACTGCCGAAGCCGACGTGCGTGCCGTGCTCGACCGGCTCACCGAGGCCTGGAACGCCGGGGACGCGGCCGCGTACGGGCGGCTCTTCACCGAGGACGCCGACTACGTGACCTTCTTCGGGATGAACTTCCCGGGCCGGGAAGCGATCGAAAGCTCACATCGCGCGCTGTTCGACGGCCCGCTGAAGGGCTCGACGCTGACCGGCAGGCTCGGCGCCGGGGCCAAGGTGCGATTTGTCCGCCCGGACGTCGCGGTCGTCCTCGTCGGCGGCGGCTCCTCGCTGGCGGGTGCGGACGTTCCGGACGAAGGCCGCGAATCCACCGTCACCTTCGTGCTGGTCCAGGAGGATGGCGACTGGCTGATCACGGCGTTCCAGAACACGCGCGTCTCGGATCCGCGCGGGTGAAAACGCTTGCGGAAGCCTCGTTCGTATTACTGCTTCCCGGACTGGGCACCCCGGAGTAGCCGTGCGTGCTCTCCGGCGCGTAGGGTGAGTTAGGTAAGCCTTAGCATTGGAGTGGCCGATGGCTGAAGCACCCCGGCGGTCCGGGCGTCCCGCGGTGCGGCTGCGGGTGCTGCGCACGGAACGGCTGACCCCGCACATGATCCGCATCGTCGCCGGCGGTGAGGGGATCGCGGCCTTCGAGCCGAACGAGTTCACCGACGCCTACGTGAAGGTGCTGTTCAAGGTGCCCGGCGTCGAGTACCCGGAGCCGTTCGACGTCCAGGAGTGCCGCGCCACGCTGCCGCGCGAGCACTGGCCGCGGATGCGGTCCTACACCGTCCGGGCGTTCGACCCGCAGGCCGGCGAGCTGGTCCTCGACTTCGTCCACCACGGCGACGAGGGCATCGCCGGCCCGTGGGCGGCCACGGCGAAGCCGGGTGACGAGCTGCTGCTGTCCGGCCCCGGCGGCGCGTACGCGCCGGGCACGGAGGCCGACTGGCACCTGCTGGCCGGCGACGAAAGCGCGTTGCCCGCGATCGCGGCGTCCCTCGAAGCGCTGCCCGCGGGCGTCCCGGCGCACGCGGTCATCCTCGTGGAGAACGCGGACGAGGAGCAGCCGCTGGTGACCAAGGCGGACGCGCAGATCCACTGGCTGCACCGGGCCGCCGGCGGCGACGTGGCGGCCGCGGTCCGCGAGCTGCCGTGGCGCGACGGCGTCGTGCAGGCCTTCGTGCACGGCGAGGCCGGATTCGTCCGGGAGCTGCGCCAGTACCTGCTCGAGGAACGCGGTGTCCGGCGCGACCTGCTGTCGATCTCGGGCTACTGGCGCTACGGCAAGAACGACGAAGCCTGGCGCGAGGAGAAGGCCGCCGAACGGGCGCGCGAGAAGTAGGTTCCCCGGCCCGTACCGCAGGCCGCCCGATCGGGCGGGGAAATCCGCGATGTGCCCATTACGTTGGGGGCACAGGGTTTCCGGGGGAGGGACGGCCATGCGGCGGATCGGGATCGTCGGAGCGGGACAGGCGGGTCTGGTCCTCGCCATCGGGTTGCGGCAGCTGGGCTACGCCGTCACGGTGTTCGCCGAGCGGCCCGCGGCCGAGGTGCGGGCCGGGCGGCTCGTGTCCAACCAGTGCCTGTTCGCCCCGGCCCTGCGCCGGGAACGCGAACTCGGCATCGGCTTCTGGGACGGCGAAGCGCCGCCGGTCGGCGAAATCTCCTTCGCCGCCGCCGGGGACGGCAGCGAGCCGTCGATGGCGTGGCGGGTCGCGCTCGACCGGCCCGCCCAGTCGGTCGACCAGCGCGTGAAGGTTTCGCGCTGGCTGGCCGAGTTCGAACGTCTCGGGGGCGAGCTGCGGATCCGCCGGGTCACCCCGGCCGATCTCGACGAGTGCGCCCGCGAGTTCGAGCTGCTCGTGGTCGCGGCCGGGCGCGGGCCGCAGTTCGACGCGCTCTTCCCGCGCGACGGCGAGCGTTCGCCCTACCGCGAGCCGCAGCGCGCGATCGGGGTCGCCTATGTCGCCGGGACGCTGGACGCCGTACCCGGCCTGACCTTCGGCATGGCGCCGGTGGGCGAGTTCTTCCTGCTGCCGGTGCTGTCCGTGCACGGGCCGGTGCACGGCATCGGCTTCTTCGGCGTACCCGGCGGCCCGATGGACGTCTGGGACGGCGTCACCGGCGTCGAGCAGCACCACGAGACGGCCCGCAAGCTGCTGCGCACGCACTACCCGTGGCAGGCCACGCTGCTCGACGAGGCATACCCGGTGGCGCCCACCGAAACGCTGCACGGCCGGATCACCCCCGTCGTGCGGCACCCGGTGGGCACGCTGCCGTCCGGGGCGAAGGTCCTGGCAATGGGCGACACCGCGGTGACCAACGACCCCGTCGGCGGCCAGGGCGCCAACATGGCCGCCCGTGCCGCCCGCGCATACCAGGACGCCATCGTCGACCGCGGCGACCGGCCGTTCGACGAGGAGTTCATGCACGACGCCTTCGCCCGCTACTGGCGGCACGCCCGCCACGCGACGCGCTTCACCAACGACCTCCTGGCCCCACCGCCGGCGCACGTCCTGGCCACTTTGGACACGGCGCAGCGCGTGCCGCGGGTGGCGCACCGGTTCGCGCACCTCTTCGAGAACCCGGCCGATTACGAAGGCTGGCTGGGTGATCCCGACGCGGCAATGCAGTACCTGCGCGATGTTCAGTCGGGTGTGCAGAGCGTGCCGGAAGCGGGGACGGCCCCGGTGACGAAGTAGCGGTCGAGCCAGGTGTCGATGCAGGTGCTCTTGCCGCGGGAGCCGTGGCCGTAGGTGTCGAGGCTCAGCAGGCGGGCGTTGGCCAGCAGCCGTTCCGTGCGCTGTGCTCCGCCGTACGGTGTCTCCAGGTCGCCCTGGCGGTTGGCCAGCAGCAGGATCGGGGCCGTCGGCCGGTTCCACGGTCCGCTGTAGCGTCCGGTGTCCGCGACGTTCCAGGTGGCGCACGGCAGTGTCTTGTACACGTCGTACGGCCCGAATCCTCGGCCGATCCGGTCGGCCTTGCGGGCGAAGTCCCACCAGACGGCTGGATCACGCGGGTTCTCCGCGTCCGAGCACAGGGTTGCTCCGCCGCCCAGCATCGAGTCGACGTCCGGGGGTGTGCCGGTTTCGGCCGGGGCCGGGTTCACCGGATCGGCCAGTGCCCGGAGGAACGCGGCCAGCTGCGGTGCGGACCGGGTGTCGAGCAGGAAGCCGTGGATCCGGCTGATCGCGCCCTGGTAGGTGACGGTGACCTGGCGCCCGGCCGGGTCGGTCACGGTGATCGGGCCGCGTTCGAGCCGGTCGAGGAGTGCGTCGTAGTCGAACGGGCACTGCGCCCCGCAGCCGTCCAAAAAGGACCTCATTGCCCGTGCGCCGTCTTCGTAGCCGCGCAGCCGGTAGCTCATCGGGGCCGAGCCGGACGACCAGCGCACCGGGTCGTCGACCGCGTCCAGGGCGAGTGCGCCCACCCGGTGCGGGAACAGGTTGGCGTACGTCTCGCCGAGATAGCTGCCGTAGGACTTGCCGTAGAAGCGCAGCTTCGGCTCGCCGAACGCGGCACGCAGCCGGTCGAGGTCGCGGGCGATCGTGCCGGTGGACAGGTGGTTCGCCAGCGGGCCCCCGTTCCGCGCGCAGAGATCCGTGATCGTGCGGGTGTCCGCGATCTGCCGTTGCTCGGCCTCGCGGGTGAGCGGGAACGTCCCGACGGCCCGCTGGAGCACTTCCAGCTGGGCCGGATCGGTGAAGCAGTGGATCTTCGAGCTGGCGCCGACACCACGCGGGTCGAACCCGACGATGTCGAACCGGCGGTGCAGCTCGGAGGTCAGTGCCGGGGCGAACCGGCCGGGCGAACCGGGGCCGCCCGGGTTGAAGAAGATGGTGCCCAGCTTGCGGGCCTGGTCGGTGGCGGGCAGCCGCGCGATCGCCAGGCGCACGGTACCCGCGGCGGAGTCCTGATAGGACAGCGGGACGTCGAGGTGGCCGCACTGGTAACCGGCCTGGCAGGCGTCGTCCCAGACGATTCCGGCCGGGCTCGCCGCGGCCGCGGGGGCGAGGGCACCCACCGCGAGCGCGGCGGCCCCCAGCGCCAGCGCGGCACGAAGTTTCCGAGAGGTCATGGAAACGATCGTCCCGCGCCGGCCCGGAGAGCACAGTGGGGTAAACCGCAAGATCGAGGTGGGGTAAACCGCACCTCCGGCGAGCCCAACCGCCCCAAGGCGGCCTTCGGTGCGTTCAAGGGGGATCCGCCGCTCGGCATGCGCTGAAGGGCACCTTCCGTGCATGTGACGCAAGGAAGGTGCCCTTCACTGCGCCGGACGCAAGCAAGGTGCCCTTCAGCCACTCGCCCAGCCCACCCAAGCCGGCGCTCTGGGGCCTAAGCCGTCAGCTTCGGGATGATCTGCGTTCCGTAAGCCGAAAGCGTCGCCTCGCGGTCGTCGTGCATCAGGTACAGCGAGAACTGGTCCACGCCCAGCTCCGCCAGTTCCTGCAGCCGCGAAATGTGCGCAGAAGCCGGGCCCAGCAGGCAGAACCGGTCGACGATCTCGTCCGGGACGAACTCCGTCGACGGGTTGCCCGCCTTGCCGTGGTGGCGGTAGTCGTACCCCTCCCGGTCGCGGATGTAGTCGGTCAGCTCGCGGGGCACCGCCCCCGACGAGCCGTAGCGGGCCACCAGGTCCGCGACGTGGTTGCCGACCATCCCGCCGAACCAGCGCAGCTGTTCACGCTGGTGCGCCACGTCGTCGCCGACGTAGGCCGGGGCCGCCACGCAGATCGTGATGCCCGCCGGGTCCCGGCCGGCCGCGCGGGCCGCGTCGCGGACCGCGCCGATCGTCCAGCGGGCGATCGCCGGGTCCGCGCACTGCAGGATGAAGCCGTCGGCGTGCTCGCCGACCGTCTGCAGCGCCTTTGGCCCGTACCCGGCCATCCACATCTCGAGCTGCCCGTTGGTGATCCACGGGATCTGCACGGTCCTGTCGTTCATCGTCACCGCGCGGCCCTCGGCGAGGTCCTTCACCACGCGCATGCAGTCCCGCACGGTGGCCAAAGTGGACGGTGGCTTGCCGACCACCCGGTGTGCCGAGTCGCCGCGGCCGATGCCGCAGATCGTCCGGTTGCCGTACATGTCGTTGAGCGTGGCGAACGTCGACGCCATGACCGACCAGTCGCGGGTGCCGGGGCTGGTCACCATCGGCCCGACGACCAGCGACGACGTCGCCGCGAGGATGGCCGAGTAGATGACGAACGGTTCCTGCCACAGCACGCAGGAGTCGAACGTCCAGCCGTAGCGGAACCCGCAGTCCTCGGCGTCCTTCATCAGCCGCACGACGTCCCGCGCGGGCGGGTCGGTCTGCAGCACGATCCCGAAGTCCATCGCTACCTCAATTCAGATATTGATTCAGCGAGCGGGACAGGAACTTCCCGTGCGACGTCGACCCGCTGAACCCGTCGGGCGACACGACGACACGCCCACGCGACAGCACGGTGTGCACGCGGCCGGTGATCTCCAACCCTTCGTACGCCGAGTAGTCCACGTTCATGTGGTGCGTCGAGGCCGACAGCGTCTGCGTCGCCGCCGGGTCGTAGAGCACGATGTCGGCGTCCGAACCCGCCGCGATCACGCCCTTCTTCGGGTACAGCCCGAACATCCGCGCCGGCGTCGCCGAGCACGTCTCGACCCAGCGCCCGAGCGTCAGCTCGCCCGCGACGACGCCCTGGTGCAGCAGGTCCATCCGGTGTTCGACGCCGGGAATCCCGTTCGGGATGGCCCGGAAGTCGCCGCGGCCCAGTTCCTTCTGGTCCTTGAAGCAGAACGGGCAGTGGTCGGTGGACACCACGGACAGGTCGTTCGTCCGCAAGCCCCGCCACAGGTCGGCCTGGTGCGACTTCTCCCGCAGCGGCGGCGACGCGACGTACTTCGCGCCCTCGAAATCGGGCTTCGCCAAGTCCTCTATGGACAGATAGAGGTACTGCGGGCACGTCTCGGCGAAGACGTTCTGGCCGTCGTTGCGGGCTTCCGCCACCGCCGCCAGCGCCTGCGACGCCGACAGGTGCACGATGTACAGCGGCGCGCCGGTGACCTTCGCCAGCTGGATCGCCCGCGACGTCGCCTCGCCCTCCAGCTCCGGCGGGCGCGTGAGGCCGTGCTGGACCGGATCGATCTTCCCGGCCTCGAACGCCTGCGCGGCCAGCTGGTCGATCGCGATGCCGTTCTCCGCGTGCATCATGATCGTGGCGCCGGTCTCGCGTGCCTTCTGCATGGCCAGCAGGATTTCGCCGTCGGTGGAGTAGAAGACGCCCGGGTAGGCCATGAACATCTTGAAGCTGCCGACCCCGCCCTCGATGCAGGCCTCCATCTCCTTCAGCGACTGGTCGTTGACGTCGCTGATGATCATGTGGAAGCCGTAGTCGATCGCGCAGTTGCCGTCGGCCTTGCCGTGCCACTTGTCCAGTGTGGACAGCAGCGACGTGCCCTTGGCCTGCACGGCGAAGTCGATGATCGTCGTCGTGCCGCCCCACGCCGCGGCGGTCGTGCCGGTGGCGAACGTGTCGACCGAGTGTGTGCCGCCGAACGGCATCTCCATGTGGGTGTGCGCGTCGATGCCGCCCGGCAGCACGTACTTGCCGGTGGCGTCGATCGTCTCCTCGCCGGACAGCGTCCCCGGCGCCCCGACGGCGGCGATGATCTCGCCGTCGACGAGGACGTCCGCCAGGAGCGCGCCGGACGGGGAAACGACCTGGCCACCGCTGATCAGGATGGTCATCAGGCCTCCGTGAGCGGGCCGTAGGTGTCCGGGCGGCGGTCGCGGTAGAACGCCCACGTGTTGCGGACCTCGTCGAGCAGGGACAGGTCGAGGTCGCGCACGACGACCTCGTCGTCGGTGTCGGACGCGGCGTCCCCGACCAGCTGCCCGCGCGGGTCGACGAAGTACGTCTGGCCGTAGAAGTCGTTGTCGCCCAGTGGTTCCACGCCCACCCGGTTGATCGCGCCGACGAAGTACTCGTTCGCCACCGCGGCCGCGGGCTGCTCCAGCTTCCACAGGTACTGCGACAGGCTGCGGCTGGTCGCCGACGGGTTGAACACGATCTTCGCGCCGGCCAGGCCGAGCGCGCGCCAGCCCTCCGGGAAGTGCCGCTCGTAGCAGATGTAGACGCCGATGCGGCCCACGGCGGTGTCGAACACCGGGTAGCCGAGGTTGCCGGGCCGGAAGTAGAACTTCTCCCAGAACCCCTTGACCTGCGGGATGTGGTTCTTGCGGTACTTGCCGAGGTACGTACCGTCGGCGTCGATCACCGCGGCGGTGTTGTAGTAGACGCCGGGCTGCTCGACCTCGTACATCGGCACGATCAGCACGACGCCGTGGCGCTCGGCCACCTCCTGCATGAGCTTCGTCGTGGGCCCGTCGGGAATGGCCTCGGTGTAGGAGTAGTAGTCGGCGTCCTGCACCTGGCAGAAGTACGGCCCGTAGAACAGCTCCTGCAGGCAGACGACCTGGGCGCCCTGCGAAGCGGCGGTGGCGATGTGGTCGACCGCCGCCTTGATCATGGACTCCTTGTCACCCGTCCACCGCTGCTGGATCAGGCCGGCTCGAACCACGCTCACTGATTTCCTCCTTCGTTGCCGGACGGGACAGGACGGCGAAGACGACGAACGCGCCGACCAGGCCGACCACCCAGTTGTAGTCGTAGAGGGGCTTGAGGACCGGGATGATCCCGCCGTCGGGGAACGGGCCGCCGTAGGCACCGCCGACCGCGAGGACGGCTCCCACCAGCGTGGCGACCAGCGCCCGCCAGTTCCAGCCGCCGCTGAACCAATACACCCCATCGGGTGTGTACAGGTCCTTCAGCCGCAGCTTCGTGCGGTTGACGACCCAGTACCCGGCGACGAGCACGCCCGCGACGGCGCCGAGCAGGCCGCCGTAGAAGCCGAGCCACGCGAAGATGTAGATGTTCGGGTCGGAGTACAGCCGCCACGGCTGGATCAGGATGCCGATGACGCCGGTGATCCCGCCGCCGACGGCGAAGGTGATCCGCTTGGGGAAGGCGTTGGAGAAGTCGTAGGACGGGCTGACGACGTTGGCCGCCAGGTTCGCCGAGATCGTCGCCAGCACCAGCGCGACCAGCGCGACGACCACCACGACCGGGCTGGAGAACCGGTCCGCCAGCTGCGCCGGGTCCCAGATGTCCTTGCCGTAGAGCACCTGCCCGCCCGAGGTGGTCAGGATGGCCACGATCGCGATGAACGTCATGGTCGTCGGCAGGCCGAGGACCTGGCCGCGGGCCTGCTTGCGCTGGCTGCCGCCGAAGCGGGTGAAGTCCGGCATGTTCAGCGACAGCGTCGACCAGAACGCGATCATCGCCATCAGCGCCGGGGCGAACACCTTCCAGAAGTCCGGGCCCCAGCCGAGCTTGCCGGGGTCGGACAGGATCGGGCCGAAGCCGCCCGCCTCGATCAGCACGTAGCCGAGCATGATCAGGAACCCGACGGACACCAGCGGCGCCGTCCAGTTCTCGAACCGGCGGACCGCCTCCATGCCGCGCCAGATGATGAGCATCTGGCCGATCCAGAAGACCACGAAGGACAGCCACAGCGTCCAGTGCTGCCCGGCGACGACGGCGGAGTCGCGCCACCACGAGCCGAGCAGGCGGCCGAGGATGACGTAGATGGCCTCGCCGCCGACCCAGGTCTGGATGCCGAACCAGCCGCACGCGATGAACGCACGCAGCAGCGCGGCCAGGTTGGCGCCGCGCAGCCCGTAGAACGCGCGGGCGAACACCGGGAACGGGATGCCGTACTTCGTGCCGGCGTGGCTGTTGAGGAGCATCGGGACCAGCACGATCAGGTTGCCGATCGTGATGGTGAGCAGCGCCTGCACCCAGTTCATCCCGAGGGTGATGAGCGAGGCGGCCAGCGCGTAGCTGGGGATGTTGTGCGCCATCCCCATCCAGAGCGCGAAGTAGTTGTAGGTGGTCCAGGTCCGTCTTCCGACGGGGACGGGGGCCAGCTCCTCGTTGAAGAACCGGCTGCCTTCGAGAGACCGGACGTCGGCGGGGTCGAGCTCGACCCGGCCGTCGTCGTGCACGCGCTGGTCTGCGGGTGTCGGCGCCATTGCGGCATCCTGCGCGCCTGGTCATCGCCTCGGCAACGGCAGAGTGTTCACTCTTCGCCGATCAGGAGTGCAGTCTGTCGATTGCGCGAACGGCCGCCGGAGTGCATGACCTGCGTCACACATCTGCCCGTCACGAACCGGCAAAGCGGGGGAAACGTCTCCACAGGATCTTCACAGTTCGCCCGGACCGTCTCCACCGGGGGTGCCTAGGGTCGTGGTCATGGAACTGGGTGGGCGGCGCGTGCTCGTCGTCGAGGACGACGTCACGATCGCCGCGTCGATCGCGGCCCGGCTGCGGGCCGAGGGGTTCACCGTGGACGTCGCGCACGACGGGCCCGCCGCGGTCGAGGCCGACACCGCGGCGGAGCCGGATCTGGTCGTGCTGGACGTCATGCTGCCGGGCTTCGACGGCCTGGAGGTCTGCCGCCGGATCCAGGCGCGGCGCCCGGTGCCGGTGCTGATGCTGACCGCGCGTGCCGACGAGACGGACATGCTGGTCGGGCTGGGCGTCGGCGCCGACGACTACCTGACGAAGCCGTTCTCGATGCGGGTGCTCACCGCCCGGGTGCACGCGCTGCTGCGGCGGGTCGAGCGCTCGTCGTCGGTGGTGGGCAGCCGGATCGTGCTGGGCGACCTCGAGATCGACGTCGACCAGCGGCGGGTGGCCCGTGCCGGGGTCGCGGCGCAGCTGACGCCGATCGAGTTCGACCTGCTGGTGCACTTCGCGCGGCGGCCGCGGGTGGTGCAGCCGCGGGAACGGCTGCTGTCGGAGGTGTGGGACTGGGACGTCGCAGGCACGTCGGCGGGGACGCGGGCGGTGGACAGCCACATCAAGGCGCTGCGGCGGAAGCTCGGGGCGGACCTGATCCGCACGGTGCACGGCGTCGGCTACGCACTGGAGGCGGGATCGTGAACCTCGTGCCGCGGCCGCTCGACCGGATCCGGTCGATCAAGCTGAAGCTGGCCATCCTGATGGTGGCCTCCGGCGGGATCGCGTTCGCGTTCTTCAACTGGCAGATCGGCTGGCTGCCGCCGAAGACGACGCTCACCGCGATGGTCCTGGCGCTGGTGCTGTCGCAGGTACTGGCGCACGGCATGACCCGGCCGCTGCGCGAGATGACGGCGGCGGCCCGTGCCATGGCCAAGGGCGACTACACGCGCCGCATCCGCGCGACCACCCGTGACGAGGTGGGCGAGCTGGCGCGGGCGTTCAACCAGATGGCGGGCGACCTCGGCGACGCGGACCGGCGGCGCCGCGAGCTGATCGCCAACGTGTCCCACGAGCTGCGCACGCCGATCACGGCGTTGCACGGCGTGCTGGAGAACCTGGCCGACGGCGTCGAGGACCCGGACCCGGCGACGCTGAAGACGGCACTGCAGCAGACCGAGCGCCTGGCAACCCTGGTGGGCGAGCTGCTGGACCTGTCGCGCCTGGACGCGGGGGCGATCCCGCTGCACAAGACGTCGTTCTCACTGTGGGCGCTGTTGTCCGAAGTGGTCGGCGAGGCGGCGTTCGCGGGCCGCGGGGTGACGTTCTCGGTGTCGGTCTCCCCGGAGGGAGCAACGGTGACGGCCGACCGCGGCCGCCTGTTCCAGGTGGTGGCCAACCTCCTGGAGAACGCGGCCCGCCACGGCCCGGCGGGCGGCGAGGTGCGGGTGCTGGCCCAGGTGGGGCCGGACGAGGTCCGCATCGACGTGTGCGACGAGGGCCCGGGCATCGCCCCGGCCGACCGCGAGCGGGTGTTCGAGCGGTTCTCCCGCGGAGAGCGCACGACGGGCGGGGGAACGGGCCTCGGGCTGGCGATCGCCCGGTGGGCGGTGGACCTGCACGGCGGGACGATCGGGGTCGTGGACTCCGCGCCAGGGTCGCGGATCCGGGTGACGCTTCCGGCGGGGTAGCTCTTACACCGGACCTCGTGAGTGGTAATTCGCGTTAGAACCCGAATTGCCACTCACGACCGCTACCCGGCCGGGCGGTGCACCTGCGGTCCCTTTCGGGCTCGGGCAACGGAGATATTTGCGAACGTGAACACAAGACGCGAGAAAGCGGGCGAGATGCCGAAGAGCAGGATCGGGGGACCGGGCGATGCGGAGAGCGGGGTGCCGCGAGGGAAGCGCTCGGTCGCTTCGCGTGAATCACCAACGACGACGGTCGCTGCGCCGCCCGTGCTTCTCCACCCGCTGCCGCCGCCGAAGTCCGCCGTCGTCCCGCTGCCACCTGCGGTCCTCCCCGCGGCCGGGCTCGCCGGGGTTGCCGCGGCGCTCGTCCTGCCCGTCGACCGGCCCGGCGTCGGCTGGCTGCTCACCGGTGTCGCCGTCACCGCTGCCGTCGTTGTCGCCGACCGGCGGTCGCGGACCATCGGGCCGAGTCCCTTCACCTGGGCGAACGCCGTCTGGGGTGCGCTCGCCCTCGGCCTGCTCGCCGTCGGCGCCGTGCGGGCCTCCGGGTGGCTGTTCGCCCTCTGCGTGCCGGCCGCCGTCGTCGCCGGGTCGCTGGCCGTCGTCGGGGAACGGACCGTCAACAGCGTCCTCTACGACATGCTCGCCCTGCCCGTCGAAGCCGTCCGGGCCATCCCGTGGACCGGCCGCGGAGTCGGGCGCTTCGCCGCCCGCCGGGACGGGGTCGCCCGGCGGATCGCGCTCGCCGTGCTTGCCGCCGCCGCGCTCGTCGGCGTGTTCGTCCCGCTGCTCGCGAGCGCCGACGCCGCCTTCGCCGCCGTCGTGAACGCCGCCATTCCGGATCTCAGCGCCGGTGTGCTCCTGCGGTGGTGTGCCGTGTTCGCCGTCGTCGCGCTCTTCGTCGCCGGAGGCTGCTACTTCCTTGCCGCGCCACCGGAACGGGCCACTGGTACACGTCCACAAAGGACTGGATACGGTCTGGAGTGGACGTTCCCGCTCGCGGTCCTCGTCGTGATCTTCGGCGTGTTCGTCGGCGTGCGGCTGGTCGTGCTCTTCGGCGGCACCGGGTACGTCCTGCGCACCAGCGGCCTGACGTCGGCGGAGTACGCCCGCGGCGGCTTCTGGCAGCTGTGCGCGGTGACCGTCCTGACGCTCGCCATCGTCGCCGCCGCGCTGCGGTGGGCGCCGGACGCCACGAAAGCCGACCGGCTCCGCCAGCGCGTCCTGCTCGGGGCGCTGAGCGTGCTGAGCCTGGTGCTCGCCGGGTCGGCGTTGAGTCGCATGTGGACCTACCAGCAGGCGTACGGCTTCACCGTCCTGCGGCTGCTGGTCGAAACCTGCGAACTCTGGTTCGGCGCGGTGTTCGTCCTCGTGCTGGCGTCGCTGGTGCGGCTGCGCCCGTCGTGGCTGCCGCGGGCGGCGATCGGCACGGCCGCGGCCGCCCTGCTCGTCCTCGCGATCCTGGACCCGGAACGGCTCATCGCCGAGGCCAACCTCGACCGCGCGGCCGCCGGGAAACCGCTGGACGACCGCTACCTCGCCGGCTTCTCCGCCGACGTCGTCCCGGTGGTGTCGGCGCGGCTGCCGGAACCGCTGCGCACCTGCGTGCTGTGGCAGGTCCTGGCCGACGACGTCCCGGACGGCTGGCCCGCCTGGAACCTCAGCCGCGCGGCGGCGCGGGAGGTGCCGCTCGGCCGCTGCGGCTGAACCGGAACGCCGCCGGGCGCGTGCATAACGAATACGGGGAAGCCACCGGGCCGTCGTGGGGGCGGCCCGGCGGCTTCCGCGCGCTCAGAAGGCGAAGACGCCGTCGGAGTCGCGGTCGGCGATGCAGCGGTTCGGGTACGTCGTGCGGAACGACACCGGCTTGCCGTGCCAGGTGCCGACCACCGTGACGTCGACCGGGGCGTAGATCAGCGTGCACGCCTGGTGGCGGGCGTTGATGCGCGAGAAGTCGCCGTTCACGCTCGCCAGGACCGCGCACGCCTTGTCGCGCTTCGGGTGGGTGCCGCCGGTCGGCTCGCAGGTCAGGACCACCGAGCTGATCCGGTTGGCGGTGTCGTGGGACGTCAGCTGCAGGGTGGACGCCGGTGGCTGCGCGGGGGCCAGGCAGCTCAGGCTCACCAGGCAGGCAGCAAGGGGGAAGAGGGCCATATCGGTGTCATCGGCCGCCCGGGGCCGATCACTGTGCTCCACGTCCGGGTGAGTCTTCGTCGCTCCGACGGGTGATGTCCAGCGCCAGCAAGGCGACGTACAGCGAGAGCATCGACTCCGGGTCCTCCAGCCGGACACCGAGCACCTGCTCGATCCGGGCGAGCTGCTGGTAGTACGCCGTGCGGGAGGTGTGCGCCGCGGCGGCCGCCGCCGACTTGTTGCCGCCCTGCTCGCAGTAGTGCCGCAGGGCCTGGACCAGCCTGCTGCCGGTGGCGGCGTCGCGCTGCAGCAGCGGTCCCAGCTCGCGGGCGGCGAACGCGGTCACGCGCTCGTCGCCTTCCAGCAGGTGCAGCAGGCCGCGCAGGCGGACGTCGGAGAGCCGGTGCAGCACCCGCTCGGCACCGGTGCCCAGCGCGGCGGCCGCGACCTGCCCGGCTTCCAGCAGTGTCCGGCGGGCGTCGGCGGGCGAGGTCACCGTGGTGCCCACGGCGAGCACGCCGGGCGCGCTGCCCCTGGCCTCGTGGACGTCGGTGGCGAGCCGGTGCAGCACGGCGTCCGCGTTCGCCTGCGGCGACAACGCCACCAGCGCCCGCACCCCGAGGTCGTCGGTGGCCACCAGCGCCGACACCTTCGCGCGCCGCGCGGCCAGCACGGTGGCCTCGGCCAGTTCGCGCAGCACCGGCGGGGTGGCCAGCGCGGGCCGGGTGGTGCCGGTCAGCCGCGGCCGGACCGCCAGCCCGACCAGCTGCCGCCCGGACAGCGGCACGGACAGCGCCGACGCGCGGGCCAGCAGCTCCGCCGTCGGCGCGGGCGAGGCGAGCAGCTCGGTCAGCACCGCGCGGTGGGCCTGCCGTTCGAGGCCGTCGGAGTCCTTGGCGACCAGGCGGTACACGGCCAGCGCGGACGCGGCCCGTTCGGCGACCACCCGGTGGCGGTGCGGCGGCTGGTCGGCGCAGACGAGGACCAGCCGTCCCCAGTCGTGCCCGCGCGCGCCGACCACGGTGACCAGCCAGCCGGAGCCGGGGTGGTAGCCGGTCCGCTCGCCGACCTGCACCACCCGCGAGCGCGCGGGCCAGCCGGTGAGCAGCTCGGCCGGGTCGGTGCCGGCCGCGTCGTAGGCGAGCACCTCGTGCGACAGCGTCTCCAGCACCACCGGCTGCTCGGTCAGCCGGGCGACCTCGCCCAGCACCACGCCCGGCTCGGCACCCGCGACCGTCAGCGCGGTGAACGTCTCGTGCACCCGCTCGGCCGCGCGCAGCTCGGCGACCTGTGCGTCGACGATCTGGCCGTTCACCGCCTCGGTGACGCTCACGAACCGCGTCTCCCGCGACAGCGTGACCAGCGGCAGGCCGTGCTCCTCGGCCGCGTCGACCAGCGCGGACGGCAGCCGGTCGCTCCAGTGCCGGACCAGCTCGACCACGACACCCGCGGCGCCGACCCCGGCCAGGTCGGCGACGTACCGGGCCAGCGCCGGGCCGTCGTCGGGCAGCGCGACGCCGGTCGTCAGCACCAGCTCGCCGCCGCGCAGCAGGTGGGCGATGTCGGCGATCTCGGCGACGTGCGCCCAGCGCACCGGCGCGTCCAGCCCGGCCGCGCCGGCGACGACGTGCGGACGGCCCTGGCGCAGCACGGGCAGCGCGAGGACCTCGGCGACGGTCGGGTACATGGCTCCTCGTGGGTGATCGGCAGGGACAGACTGTACGGCCGGGCACCAACTGACGTACACGTTGCCGATGGCGGTGGCGTGGCGCCCGCCCGGAGACTCGCAGCAGAAGTCCCCGATCGAAGGAGCGCGTGCCGTGACCGACCGCATCAGCCACTGGATCGACGGCAAGCCGTTCACCGGGACCGCCGCCCGGTCCGGTGACGTCTTCGACCCGGCCACCGGCCAGGTCAGGGCCCAGGTCGACTTCGCGGGCGAGGCCGAGGTCGAAGCCGCGGTCGCCGCGGCCAAGGCGGCGCTGCCTGGGTGGCGCGGGACGTCGCTGGCCGGCCGGACGCGGGTGCTGTTCGCCTTCCGCGAGCTGCTGGCCGCGCGCAAGCACGAGCTGGCGAAGATCATCACCAGCGAGCACGGCAAGGTCGAGTCCGACGCGGCGGGGGAGATCGCCCGCGCGATCGAGAACGTCGAGTACGCGTGCGGCGCCGCGCAGCTGCTCAAGGGCGGCTTCAGCGAGAACGCCTCCACCGGCGTCGACGTCTACTCGATCGCCCAGCCGCTGGGCGTGGTCGGCGTGATCTCGCCGTTCAACTTCCCGGCCATGGTGCCGCTGTGGTTCGTCCCCAACGCGCTGGCCTGCGGGAACACCGTGGTGCTCAAGCCGAGCGAGAAGGACCCGTCGGCGGCGGTGTTCATCGCCGAGCTGTTTGCCGAAGCCGGGCTGCCAGCGGGGGCGCTCAACGTGCTGCACGGCGACAAGGCCGCGGTCGACGGGCTGCTGGCCCACGACGACGTGAAGGCGATCTCGTTCGTCGGGTCGACGCCGATCGCGCGGTACGTCTACGAAACCGGCACCCGGCACGGCAAGCGCGTCCAGGCACTCGGCGGGGCGAAGAACCACATGGTGGTGCTGCCGGACGCCGACCTCGACCTGGCCGCCGACGCCGCGGTCTCGGCCGGGTTCGGCTCGGCGGGGGAGCGGTGCATGGCGGTGTCGGTGGTGGTGGCCGTCGACCCGGTCGGCGACGAGCTGGTGGCGAAGATCGCCGAGCGGATGTCCCGGCTGCGCGTTGGCGACGGCCGCGACCCCGAGTCCGAGATGGGGCCGCTGGTCACCAAGGCACACCACGCGCGGGTGGCGTCCTATGTGGACGCCGGAGTGGGTGCGGGCGCGACGCTGGTGGTGGACGGCCGCGGCATCGAGGTCCCCGGGGCCGCGGACGGCTTCTGGCTCGGCCCCACGCTGTTCGACCACGTCCGCCCGGAGATGTCGATCTACACCGACGAGATCTTCGGCCCGGTGCTGTCGGTGGCCCGCACGGCGTCCTACGACGACGCGCTGGCGCTGATCAACGCGAACCCCTACGGCAACGGCACGGCGATCTTCACCGGCGACGGCGCGGCCGCGCGGCGCTTCCAGAACGAGGTCGAGGTCGGCATGGTCGGCGTCAACGTCCCCATCCCGGTCCCGGTCGGCTACTACTCCTTCGGCGGCTGGAAGGACTCGCTGTTCGGCGACAGCCACGCGTACGGGCCGGAAGGGTTCCACTTCTTCACCCGCACGAAGGTCGTCACCTCGCGGTGGCCGGACCGCTCGCACGCCGGGGTCAACCTGGGCTTCCCGCGCAACTCCTAGGCGGGCAGGACGTTGACCAGCAGTTTCGTGCGCGGAGTCAGGTAGACGGCGTTCGTCCGGTCCGCCTGGATCCGCGCGCGGAACTCCGCGTCGTCGAGCCGGTAGCTGCGGTCGCCGACCACGAGGTAGGTCATCCAGACCCGTTCCATGATCGTGTACAGGCAGATCGGGTACTGCCCGCGCTCGGGCCGCCTGCCGTGCACCCGGCCGAAGTCGTGCGTCCAGCCGGTGACCACGAGCAGCCGTCCCGCGCGGACCTCGGCGAGCCGCCGCCCGCAGACGAACGCGAACCAGGCCACGACCGCGAGGATCGGGACGGCCGCGAGCGCCCCGCCAGTGGCGGCCAGGAACCCGGCCGCCGCCAGCCCGGCGACCACGAGCACCGCGGCCGTCCAGAAGTTGAAGTCGAGCAGCTTCCCGCGCTGCGACGGGTGCAGCCGTCCGTTGCGGTTGGCCAGCTCCACCTCGGTCATTCGGGATGCTCCTGCTCGTACGCCTCCCGCGTTTCGTGGTAGCGGTCGAACTGCTCGTTCTCCTGGCGGCGGCCTTCGGTCACGACCCCGACGGTGTCCGCGGGCTTCCAGCCGGGGAAGCCGCCCGCCTCCTGCCACGCGGCGGGCTTGAGCGCGCTGCGGCCGTCCTCGGAGAACTTCTTGCCCGGCCCTTCGAGCTTCTCGCCGCCGGGCACCTTGCCCGCCCAGGCGTCCTTCCAGCCCTCGGCCTTCTCGGCGGCCGACCCGGCTTCCCGGCCCGCCTGCTTCAGCTCGTTGGCCTTCCGCTCCAGCTTCGCGGCCGTCTCGACGCTCTGGTCCACGATCCGGTCGGCGCTGCGGCCGGCCTTCTTCAGCGCGTTCGCCGCCCCTTCGAGTGCCGCCTTCGACCTGCCGGCGCCCTTCGCCAGGCTTTCCAGCTTCTCGACGACCTTGGCGATCCGCGTGCTGATCTTCTCCGCGAGCACCCCGCCTTCGATCACGGTGTCCGCGATGAACGCCGCGACCGTGCCGCCGAAGGTGCACCACGACGCCGCGAGCGCGGCCAGCGCCTTGACGATCAGCTCGCCGACGAACGACGAGATCATGTCGCGGATCAGTCCGCGCTCGGTGCCGACCAGCGCGGCGCCGATGTTCATCGCCGTCGACGCACCCTGGGCATGCGACGCGGCGCCGCGGAGGACGCCGACGTAACTCTCGGCCGTCCGCTGGTAGGCCTCGGCCGAGCCGCAGTCGCTGAACGACTGCCGGACCCGCTCGGCCTTCTGCTCGTAGCTCTCGGCTGTCTCGGTGAGCTGCTTGGCGACGTTCGACCAGGTCACCGCCTTGGCCGTGACGGCTTCGGGCTTGCCGGCGAGCTTGTCGAGGCCGTCCTTGAGGAAGCTGATGTGCTCGATCAGCCAGCCGACCCCGGCGCTCGCCAGGGTGCCGAGCGGGTCCATCGCCGCGCCGAGCAGGTCGAGGGCGTCGGTGCCGACGTCCATGGCGAAGTTGCCCCAGTCGCCGCCGCGGAAGTCGGTGAGCGTCGCGGCGGCGTCGTTGAAGATGCCCGCGCCGCCGGTCTGGGCGTTGAGGTTGTCCAGCTCGCCCTTCGAACCGTCGCCCATGCCGCTCCAGAAGCCGCCCGGCGACTCGGCCGTCGCGACCAGCGGGTTCTCCTGCGTCTCGGTCATGCCGGCAGCTCCTTGCCGATGCCTTCGATCAGGCACTTGGTGGTGTGCTCGTGCTCGCGGAACGCGGCGTGCGCGGCCTGCACCCGGTCCGCGACGTCGTGCCCCGCCTCGACGGCCGCGGCCAGGAAGCCGTCGGCGGAGGTCAGCCACGCCTGGATCGGCAGCGCGAAGACCTGCCCGACCAGGCCGAAGGCGTCGAAGTCGAGTGCCTGCGCGGTGCCGGCGGCCTGGGCGGCCTGCTCGACCTTGGCGGCGATCTCCCGGACCTCGCCCTCGTGCCCGCCGAGGACGTCGAAGTCGATCTTCATGGCCATCTAGAGCCCCCGCCGCAGGATCGGGCCGCCGAAGTCCTCGTCGTCGGCCGGTCGCGGCCGGGCCGGGCGACGCGGTGTTTCCCCGGCGGTGAATGCGGACCGCGGCGATTCTTCTTCGGGCAATTCGGGCGCCGGGATCTGTTCACGGAGGAATTTCATGGCATCGCTGTCGGGCCCGATCACCGGCGCCATGACCCCGGCGAGCTGCTGCGCGGCATCGACCTGGGCACGTTTGGCGGCGGCCAGGACGGCCTGCGCGAGCCGGGCCCGCGGCAGCTCGTCCGCCCGCGGCCCGAAGGTGAGTTCCTGCAGCGCACCGCTGGTGTTGACGGTGACCGTGACGGCACCGTCGGCACTCGTGGCGGTCGCCGAGACACGCTGGAGTTTCGCTTTCGCCTCGGCGGCACGCCGGGCGATTTCGGGCATTCCGGCCGAAGCGGGATCACTGGGGTTCACGGCGACCTCGGAAGTCGGGAAGGGCATGCGGATCAGAGGCAGCAAACCGCTTTTCGGTTCCGCTATCAAGCGCGGAAATTCCGCCGGGAAGAATGGATGGGAATGTGTTGGTGTGCTCTTTACCCGGCAGGCGCGGGCCCTCCCGGTGCGGGGTTGAGCACGATCGGCTCAGCCTTCCGTAAACTCGGGGTGAGCAGCGAGCGAGGTAGGTGAGGAACCGGTGGCCAACGCGGAGGAGCGCCGCTTCGAAGTGCTGCGCGCGATCGTGGCCGACTACGTGGCCAACCAGGAACCCGTCGGGTCCAAGGCGATCGTCGAACGGCACAACCTCGGCGTGTCGAGCGCGACCGTGCGCAACGACATGGCGACCCTCGAAGAAGAGGGCTACATCACGCAGCCGCACACCAGTGCCGGCCGCGTCCCGACCGACAAGGGGTACCGCCTCTTCGTCGACCGGCTTTCCGAGATCAAGCCGCTGAGCGCGGCCGAGCGCCGCGCCATCACCACCTTCCTCGACAGCGGCACCGACCTCGACGACGTCCTGCGGCGCTCGGTCCGGCTGCTCGCGCAGCTGACCCGGCAGGTCGCCGTCGTCCAGTACCCCATGCTGACCAACGCCAAGGTGCGCCACCTCGAAGTGGTGCCGCTCACCCCGGCGCGGCTCATGCTGGTGCTGATCACCGACAACGGGCGCGTCGACCAGCGCACCGTCGACCTCGGCGACGTCATCACCGAAGAGGACGTGTCCCGGATCCGGACCGTGCTCAACACCGCCATGGCCGGGCGGCGGCTCAACGACGCCGCCGCGCACGTCGCCGAGCTGCCCGAGAAGTCGCCGGGCGAGCTGCGCGACGTGCTGATCCGGATCACCACCGTCCTGGTCGAGTCGCTGTCCGAGCACCCCGAAGAACGCCTGGTCCTCGGCGGTACCGCCAACCTCACCCGCAACGTCGCCGACTTCCCCGGCTCGCTGCGCCAGGTCCTCGAAGCCCTCGAGGAACAGGTCGTCGTGCTCAAGCTGCTGGCCGCCGCGCGCAACCCCGGTGCGATCACCGTGCGCATCGGTGAGGAAAATGAGGACGAGCAGATGCGCAGCACCTCGGTCGTCTCGATCGGCTACGGCCGCGACGACGTGGTGCTCGGCGGCATGGGGGTGGTCGGCCCGACCCGGATGGACTACCCCGGCACGATCGCCGCGGTGCGCGCGGTCGCCAACTACGTGGGCCAGATCCTGGCCGGCCGCTGAGCCGGGCAGAGCAGAAGGAGAAGCGAAGACGGTGGCGAGGGACTACTACGGCATCCTCGGGGTGGCGAAGAACGCGAGCGATCAGGAGATCAAGCGCGCGTACCGGAAGCTGGCCAGGGAGCTGCACCCCGACGTCAACCCGTCGGACGACGCCCAGCACAAGTTCGCCGAGGTCACGACGGCCTACGAAGTGCTGTCCGACCCGCAGAAGCGCAAGATCGTCGACCTCGGCGGCGACCCGATGGACAACGGCGCGCGCGGCGGGGGCGGCGACCCCTTCGCCGGCTTCGGCGGCCTCGGCGACATCATGGACGCCTTCTTCGGCGCGGCAGGCGGCGGTGGCCGCGGGCGCGGGCCGCGCAGCCGCGTCCAGCCCGGCTCCGACGCCCTCATCCGCCTCGGCCTGACCCTGGAGGAGTGCGCGACGGGCGTCGACAAGGAGATCGCCGTCGACACCGCGATCGTCTGCGACCTCTGCCGCGGCGCCGGCACCGCCGAAGGCACCACGGTCAAGACCTGCGACACCTGCGGCGGCGCGGGCGAGGTCCAGTCCGTCCAGCGGTCCTTCCTCGGCCAGGTCGTCACCGCGCGGCCCTGCCCGGTCTGCCGCGGCTTCGGCGAGGTCATCCCCGACCCCTGCCGCCAGTGCGGCGGCGACGGCCGCATCCGCGCCCGCCGCAACGTCACCGCGAAGATCCCGCCGGGCGTCGGCGACGGCATGCGCATCCGGCTGTCCGGCCAGGGCGAGGTCGGCCCCGGCGGCGGCCCGGCGGGCGACCTGTACGTCGAGATCGACGAGACCCCGCACGAGGTCTTCGTCCGGCAGGGCCACGACCTGCACTGCAACTTCCGCATCCCGATGACCACCGCCGCGCTCGGCGCCACCGTGCCCATCGCGACCCTGGTCGACGGCGACTACGACCTCGACATCGAACCCGGCACCCAGCCCAACGCCGAACTCGTCCTCACCGGCAAGGGCATGCCCCGGCTGCGGTCCTCCGGCCGCGTCGACGGCCGCGGCGACCTGCACGTCCACATCGACGTCGTCGTCCCCACCAAGCTCGACGACGCCCAGCGCGAACTGCTCGTCGAACTCGCCCAGCAGCGCGGCGAAGAAGTCCCGACCCTGGCGAACAACGGCAGCAAGCACGGCGGCCTGTTCGCCAAGCTGCGCGCCAAGAACCACCGCTGACCGTGCCCGACACCACCCTGCCGGTCTTCCTCGCCGCGTCGGTCCCGGCCTCCGGGCACGCGGTCCTCGACGGCGAGGAAGCCCGGCACGCGGCCACCGTCCGCCGCCTGCGCGCGGGCGAACGGCTCGTCCTCTCCGACGGCGCGGGCGCGATGGCCCGCTGCGTCGTCGACACCGTCCAGCCGGGCCGCGACGCCGTGCTCACGATGACGGTCGAGGAGAGCTGGACCGAACAGCCACCCGCGCTGCGCGTCCTGGTCGCCCAGGCCCTGGCCAAGGGCGACCGCGGCGAACTCGCCGTCGAACTCGCCACCGAAGCCGGCGTCGACGCCGTCGTCCCCTGGCGCGCCGCCCGCAGCGTCGCCAAATGGGAGGACGGCCCCCGCGGCGAGAAGGCACTCGCCCGCTGGCGCGCCACCGCCCGCGCCGCCGCCAAGCAGGCCCGCCGCGCGCACGTCCCCGACGTCACCGAGCCCGTCACCACCGCCGAGCTGGCCGAACTCGCCGCCACGACGTCACTGACGATCGTCCTCGAAGCCGACGTCCCCGACCGGCTCACCGACCTCCCGCTCCCCGACACCGGAGACATCCTCCTGGTCGTCGGCCCCGAAGGCGGCATCACCGACGACGAACTCAAGACCCTCACCGACGCGGGCGCCCGAGCCGTCCGCCTCGGCACGACCGTCCTGCGCACCTCCACCGCAGCGGCCGTCGCACTGGGCGCCCTCGGCGCCCTCACCACCCGCTGGCAGTGAGATCACCCAAAAAACCGGACACAATTTGCGCCCAGTTATGGCGCGATCACACTCCGACCCGTTACTCTCGTTTATTAACGCGCCACCCACTGTCAGGCGCGCCACTGGGAAGACACAGACCCCGCCGGGCACCTCCCCCCTCGGTCCGGCGGCCGCCGCGGCTGCGGTAGATCGACCCCCAGGGTCTACCGCCCGCGGCACCTTCTCTCGCTTCGCTCGTTCAGGTGCCGCTTTGCGTTCGTTGTGTCTTCTGGGGGTCAAACCCCCAGACCCCCAGCCGGGGGCACGCCCCCGGACCCCCGCCGGCTTCTCGTTCGGTCTGGTTCTCGGGTGCCCGTTGCCTGTTGCTCGGCGGCCTTCGGCCTTCTCGCGTCCTCCCGTGGGGTTACCCGTTGCCTTGCCGTGTCGTCCCTCTGGTCACGCGTGTCGTCCCTTCAATCACGCGTGTCGTCTCTCTGGTCACGCGTGTTGACCCTTCGGGCACCGTGTTGTCCCTTCGGCGCGTTTGTTGGGTGGGTCGGTAGGGTGCTCTTATGAGCGGTTTGGATGCTGAGACTCTCTTTGAACGGATCATTGGTGGGGAGATCCCTGCCGATGTTGTCTATCAGGATGAGTCGACCTTTGCCTTCCGGGATATTCGGCCTCAGGCTCGGGTTCATGTTCTGGTTGTGCCTCGGAAGCGGTACCGGAACCTGGGGGAGCTTGCCGCCGCCGATCCTGGGTTGCTTGCCGATGTTGCTCTTGCTGCCCGGAAGGTTGCCGAGATCGAGGGCATCCTTGAGAGTGGGTATCGGGTTGTCTTCAACACCGATGAAGATGCTGGGCAGACCGTCTTCCATGTTCATGCCCATGTGCTGGGCGGGGAGCCGCTGGGGTTGTTCGGGGCTCCGGAGCAGGACTAGCGAAACCGGCCTGCGTCTTGTCGGGGGGTGCCAGTAGCATCGGTGGGGTCCGTAGTCCCTCACCGAGAAAGCAGGGCCGAGGCCACGTGGCCGGAACCGTACCGGGTGGAGCCGCCCGACCTGACGTCCCCGGGGACGTCCCCAAGACCGAGGATGGCGCTGTTCAGGCTGCTCAGTCCCGGTTCCCCATCCCCGACGCCGCCGCACTCAGCCTGCTCGGGTCCCGTGACGAGAACCTGCGCGTCGCCGAGGAACTCCTCGCCGCCGACGTGCACGTCCGCGGCAACGAGGTCACCCTGACCGGCACCCCGGCCGACGTCGCCTTCGCCGAACGCGTCTTCGCCGAGCTCGTCCAGCTCGCCACCGGCGGCCAGCAGGTCGGCCCGGACACCGTGCGGCGCACCGTCGGCATGCTCTCCACCGGCGACGCCTCGCCCGCCGAGGTCCTCAGCCTCAACATCGTGTCCCGGCGCGGCAAGACCATCCGGCCCAAGACGCTCAACCAGAAGCGCTACGTCGACGCCATCGACAAGCACACCGTCGTCTTCGGCATCGGCCCCGCCGGCACCGGCAAGACCTACCTGGCCATGGCCAAGGCCGTCCAGGCCCTGCAGGCCAAGCAGGTCACCCGCATCGTCCTCACCCGCCCGGCCGTCGAAGCCGGCGAGCGCCTCGGCTACCTGCCGGGCACGCTCAACGAGAAGATCGACCCGTACCTGCGCCCGCTCTACGACGCGCTGCACGACATGGTCGAACCGGAGTCGATCCCGCGCCTCATGCAGGCCGGGACGATCGAAATCGCACCCCTCGCCTATATGCGTGGCCGTGCGCAGCCGGTGACGACGCCGGTGCTGACCCCGGACGGTTTCCGGCCCATCGGCGAACTGCAGGTCGGCGACCTGGTCATCGGCTCGAACGGGGAGCCGACGCCCGTCCTCGGTGTCTACCCGCAGGGCGAGAAGGACATCTATCGCGTCACCGCGAGCGACGGTGCCTCGACGCTGTGCTGCGGTGAGCACCTCTGGGCGGTCAAGACCGCGTCCGACAAGCGCCGTGGCAAGCCGTGGCGTGTCCTCCAGACCAAGGACATGATCGGCAAGCTGCGTGCCGCGCACGCCCGCCGGTACGAACTGCCGATGCTCACGGCGCCGGCGTGCCACCCCGGGCGCGAAGTGCCGATGGACCCCTACGCACTGGGGCTTCTGCTCGGCGACGGCTGCCTGACCGGCTCCACGACGCCGGGCTTCGCGACCGAGGACCCCGAGCTGGCCCTCGCCCTCGAGGCGGCACTGCCCGGTGTGCGCGTGCGCCACAAGGACGGAGCCGACTACACGCTCAACCGGATGCGGCAGCAGGGCGAGGTCATCACGCTCGAGAACCCGGTCGCCGGGGCGCTGCGCACGCTGGAACTGATCGGCACCCGTTCCCACACCAAGTTCGTCCCGGAGGTCTACCTCCAGAACTCCGCGGACGTCCGGCTGGCGCTCCTGCAAGGGCTGCTGGACTCCGACGGCGGGCCGGTCACGCAGTTCGCCCGCACCTGCCGCATCCAGTACGTCACAACGTCGCCGCGGCTCAAGGACGACGTCATCCGCCTGGTGCAGTCGCTCGGCGGCGTTGCCTACACCCGGCGCCGCGCCGCGCTCGGCCGCAAGCCGGGCCGGGCCAACGGACGGGACGTGAGCTACCGGCACGACGCGCACGTCCTCGAGATCCGGCTGCCCGCCGGGATCGAGCCGTTCCGCCTCACTCGCAAGCGGCAGCGCTACCACGAGGCCGGCGGTGGTGGCCGTCCGATGCGGTTCATCGACCGCATCGAACCGGCAGGCCGAGCCGAGGCCGTGTGCATCCAGGTGGGCGCCGCCGACTCGCTGTACGTCACCGACGATCACCTGCTGACGCACAACACGCTGAACGACGCCTTCATCATCCTCGACGAGGCGCAGAACACCACGCCCGAGCAGATGAAGATGTTCCTCACCCGGCTCGGCTTCGGCTCCAAGATCGTCGTCACCGGCGACATCACCCAGGTCGACCTGCCCAGCGGGCAGCGCAGCGGCCTGCGTGTCGTGCGGGACATCCTCACCGGCGTCGAAGACCTCCACTTCGCCGAGCTGACCAGCCAGGACGTCGTCCGGCACAAGCTCGTCGGGGACATCGTCGACGCCTACGAAAAGTGGCAGGCCGTGCAGGACGCCCAGCAGGGCGACGGCTGGAAGGGCACCAGGCGTTGAGCATCGAGATCGCCAACGAGTCCGGCGTCAACGTCGACGAGGCGTCCATCGTCTCCGCCGCCCGCTACGCCCTCGACAAGATGGAGGTCAGCCCGCTCGCCGAGCTGTCCATCCTGCTCGTCACCCTCGACGTCATGGAAGACCTCCACGAACGCTGGATGGACCTGCCGGGGCCCACCGACGTCATGGCCTTCCCGATGGACGAGCTCGACTCCTCCCGCCGCCCCGACGCGCCCGACGCGTCGCCTGCTCTGCTCGGGGACATCGTGCTCTGCCCGGCGTTCGCCAAGGACCAGGCCAAGACCGCGGGGCACTCGCTCATGGACGAGCTGCACCTGCTCACCGTGCACGGCTGCCTCCACCTGCTCGGCTACGACCACGCCGAACCGGCCGAGGAACGCGAGATGTTCGCCCTCCAGAAGCGCATCCTCGGCGAGTACCAGGACGCCGTCGCCGCGCTGGCGAAGCAGAACGCCCAGCGCAGCACCGACGACCGCGTCCTCGGCATCGCCGGGCTCGACGCGCCCGAGCCGTCCACCGGGGACACGCCCTAGGCGCCTGCCATGGTCCAGCTCCTCTTCGCGATCGCGCTCGTGCTCCTCGCGGGCGTGTTCGCCGCGGCCGACGCCGCCATCAGCAGCGTCTCGCAGGCCCGGGCCGAAGGCCTCGCCCGGCTCGGGCTCCCCGGCGCCCGGCAGCTCGCGAGCGTCGTCGCCGAACGCCGCCGCCACATCAACCTGCTGCTCCTGCTGCGCCTCGGCTGCGAGCTGACCGCGACGGTGCTCGTCACCGTCGCCGTCGGGACGTGGATCCGGCCGCTCGGCCTCGCGGTCCTGGTCACCGCGGTCGTCATGGTCGTGGTCAGCTACGTCCTCATCGGCGTCGGCCCGCGCACCCTCGGCCGCCAGCACCCCTACCGCATCGGCCGCTACGTCGCCGGCCCCGTCCGCGTCCTCGGCTCGGTCCTCGGCCCGCTGTCGCGGCTGCTGATCCTCGTCGGCAACGCCATCACGCCCGGCCAGGGCTTCCGCGAAGGCCCGTTCACCTCCGAGGTCGAGCTGCGCGAGCTGGTCGACATGGCCCAGGAACGCGGCGTCGTCGAGGACTCCGAGCGCGAGATGATCCACTCGGTGTTCGAGCTCGGCGACACCGTCGCCCGCGAGGTCATGGTGCCGCGCACCGAGATCGTCTGGATCGAGCGCGCCAAGACCGTCCGCCAGGCACTGGCGCTGGCCCTGCGCACCGGGTTCACCCGGCTGCCGGTGATCGACGAGTCCGTCGACGACATCGTCGGCGTCGTCAACATCAAGGACCTCATGACGGCCTACCTCGACCCGGACGGGCCGAGCACCGTCGTCGAGTCGGTGATGAAGCCGGCGTCGTTCGTCCCGGACTCCAAGCGCCTCGACGAGCTGCTCAAGGAAATGCAGCGCTCGCACAACCACATGGCGATCGCCGTCGACGAGTACGGCGGCACGGCGGGCCTGCTCACCATCGAGGACGTGCTGGAGGAGATCGTCGGCGAGATCACCGACGAGTCCGACGCCGACGAGCGCCCCGAAGTCGAGGAGCTCGACGACGGCGCCGTCCGCGTGTCGTCCCGGATGAGCGTCGACGACCTGGGCGAGCTGTTCGGCATCGACCTCGAAGACCACGACGTGGAGACCGTGGGCGGCCTGCTCGCGGAACGACTGGGTAGGGTCCCGCTGCCGGGGGCCGAAGCGGAGGTCGCCGGCCTTCGGCTGTTCGCCGAAGGGGGCAAAGACCGGCGCGGCCGCATGCGGATCACGTCCGTGGTCGTGCACCCGGCCGACGCCGACGCGGTGACCGACCCCGCCGACCGGAGCGCGCGCCGCCGGACCCGCCTGCCCCACCCCGACGAACGCGACAGGAGCGTCGAACATGCCTGAACTCGAGGCCGATGACCACAAGCTGGTGACGCTGGCCCGGTCCTCCCGCGCCCGCATCCAGGCGCCCGAGGGCGCCGCGGTCCGCGACACCGACGGCCGCACCTACGCCGCAGGCACGGTCGACCAGCCGTCGTTCAAGCTCACCGCGCTCCAGGCCGCGGTCGCCGCCGCCCTCTCCAGCGGCGCCGAGGGCATCGAGGCCGCCGCCGTCGTCACCGACCAGGGCCTGCTCAAGGAGGCGTCGGTGCACGCGGTCCGCGACATCGCGAAGACCGCGCCGATCATCCTCGCCGACCCCCGCGGCGAGATCCTCCAGGTGCTCGAGCGATGACCGAGCACCGCTCCGGCTTCGCCTGCTTCGTCGGCCGTCCCAACGCGGGCAAGTCGACGCTAACCAACGCCCTCGTCGGCACGAAGGTCGCGATCACCTCCAGCAAGCCGCAGACCACCCGGCACGCCATCCGCGGCATCGTGCACCGCGAGGACGCCCAGCTCGTCCTCATCGACACGCCCGGCCTGCACCGCCCCCGCACCCTGCTCGGCGAGCGGCTCAACGACATCGTGCACACGACGTGGTCCGAAGTGGACGTCGTGGGGTTCTGCGTGCCGGCGAACGAGAAGATCGGGCCCGGCGACAAGTTCATCGCCGCCGAGCTGCAGAAGATCGCCAAGCGGACGCCGGTGATCGGCATCGTCACCAAGACCGACCTCGTCCAGCCCCAGCAGGTCGCCGAGCAGCTGCTCGCCCTGCAGCAGGTGATGGACTTCGCCGAGCTGGTCCCGGTGTCCGCGGTGGACGGTTTCCAGGTCGACACGCTGGCCAAGCTGCTGATCGAGCGGCTTCCGGAGGGCCCGCAGCTGTACCCGGGCGGCGAGCTGACCGACGAGCCCGAGCAGACGCTGGTCGCCGAGCTGATCCGCGAGGCGGCGCTGGAAGGCGTCCGCGACGAGCTGCCGCACTCGATCGCCGTCACCGTCGAGGAGATGCTGCCGCGCGAAGGCCGCGACGACCTCATCGACGTGCACGCGTTCCTGTACGTGGAACGGCCCAGCCAGAAGGGGATCATCCTCGGGCACAAGGGCGAGCGGCTGCGCGAGGTCGGCGCGACCGCGCGTAAGCACATCGAGCGGCTGCTCGGCTCGAAGGTCTACCTCGACCTGCACGTCAAGGTGGCCAAGGACTGGCAGCGCGACCCCCGCCAGCTGCGCCGGCTGGGGTTCTGACATGACCGCGAAGCCGACCCCGCCCGCGGACTACAACCCCGGCCCGCCGCCCGCCTCGAACCTGGTCTGGGGCATCGTCAGCGCGATCGTCTGCTGCCTGCCCTTCGGTGTCATCTCGATCTTCCAGGCGGTCAAGGTCGAGAAGCTCTGGGCCCAGGGCGACCAGGAGGCGGCCCACGCGGCGGCCCGCGACGCCCGCCGCTGGGCGATCGTCGCCGCGGTCGCCGGGCTGGTCGTCTGGGCCGCGGCCATCGTGGCGGCCGTGCTCCTGCTGGGAACGCTGACAGACGACGCCGCGTCCCACTGACGACGTCGTCGACGGCAGCAGGAGGACGGACCCGGTGACCTGGCCGTACCCGCAGTACCCGCCGCCCTCCGGGCCGCCACCGGAGACCAACCTGGTCTGGGCGATCCTGGCCACCATCATGTGCTGCGTGCCGTTGGGTATCGTCGCCATCGTGAAGGCCAACCAGGTCAACACCCTGTGGTACCAGGGTTACCACGCCGAAGCGCAGCGGTCGGCCGACGACGCCCGCAAGTGGGCGATGTGGGCGGCGATCTCCGCCGCCGCGGTGGTCGCGCTCTACCTGCTCGCGGCCTTCCTGGTGTTCGTGCTGCTCGGGGTGTCGCTTTGGGGGGCGGCTCGATGACGACTGTCTACACGGGATACCCGGCCCGCGGGGCCAGGGCGAAGCTGCGTGCCCTCGGCGCGCCGATGGCCGTCGTCGGCGGCCTCGGCGTGTGCTGCGCGGTCGTCTGGATCGGCGACCCGACAACGCCGGGCGGCTTCCTCCCGGTCTGCCCGACCAAGGCGTTGCTCGGCATCGACTGCCCGGGCTGCGGCGGCATGCGGATGGCCTACAGCGTGATGCACGGCGACATTCCCGCCGCCCTGCACTACAACGCGGTGTCGTTCGTGATCGTGCTGCTGTTCGTGTGGAGCATCATCGCGTGGACCGTCGGCCGCCTGCGCGGCCGCCCGGTGAACAGCTGGCTGCACTGGCGCTGGACGCCACTGGCGTTTTCGGTCGTGTTCGTCGTCTGGTTCATCGTCCGCAACCTGCCGTTCGCCCCGTTCACCGCGTTGCGCGTCTGAATCGCCACTGAGGGGAACCGAGCGCGGACCGGTCGCGTCGGACCCACGACCGTGTCACCCGGACAGTGGACGCCTGGGAGGCGCGGCCGTCACGGCAGCGAGTACGCTCCCGCGGACCGGCCCGTGCCGGATCCACATGCGACCATCGAGGGGGAGACCCGATGACCGATCCCTACGGTCAGCAGTCCTTCGGGCAGCCACAGCCGTTCGGGCAGCCGGGCACTCCCTTCGGCGCGCCGCAGAACTACGCGAACTGGGGCCAGCGCGCCCTCGGCTGGCTCATCGACGTGGGTCCTTTCCTCGTGCTGTGCGTGATTCTCGTCCCGCTGGCCTTCACCGGGGGAGACGCGTTTTCGATGCTGACGGTGGTCGGCTCGCTCGCCTGGCTCGGCTGGTCCGTGTACAACCGCTGGATCCTGCAGGGCAACACCGGCCAGTCGATGGGCAAGCGGGTCGCGAAGGTCAAGCTGGTCCGGGAGGACACCGGCCAGCCGGTCGGCCCGGGCATCGCGTTCGTGCGCGACCTGGCCCACGCCGTCGACAACGTCATCTGCTACGTCGGCTGGCTGTGGCCCCTGTGGGACGACAAGTCCCAGACGCTCGCGGACAAGATGACGGGCACCATCGTGGTCACCGCCGACGACGCGGCGACGCCGTTCGCCCAGCCGGGCGCGCAGCCGTTCGCCGGGGGGTATCCCCCGGCGGGGCAGCAGCCCGGGCAGTTCGGCTCCGGTGGCTTTCCGCAGCAGCCCGCCGGGGGTTTCGGGCAGCCGCAGCCGGGTCAGCCTGCTCCGGGTGGCTTTGGTCAGCCGCAGCCGGGCGGTTTCGAACAGTCGCAGCCGGGTGGTTTCCCGCAGCAGCCTGCCCCGGGTGGTTTCGGTCAGCCGCAGCCGGGCCAGCCCGCCCCGGGCGGGTTCGGCCAGCCGCAGTCTGGTGGTTTCGAGCAGCCGCAGTCCGGTGGCTTTCCGCAGCAGCCCGCCCCGGGCGGCTTTGGTCAGCCGCAACCCGGCCAGCCGCAGTCTGGTGGTTTCGAGCAGCCGCAGTCCGGCGGCTTTCCGCAGCAGCCCGCCCCGGGTGGTTTCGGCCAGCCGCAACCCGGCCAGCCCGCCTCGGGCGGCTTCCCGCAGCAGCCCGCGCCCGGCGGCTTCGGCCAGCCGCAGCCCGGCGGCCTCCCGCAGCCCGGCGGCCCGTCCTTCGACGAAGGCGAGCGCACCCAGATGCTCCGCCCGGACTCGCCAGGCGCCTCCGGCGAGCAGCCCGAGCGCACCCAGATGCTGCGGCCGGAAGAGGCCGGGGAGACCCAGAAGATCGATCCCGGCAGTTTCGGGCAGCCGCCGCAGCACTAGCACGCTTTTCCGCATCGTCGCCGGGGGTCGCCCGGCGGAAGTTCACGAGTAGTTGGGGTAGAAGTTCATGACCAATCCCTACGGCCAGCCGCAGCAGCCCTACGGCCAGCAGCCGCAGCAGCCACAGCCGGGCTATGGCACGCCGTCCGGTGGCGTGCCCGCCGCGCCCTACGGCCAGCCGGCCCCGTACGGGCAGCCCGCGCCGTACGGGCAGCCGCCCACCGGCGGCTTCGGTGCCCCCGGCTACGGCATGCCCGGCGGCGACGTCAACGCCATCAAGGACTACAAGGGCTGGGCGATCGCTTCGCTCTTCCTCGGCGGCCTCATCCTCGGGATCTTCGCGATCATGAAGTCCAACGAGGTCGGCACCTACAAGATGCAGGGCAACTACGCGATGGCCGAGCAGGCGTCGCGTACCACCAAGACGCTCTGCCTGATCTCGACCATCCTGGGCGGCATCGGCTGCGTCACGGCGATCATCATCATCATCGCCTCGGCGGTGGCGGTCAGCACCGCCTGCAGCGGCTACTACTGCTGATTTCCGCGGGGCGCACCACCCCGGCATCGCCCGAGAGTGGGACGATGTCGGGGTGGTGAACCTCTACCGCGACACCGGAGTGGTGCTGCGCACGCACAAGCTCGGTGAAGCCGACCGGATCGTCACGCTGCTGACCCGGCGGCACGGCAAGGTCCGCGCCGTCGCCAAGGGCGTGCGGCGCACGTCGTCGCGCTTCGGGGCGCGGCTGGAGCCGTTCGGCCACGTCGACGTGCAGTTCTACACCGGCCGGACCCTCGACGTGATCACCCAGGTCGAGACCGTCGACGCCTTCGCGCTGCCGCTGGTCGCCGACTACCAGCGCTACACCGCGGCCAGCGCGATCGCCGAGACCGCGGACCGGCTCTCGGCCGAAGAGGGCGAGCCCGTCCTCAAGCTGTACCTCCTCGTCGTCGGGGCGCTGCGCGCGCTCGCCGCGGGGGAGCGGGACGCCTCCCTCGTGCTCGACGCCTTCTTCCTCCGCGCGATGTCCTACGCCGGCTGGGCGCCCGCGCTCACCGAGTGCGCCCGCTGCGGCCTGCCCGGCCCGCACACGGCGTTCAGCGTCGCCGCGGGCGGCTCGATGTGCGCCGACTGCCGGATCCCCGGCTGCGTGCACCCCGCTCCCGAGGTCCTCGACCTGCTCACCGCCCTCCTGCACGGCGAATGGCCGCTGGCCGAGGCGACCCTGCCCGGCACCCGCCGCGACGCGAGCGGCCTGGTCGCGGCCCACCTGCAGTGGCACCTGGAGCGCCAGCTGCGGTCCCTGCCCCTGGTCGAGCGACGCGCTCGTGAGGCGGTGACATCCGGGGGCTCCGCCGAAGGTCAGCGGGTACCCGGGCAGTAGGGTCGGGCCAGATCGGTTTCACCCATCCAGGGAGGCTCGCAGTGCTGCGCAGGGGACGCGAGAACAAGGCGTCGCGATACGAGCTGCGGGCCCCGGATCCGCACCCGTCCGGCGCGAAGCCACCGGAAATCCCCCGCGACCTGCTGCCCAAGCACGTCGCGCTGGTCATGGACGGCAACGGCCGCTGGGCCAACCAGCGCGGCCTGCCGCGGATCGAGGGACACAAGCGCGGCGAAGCGGTGATGATCGACGTCGCCAGCGGCGCGGTCGAACTCGGCGTCAAGTGGCTGTCGGTGTATGCGTTCTCGACCGAGAACTGGAAGCGCAGCCCCGAAGAGGTGCGGTTCCTCATGGGCTTCAACCGCGACACGATCCGCCGTCAGGTCGACTACCTCGGCTCGATCGGCGTGCGCATCCGCTGGGCGGGGCGGCGGCCGAAGCTGTGGGCGTCGGTGATCAAGGAACTGCAGGCGGCCGAGGAGAAGACCAAGCACAACACGGCGCTCAACATGACGATGTGCGTCAACTACGGCGGCCGCGCCGAGCTCGCCGACGCGATGCGCCGGATCGCCCAGGACGTCGCCGACGGCAGGCTGGACCCGGGCAAGGTCACCGAGAAGACCATCGGCAAGTACCTGTACCAGCCGGAAATGCCGGACGTGGACCTGTTCCTGCGGCCCTCGGGCGAGCAGCGGACGTCGAACTTCCTGCTGTGGCAGTCGGCCTACGCCGAGATGGTCTACCAGGACACGCTGTTCCCGGACTTCGACCGGACCCACCTGTGGCGCGCCTGCCTGGAGTTCGCCAAGCGCGACCGCCGCTTCGGCGGCGCGGTCGACCAGGCGGCCTCGTCGTGAGTGCCACCGAAGCGGCCGAAACGGCGGAGCTGCTGACACAGGCGAAGGACGCACTCGAGCGTTACCTCGAGGTCCGCGTCGACGACGACGGGGCGCTGACGTTCTCCCACGGCGGCGTGCCGTGCGTGATCCAGGCGACCCGTCTCGGGGAGGGCCTCACGGTCCTGACCCTGACGTGCGTGGTCGGCTGGGACCTGCCGGACGCGCCGGAGCTGTCGATTGCCGTGGCCGAGCGGGCGGGCCAGGGACTGTTCGGGACGCTCGGGATCGGCCACTCGGACAACGGCGTCGACGTGACGCTGCGCTACGCGTTCCCCGCGGCCGGTCTGGACGAAGCGGCGCTCGGGACGCTGCTGATGCTCGTGGTGTCGACGGCTTCGCAGCTGCGGGCCGACCTGCCGGGCATCCTCTGACTGTCCGGGCCGCCGGATTCGCGAGCCCCGAGGACATGAACGACTCGTTCATGCCATCCGACGCGGTGAACGACTCTTTCCTGCCATCCGGCGACCTGAAGGCGTAACCCACACGGGTCCGAAACCGCCGCGAACGGAGAATTCCGGTCGAAAACCGGCCGTATCCGGCCGTTTTCGGCCTGTGCGGGTCCGATCCTGTCGGACCCTCCTGGCATCATCTCCGCCGTGGACACCCTTCCCGACACCGAGGCCGAGCCCGGACGGCGCACCCGCCGCTTCCGGATCAGCTCGGTCGAAGTGCTGTGCGCGATCCTGCTGATCGCCATCCTCGCCCAGGGCCGGCTGCAGCAGCTGTTCGACGTTCCGGCGCTGCGCACCGGCTCCACGGTGTTCGTCGCCGTGTGCGTGCAGGCGCTGCCGTTCCTCGTGCTCGGCGTGCTGATCAGCGGCGCCATTGCCGCGTTCGTGCCCGCGCGCGTGCTGGAGAAGGTGCTGCCACGCCGGGCCGGTGCGGCCGTCGGCGTCGCCGGGCTAGCCGGCGTTGCGCTGCCGGGCTGCGAATGCGCCTCCGTGCCCGTGGCCCGGCGGCTGATGGGGCAGGGCGTGGCCCCGGCGGCGGCACTGACGTTCCTGCTCGCCGCCCCCGCGGTGAACCCGGTGGTGCTGGTGGCCACCGCGGTCGCGTTCCCCGGCAAACCGGAGATGGTGCTGGCCCGGTTCGCCGGCTCGCTGGCCACCGCGGTGGTGATGGGCTGGCTGTGGGCCCGCTGGGGCAAGCTCGAATGGATCACCGAACGCGCCCTGCGCCGTCTCCCGGAGGTGGCGACCGGGCAACGGTGGCGGGTGTTCGCCGAGACGGCCCGCACGGACCTGGTCGAGGCCGGCGGTTTCCTGGTGCTGGGCGCGCTGATCTCGTCGGCGCTGAACGTGCTCGTGCCTGCCAGGTGGTTCGGCGTGCTCGGCGACCAGATCGTGCTCGGCGTGCTCGTCATGGCGGTGCTCGCGGTGGTGCTGGCGCTGTGCAGCGAGGCGGACGCGTTCGTGGCGGCGTCGCTGACCGCGTTGCCGCTGCTGCCGAAGCTGGTGTTCCTGGTCGTCGGCCCGGCGGTGGACGTCAAGCTGTTCGCCCTGCAGGCGGGCACGTTCGGCCGGTCGTTCGCGGTGCGGTTCGCGCCCGTGACGTTCGTGGTGGCGATCGCCTGCGCGGTCGTGGCCGGAGTCGTGGTGGGGGTGTCGTGAAACGGGAGACCCAGAACATCCTGCTGATCCTGCTGGGCGGGGCGCTGGTCAAGATCGCGGTCAACGGCGACTACCTGCGGTACGTCAAGCCGGCGCAGCAGCCGTGGGTCATCGCGGGCGGCGCGGTGATGGTGCTGCTCGGCGCGGTCGCGATCGTGCGTGACCTGCTGGCGGCGCGCGCGAAGGTCGCCGCCGGGGCCGAGCCGGGCACGGCACCGGACCTGCCGGAGGCCGCGGGCCACGGCGCCGCGGACCACGGGCACGCCCACTCGACCCGGCCGGCGTGGCTGCTGCTGGTCCCGGTGCTGGCCGTCTTCCTGGTGGCGCCCCCGGCACTGGGCTCGGACTCGGTGATCCGCACGGAGTCCCGTGCGCCGTCGAGCGCGGCCGCGGCCAACGCGGCGGCCTTCCCGCCGTTGCCGGCGGGGGACGTGGTGCCGTTGGCGGTCAACGAGTTCGTCAGCCGCGCGGGCTGGGACAAGGCGGGCACGCTCGACGACCGCACGGTCGCGCTGACCGGGTTCGTGGTGCACACCGAGGGCAACACGCTGCTGGCCCGCCTGGTGATCAGCTGCTGCGCGGCGGACGCGTTCCCGGTGACGGTCCGCCTCCGCGGCGGCGAAGCGGACCATCTGGCCAGCGACACGTGGATCAAGGTGACCGGCCGCGTGGTCCCGGGCACGGCGACGAAGGAGAACAGCTACACCCCGGACTTCACCCCGGCATCGGTGACAACGGTGCCCACCCCCAAGGACCCGTATGAGTACTGACCGGCGCTGACATTCGTCCAAGACGGGCGGACGACGGGCGCCTTACCTTGCGGCGCATGGGAAATCACGACATCGCGCACGGGATGCGCGTGGTCCGCGAGGGACCGCGGCAGGCGCCGCCGGTGCTGCTGATCCACGGATCGGGTGCCTCGGGTGCCTCCTGGGGGCCGGTGGCCGAGGCGCTCACCACTCGCCACCACGTCATCCGGGTCGATCTGCCGGGGTGTGGCCAGTCGCCGCCCGTCCGGTCCTACGCGGTGCCCGGGCTCGCCGCCCGGGTGGCCGCGCTGCTCGACGACCTCGGCGTGCGGCAGGTCGCGGTGGCCGGGCACTCCAGCGGCGGCTACGTCGCCACCGCGCTGGCGGAACAGCGCCCCGAGCTGGTGCGGTCGTTGGCACTGGTCAGTACCGGCCCGGGCCTGGACGCCCTGCTGCCGCAGCCGTTCGCCGTCCGGGCACTGCTGGCGCCGCCGCTCGGCCCGCTGCTCTGGCTTCGACGGCCGGATGGGGTGATCCGCAAGGGAATCCGCGCGACGGCGGCCTGCGACGTGGCCATCCCGGACGAGCTGATCGCCGACCTGAAGACGATGACCTACCGCGCGTTCCGGAAGGTGCTGCGCGGCAACTCCGCCTACGTCGCCGAGCGGAGCGTGCCCGACCGGCTCGCCGGGCTCGGGGTGCCCGTGCTGGTGATCTTCGGTGCGGCGGATCCCCGCTGGGACCCGGCGTCGGCGAAGCGGTACGAGAAGGTGCCGGGCGCGCGCGTCGAGCTGCTGCCCGGGGTCGGTCACCTCCCGATGCTCGAAGCGCCCGAAGCGACCAGTGAGCTTCTGGTGCGCTTCGCCGTGCTCCCGTCGGCCTAAGCTGGCGCACGTGCTGTCGAGCGGCTGGACCTGGGCGGACGTGGACATCGCGGTGCCGCGCCCGGCGGACCGGCTGCCGGGGATCGCCATGGCCGGGTTTCGGCAGCGGGCCCCCGGGCCGGCCGAGATCGCGATGGTCGCGCATCCGTCGGTCACGCTGATCCTCGACCTGAGCGAGGCCGGGGGAGTCGTCTGCGCCACCGAAGGGTGGCGCCACCGGGGAAGTTTCGTCGCCGGGCTGCTCCCGGGCCGCCTCCACACGGGCGGGCGAGGAGGCGAGTGCCTGCAGATCCGGCTGTCTCCGGTGGCCGCGGCCGCGGTCCTCGGCGAGGCGGCCGGCCTCACGGGCACCGTGGCCACCCTGGAAGAAGTGTGGGGCCGCGACACCCGGCAGCTCGAGCAGCGGCTGCGCACCGCCCGGTCGTGGGACGAACGGTTCGCGCTCGCGGCGGAGGCGCTCGCCCGGCGGGCCGGGCGCCGCCGGGTCGAGCCGGAGATCGCCCAGGCCTGGCGCCGGACGGTCGCCTGCCGCGGCCGGGTGCGGGTCGAGGGCCTGGCGGAGGAGGTCGGCTGGAGCCGCAAGCGCCTGTGGTCCCGCTTCCGGGCGCAGCTGGGGGTGACGCCGAAAAGCGCGGCCCGGCTGGTCCGCTTCGACCACGCGGCACACCTGCTCGCCGCGGGTCACCCGGCGGCGAGCGTGGCGGCCCGCAGCGGCTACGCCGACCAGTCGCACCTGAACCGCGAGGTTCGCGCGATCACGGGAACCACACCCGCGGCGGTGGCCACGGCCCCTTGGCTGGCCATCGACGACGTGGCCTGGCCGGCAACCCGCCCGGCCTGAGCCGCCACGCGTACCCAGCCGGTCGGCTCGCGTACCCCGGCGGACGACACGAAGTCCGGTGCCCGCCTGTCCGTGTCGTCCGTGCGGGTACGGGGGTCAGTGGTCTGCGCAGGTGCCGGTGATCTCCACCGTGTGCGAGATCTCCGAGAAGCCGTGCTCGGCGGCGATCTTCTCCGCCCAGCGTTCCACCGCCGGGCCCTCGACCTCGACCGTCCGGCCGCACAGGCGGCACACCAGGTGATGGTGGTGGTGCGCCGAGCAGCGGCGGTAGATCGCCTCGCCCGAGTCGGTTCGCAGCACGTCGATCTCGCCCGCTTCCGAGAGGGACTGCAGCGTGCGGTACACCGTCGTCAGGCCGATGCCGTCGCCGCGCTTGCGCAGCTCGTCGTGCAGTTCCTGGGCGGAGCGGAAGTCGTCGATGGTGCTGAGCAGCTCGACGACCGCGGCCCGCTGCTTGGTCGATCGGCGTCCGGGCACCGGGGCCTGGCTGCGCGACGCGGCGGGGTTCATCACTTTCCTTCCTGCACGTGGGCGACGGCGTCGACGACGATGTGCGCCAGGTGGTCGTCGGCCAGCCGGTACACCACCTCGCGGCCGCGGCGCTCGCCCTGGACGACTCCGGCGGTCTTCAGCACCCGCAGGTGCTGGCTGATCAGCGGCTGGGCGACGTCGAGGGCGTCCACCAGCTCGTGCACGCACCGGTCGGCCGCCCGCAGCTGCAGCACGATCGCGATCCGGACCGGCGCCGCCAGCGCACGCAGCAGGTCACCCGCGTCGGCCAGGACGGCCGGGCCCGGGTGCGGCGGGGCCGCCGCCGACGTGGGCGTGCACTCCGCGAGCTCCGGCTGGGCGCCACCTCCGGTCACCGTCGCCATACCCGCCTCCAGCCTGCCCCGTCCGGACCATGAATTCCGTAGTCATTGCCGATAACGGCCCCGCCCATCCTAGTGTTCCCCCGTCCAGGGGCTCCGCCCCGGCGCCGAGCTGCGCGCCACGGCTGGTCGTATTACCCCGATTGGGTGAGTTCGTGGGATATTGGCTCTTCGGCTTCGCATGTCGTGGCCGACGGTGCAAGGTTGTCGCGGAGCGTTTCGTCGCTTCTCGTACGCTGACGACCCGCCCGAGCAGAGCAGTGGGGAGACATGACGCGTTTCGTGACGAAGGCGGCCGCGCTGACGGCCGTGCTGTTCCCGCTGGCCGGAGTCGGGGTCGCCGGGGCCCAGAGCCAGGCGGTCGACGAGAAGACCGGCCCGGTCTCGTTCGCGAACGTCGCGTCGGTCCGGATCGGCGGCGAAGGCCAGCACGGCGGTGCCCTGATCACCGAGACGCAGCGCTCGCCGCTGCTGCCCGGCCAGTCGAAGCTCGGCACCGACCGCGTCACGGTGCCCAAGGACGACGGCGAGCGCGCCACCTTCGGCGGGCACTACGAGATCGACCTCGGCCGCCACAGCGCCGGCCAGAACCCGTATCCGCCGGGCGTGCCGAGCCGGGACCACAACGTCGTCGCCGCGCTGCAGGCCACGACCGTGCCGACCGCCGTCGCGGAGACCAACTACGCGCTGCGCGACAACTGGCAGGGCGGGGCGGGGCCGTCCGACGACACCGTCCTGGTGCTCGAGGGCGCGAAGACCGCCGTCGACTGCACCGGCCCGGCCAAGCTCACCTCGGCGTCCACCGTGACCCGGCTGTGGGTGCGCCAGGCAGGCGGGGCGCTCGGGATCGTGCCGATGCCCGGCGGCAACGCGGGCCTGCAGCTGAGCAACCTGCGGCTGGGCCCGCCCGGTGACATCACGAACGCGAGCAAGGAGACCACCGTCTCCGACCTGAAGCTGACCCGCGTCACCGCCTTCGACCAGCTGATCCGCCAGGACGGCTGGCGTGCCGGGGACTTCACCGCCGTCGCGGGCTGGCGGGTGGAGATCACCACGCACGTCAAGGACGCCCAGGGTGCGGCCCTGCAGGACGTCCGGACGAACATCGTGCTCGGCGGGGTGAGCTGCTCGATCCCGAAGGGGTTCGTGGCCAAGGCAGGCGGCCCGGCGGGCGGCACGAGCGCCTCGCAGGCGGCGGTCCCGACGCAGGTCCCGGCCGGCTACCTCGGCGCGGCGGCGCCCGCCACCGACGGGGACGGCTCGCGTGTCCCGCTCGGCATCGGCCTGCTGTTCGGCGGGGTGTTCTTCGCGGTGGTCGCGCTGCTGCTGGGCAGGCGCCGCCGGTCCGGGACGGACTAGGTGCTGCGGAACGCGCTGGCCGCCGTCTCGGCGGCGCTGGCCGTGGCCGCCTTCGCGGCCGGGATCGTCCTGCTGACCTGGCTGCCCGCGGCGCCGCAGGTCGTGGCGGCCCCGCCGCCGGGTTCCTTGCCGGGGGAGAACGCCGCCCCGGCGGTGCTGCCCGCCGACCGCGAGAACGCCGCGCAGCAGCGGCCGGGCACGGTGCGGCTGCCCAGCGGCGCCACAGCGAGGCTGGTCCGCACCGAGCTGACGGACACCGGCGTGCTGCCGATCCCGCGTGGCCTCGGCGACGCCGCCTGGTGGGGTGCCAAGCTGGGCGCCGACCGCGGCGCGGCGCTGCTGTCCGGGCACGTGAACTGGGAGGGGCAGCGGGGCCCGTTCGACGAGCTGTGGCGCATGCACGCCGGCGAGCTGGTCAGCGTGGTCGACGCGCGCGGCGGCCGCTGGGTCTACCGGGTCGCCGACGTCGTGACGCTGCCGAAGGAGCAGCTGCCCGCCCAGGCCGCGAAGTGGTTCGGCCAGGACGGCCCGCACCGCCTTGTCCTGGTGACCTGCGGCGGCGACTACGTCGGCGGCACCGAGGGCTACGACGAGAACCGCCTGGTCACCGCCGAGCTGGTGACCCGCCCCACCGGCTGACCCGGGCCGCCCGCTCCGAAGATCGGGTGCAACCTCCCGCGCCGCCCGCGGCATGTCCTCCTCCGCCATGTCACGACAGCGAAGGAGCGCACGCACATGCAGGAGCAGAACCCGGCGGGGCGGAAGACCGGCCTCGGCCGCTGGTGGATCGTCGGTGTCGCCGGCGCGTTCGTGGTCGCGGCGCTCGTCGTCACCCTGCTCGTGTTCACTGGAAAGGATGAACCTGTGGTGGCGAACGGCGCCACCGGACAGCCCGTCCCGGTCGCCGGCGAGCCCGCGCCGCAGGACACCGGCCGGGTGCCCGCGCGGCTGAGCCTGCCCGGCGGCGGCACCGCGAAGCTGGTCCAGGAGGACCTCGACGCCGACGGCGCGCTCAAGATCCCCGAAGGCCTCGACGAGGCCGCCTGGTGGGGTGCGAAGCTCGGCGCCGACCACGGTGTCGCCCTGCTCTCCGGGCACGTCAACTGGAAGGGCAAGAAGGGTCCCTTCACCGAGCTGTGGCAGGTCAAGCCGGGTCAGGAGGTCAAGCTGACCGACGCCGCGGGCGGGGCCTGGACCTACCGGATCGACGCCGCCGAGACCATCCACAAGTCCGACCTGGCCGGCCGCTCGGAGCAGCTGTTCGACCCCGACGGCCCGCACAGGCTGCTGCTGGTCACCTGCGGCGGCGAGTACGTCGGCGGGCGCGAAGGCTACGAGGACAACCGGGTGATCACCGCGTCGCTGGTGTCCCGGCCGTAGGCTCACCTGCGCGAAATGCGGCAGGCCTCGGCGGATACCCTGGACCCTCTAGTCCGATAACCGTCCCCGCAAGCTTTCCGGAGCGTGGAGTGCCCACGAACACCATTGAAACCGTAGTCAGCCTGTGCAAACGCCGTGGTTTCGTCTTCGCCAGCGGAGAGATCTACGGCGGTACCCGCTCGGCGTGGGACTACGGACCGCTCGGGGTCGAGCTCAAGGACAACATCAAGCGCCAGTGGTGGAAGACCGTGGTCCAGGGCCGCGACGACGTCGTCGGCCTCGACTCGTCGGTGATCCTGCCGCGCCAGGTGTGGGTGGCCTCGGGGCACGTCAACGTGTTCACCGACCCGCTCATCGAGTGCCTCTCGTGCCACAAGCGGTTCCGCGCCGACCAGCTCGCCGAGGACTACGCGGCGCGCACCGGCAAGGAGACCTCCGAGGACGACCTGACCGACGTCCCGTGCCCGAACTGCGGCACGCGCGGCAAGTACACCGAGCCGCGGGACTTCAACATGATGCTGAAGACCCACCTCGGCCCGGTCGAGACCGAGGAGGGCCTGGCCTACCTCCGCCCGGAGACGGCGCAGGGCATCTTCGTCAACTACCTCAACGTCCAGACGACCGCGCGCAAGAAGCCGCCGTTCGGCATCGGCCAGATCGGCAAGTCGTTCCGCAACGAGATCACGCCGGGCAACTTCATCTTCCGGACGCGCGAGTTCGAGCAGATGGAGATGGAGTTCTTCGTCGAGCCGGGCGAAGACGAGCAGTGGCACCAGTACTGGATCGACGAGCGCACGAAGTGGTACACCGACCTCGGCATCAAGGCCGAGAACCTGCGCCACTACGAGCACCCGAAGGAGAAGCTCTCCCACTACTCGAAGCGCACCGTCGACATCGAGTACCGGTTCGCGTTCAACGCGGGCCAGGAGTGGGGCGAGCTGGAGGGCATCGCCAACCGCACCGACTTCGACCTGACCACGCACTCGAACCACTCGGGCGTCGACCTGTCGTACTTCGACCCGACGTCGAAGCAGCGGTTCCGGCCGTTCGTGATCGAGCCGGCGGCCGGGGTCGGCCGGTCGATGATGGCCTTCCTGATCGACGCCTACCACGAGGACGAGGTGCCGACCGCCAAGGGCGGCACCGAGAAGCGCGTGGTGCTCAAGCTCGACCCGCGGCTGGCGCCGTTCAAGGTCGCGGTGCTGCCGCTGTCGCGCAACGCCGACCTGACGCCGAAGGCGAAGGACGTCGCGACGATGCTGCGCAAGCACTGGAACATCGACTTCGACGACGCCGGCTCGATCGGCAAGCGCTACCGCCGCCAGGAGGAGATCGGCACGCCGTTCTGCGTCACGGTGGACTTCGACTCCCTCGACGACCACGCCGTCACGGTCCGCGACCGCGACACCATGGACCAGGAGCGCGTGGCGATCGACAAGCTGGAGTCCTACCTGGCGGCCCGCCTCATCGGCTGCTGACCCGCCCACGGGCCCGGGCACCCCTGACACCTGTCACGGCCAGGTCGTGACGCACGGTCTGGGGACCCGGGCCCGCCGGGCGGCAGCCTGGGGGCATGCGAGAAACAGACAGCAAGGCGGTGGCGGCGGGGGCCGCGGTCCACCTCACCGGCCTGCGGAAGCACTACGGCGACGTCCACGCGGTCGACGGCCTCGACCTGACGATCGCCCCGGGCGAGGTGGTCGCCCTGCTCGGCCCGAACGGTGCGGGCAAGTCCACCACCGTCGACATGATCCTCGGCCTGACCGCGCCCGGCGCGGGGGACGTGCACGTGTTCGGGCGCAAGCCGATCGACGCCGTCCGCGCCGGGCTGATCGGCGCCATGCTGCAGGGCGGCGCCCTGATGGACGACCTGACCGTAGCCGAGACCGTCGGCATGGTCGCCGCGCTGCACCGCCGTCCGATGCCGGTCGCGGACGCCCTGCGCGCGGCCGGAGTCGAAGAGCTGACAGGCCGCCGAGCGAACAAGCTATCCGGCGGCCAGAAGCAGCGCGTGCGGTTCGCCGTCGCGCTGGTCAGCAACCCCGATCTGCTCGTGCTCGACGAGCCGACGGCGGCGATGGACGTCGGGACGCGGCGCGAGTTCTGGCAGTCGATGTACGCCTTCACCGAGTCGGGCCGCACGGTCCTGTTCGCCACGCACTACCTGGAAGAGGCCGAGGAGTTCGCCGACCGGGTGGTGCTGATGCGGCGCGGCCGGATCGTCGCCGACGGCAGTGTCGCCGAGGTCCGGGCCCTGGCAGGCGGCCGGACGCTGCGGGCCGCCGTCCCGGGCGCCACCGAAGCGGTGATCGCCGCGCTGCCCGGCGTCAAGGAGTTCGAGCTGCGCGGCGACCGGGTCGCGATCTCCAGCGCCGACTCCGACGCGACGCTGTGGGCGCTCAAGGCCGCGGTGCCGGGCCTGCGCGACGTCGAGATCAGCGCCGTCGGCCTCGAAGGCGCCTTCCTGTCCCTGACCGCCGACGAGACCGCGGAGTCCGTGCGATGACCACCTACCTGCTCACCGAGATCCGCCGCAACTTCCGCGCGCCGCGGTTCCTGATCTTCGTCGTCGCCTTCCCGGTGCTGATGTTCCTGTTGCAGGCCAACGTCTTCACCAAGAGCGACGCTCCCGAGCACGCGCAGATCGCCGCCGTGATCATGATCAACATGATGACGTTCGGCGTCTTCGCCGCGGCGACCAACAGCGGTGCCCGGCTCGCCATGGAACGGGCGGTGGGCTGGCAGCGGCAGCTGCGCCTCACGCCGCTCACCGGGTCCGGCTACCTGGCGGGCAAGGGCGTCTCGGGCATGCTCGTCGGGCTGCCCGCCCTCGTCCTGGTGCCGCTGCTCGGCGTGCTGGCCGAAGGCGTGCACGTCGACGCGGCCGGCTGGGTGCGGATCTTCGCCGGGATCTGGCTCGGCACGATCCCGCTGGTGCTGCTCGGCCTGCTGCTGGGCCAGTTCGGCACGCCGGACTCGATGCAGCCGGTCAACATGGTCGTCACCCTCGGCATGGGGTTCCTCGGCGGGCTGTGGATCCCGATCGAGGGCATGCCGGGCTGGATGCACGACGTCGCCCAGCTCATGCCGACCTACTGGGTGCTGCAGGTGGCGCGGCCCGCGGTGACCACCGACATGGTGATCTCGCTCCCGGCGGCCGCGGGCGTGCTCGGGGCGTGGACAGTCGTGCTCGGGGCGCTGGTGATCAGGCGATACCGTAAGGACAGCGCCCGCGTCTGAGGGCCGGAGGGGAATGGCGATGGCGGAGCCCGGGAAACGCAGGTTCGGTCTGGACAGCAAGGAATCGTGGTGGGAGGACCCGCTGCCCGGCGCCCCCGGACAGGGGCCGGGCGGACGGCGCTGGCCGGTACTGGCGGTGGCGTTCCTGCTGCCGTTCCTCGTTCCCGTCACGCGCTCGCTGCTGGCCAAGCCCGTCACCCCCGGGCTCGTGCTCACCGCCGTCGTCGTCTACGCCTACTCCGCGTGCTACGCGATGTTCCCGTACTTCTTCCGCCGGCCGCGCAGCGTGAAGCTGGTCTTCGGCATCACGATGAACGTCCTGGGGCTCGCCTCGCTGGCGTCGGCCACCGGCAGCGGGTTCGTCCTGCTCTACGGCACGGCGGTGGTCGTGTTCCTGGTCCCTGCCGCCTGGTCGGTGATCATCGACCTGTCCGTGCTTGCCATCGGCGTGGTGATCCTGCTGGCCAGGGGCAGCTTCATGGCCGACTACGGCGACCTGATCACGGTCGGCTCGATCACGCTGGCGATGTTCTTCATGGCCAACCTCGTCCGGGCCATCCGGCGGCTGGAGCGTGCCAACGAGGAGATCGCGACGCTGGCCGTGACGAACGAACGCCAGCGCGTCGCCCGCGACCTGCACGACCTGCTCGGGCACAGCCTCACCACGATCACGGTCAAGGCCGGGCTGGCCCGGCGGGTGCTGGAAAGTTCCGGCGACATCCCGCGCACGGTCGAGGAGATCCGCGAGATCGAGGCTCTCACCCGCAGCGCGCTCTCCGACGTCCGCGCGACCGTGTCGGAGTACCGCGAGGTGTCGCTGTCGGCGGAACTCGTCGGGGCGCGGGCGGCGCTGCGGGCGGCGGAGATCGACGCCGACCTGCCGCACGCGGTGGACAACGTCCGGCCGGAGTTCCAGACCACCTTCGGGTACGTGCTGCGCGAAGCCGTGACGAACGTGCTGCGGCACTCCGGCGCCCAGCACGTGACGGTGCGCCTCGGCGACACCTGGCTGGAGGTCGAGGACGACGGCCGGGCCACCGGCGTCGTCGCGGGCAACGGCCTGCGCGGGCTGTCCGAGCGGCTGGCCGCGGCCGGGGGCACCCTGCGGACGTCGGCACGGCCCGGGGGAGGATTGCTGGTGCGGGCCGAGATCCCGCTGCCGGAATCGCGTGCGGCCAGCCCGGCCGTGCGCGCCGAACCCGCGGGAGGACTCGCTTGATCCGGGTGTTGCTGGCCGACGACCAGGCCATGGTGCGCGGGGCGCTGGCCACCGTGCTGGGCCTGGAGAACGACATCGAGGTGGTCGGGCAGGTCGGCTCCGGCGACGAGGTGGTGGCCGCCGCGCGGGAGGCCGAGCCGGACGTCGCGCTGCTGGACGTGCAGATGCCGGGCAAGGACGGCCTGACGGCCGCGGCCGAACTGCGGGCTGCGCTGCCGTCGTGCCGGGTGATCATCTGCACGACGTTCGGCCGTCCCGGCTACCTGGCGCGGGCGATGGCGGCCGGTGCCGCCGGGTTCGTCGTCAAGGACTCGCCGCCGGAACAGCTCGTCGAGGCCGTCCGCCGGGTCCACAGTGGACTCCGGGTGGTCGACCCGGCGCTGGCCGCGGAATCACTGGCCACCGGCGTCAGCCCGCTCACCGGCCGCGAGCTGGACGTGCTGCGGGCGGCCAAGGACGGCAGCACGGTGGCCGACGTGGCCCGCGCGCTGCACCTGTCCGAAGGCACGGTCCGCAACCACCTGTCCGCCGCGATCGGCAAGACCGGCGCCCGGACGCGGGCCGAAGCGGTCCGTGTCGCGGAGGAGCGTGGCTGGCTCTGAACCGCCTCTGAAAGAATGCGCCGGGTGGGTACCGCTGAACGCACGAAACCGTCGCGCGCGAGCTGGGCACGCCGGATCGCCTTCGGCGCGGTCCTCGTGGTGCTGGCCCTCATCGGCGGCACGGCGTTCCGGGTGTGGCAGGTCGCCCGCCAGAACGACCGGAGGCCCGCCGACGTCATCGTGGTGCTGGGCGCGGCGCAGTACAACGGACGGCCGTCGGAGATCTACGCCGCCCGGCTGGCCAAGGCCAAGCAGCTCTACGACGCGGGCGTCGCGAAGACGATCGTCACCGCCGGCGGCAAGAAGGCCGAGGACAACTTCACCGAGGCCAGGGCCGGCCAGCTCTGGCTGACCCGGCACGGCGTGCCGTCGTCGGCGACGCTGGCGGTCGGCGAGGGCAGTGACACGCTGCGCAGCCTGCGCGCGGTCGCCGGCCAGGTCGAGGCCCGCGGCTGGCGCACGGCGGTGCTGGTCAGCGACCCGTGGCACTCGTTCCGGGCCCGGACCATGGCCAACGACCTCGGCCTGGAGACGTGGACCGCGCCGACGCACAGCGGGCCGATCGTGCAGGAACGCGTCACCCAGTTCCGCTACATCGTCCGCGAGACCGGCGCGCTGCTGTACTACCGGCTGACCAGGACCCCGGCCGACGACCTCTTCGACACCTTCCTGGGCTGAACAAGGTCTGAGCTTTTTGTCGGTGGTCGTGTTTAGGCTGGTCGCGTGGACTACACCGAGCACGACACCGCCCGCCTGCTGCCCGAGCCGGCGAAGGGCGCGGCGCTGCCCGGCGCCCGGGCGGACGGGCGCAGCGCGTTCTCCCGCGACCGTGCGCGCGTGCTGCACTCGGCCGCGCTGCGGCGGCTGGCGGGCAAGACCCAGGTGGTCGGGCCGGGGGAGGGCGCCGAGGTCACCGGCGTCCCGCGCACCCGGCTGACGCACTCGCTGGAGGTCGCCCAGATCAGCAGGGGCATCGCCGAGGAGCTGGGCGCTGACCCGGACCTGGCCGACACGGCGGGGCTGGCGCACGACATCGGGCACCCGCCGTTCGGGCACAACGGCGAGCGGGCGCTCAACGAGGTGGCCGCGGCCTGCGGCGGCTTCGAGGGCAACGCGCAGACGTTGCGCATCCTGACCCGGCTGGAACCGAAGCTGCTGTCGGCCGACGGCGACCCGGTGGGCCTCAACCTGACCCGCGCGTGCCTGGACGCGACGACGAAGTACCCGTGGGCGCGGAAGCCGGGTCAGGCGAAGTACGGCGTGTACGCCGACGACGTCTCGGTGTTCGAGTGGTTCCGGGAGGGTGCCCCGGCGGAACGGACGTGCCTGGAAGCCCAGATCATGGACTGGGCGGACGACGTCGCGTACTCGGTGCACGACGTCGAGGACGGTGTGCTGGCCGGCCGGATCAAGCTGCGGGTGCTCGCCCACCCGGACGAGCGCGCGGCCGTCGCCGAGGCCGCGGCCAAGCACTTCTCCGCCCAGTCGGTGTCCACTTTGGAGGATGCGGCGGCGGAACTGCTGGAGCTGCCGGTGGTGGCGGCGCTGGCCCGCGCCGAGCCGGACGGCTCACCCGGCGCGCAGGCGGCGTTGAAACGGCTGACGAGCGAGCTGGTCGGCCGCTTCGCGACGGCCGCGGTCACCAGCACGCGAGCGGAGTTCGGCGAGGGCCCGCTCAACCGCTACCGGGGGCGCCTGTGCGTCCCGGAGCAGGTGGCGGCGGAAGTGGCGCTGCTGAAGGCGCTGGCCCTGCGGTACGTGATGAGCGACCGCCGCCGCCTGGCCATGCAGGAGGGCCAGCGCGAGCTGCTGGCCGAGCTGGTCCACGCACTGGCCCGCCGCGCCCCGGAGTCCCTGGACCCGCTGTTCGTCCCGGCCTGGAACGCGGCCAGGGACGACGCGGGCCTGCTGCGGGTGGTCATCGACCAGGTCGCCTCCCTCACCGACGCCCAGGCCCACGTCTGGTACTCCTGGCACGTCACCCGCCTCCACCGCTGACCCGTGCTTGCCGGGCCGACACGCGTGATTGAAGGGACGACACGCCGCAGGACAGCGGTTTCGCCGTGTCGACCCCTCAATCACGCGAGTCGACCCCTCAATCACGCGTGTTGACCTTTCGATCACGCGAGCCGCGGGCTGGCAGGTGCTTGCGGGGCCGGGGGTGGGGGTTTTGTCACCCTTGGGCGGAGTTCCGCGTAGGGGTCCGGCTGGGGAGGGCGTTCCGGTACTCTCGCCCGCATGGCCACGGACAGCCACCTCCGGTTCGCCCTCGCCGTCCACGCGGCCCTCGGTGCCGAGGGCGGGAACAGCTGTTTCTCGCCGTATTCGGTGGCCAGTGCGCTGACCCTCGCCGCGCACGCCGCCCGGGGGCGGACGCGCGACGAGCTGGTCGCCCTGATCGGTGACCCCGGTGCGCAGACCGTCCTGCTGCGGGAGGCCGCCGACCTGGCCGAAGGCGCCGAACTGGCCGTCGCGAACACCCTGTGGGCCGACGACCGGCTGCCCCTCGAAGACTCCTTCAAGACCGAACTCGCCGCGTGGCCCGGGGCCGCCGTCGCGAGCGCGCCCTTCGCCGAGGCGCCCGAAGCCGCCCGCGCCCTGGTCAACGAGGACGTCGGCCGCACCACGCGTGGGCTGATCCCGCAGCTGCTGCCGCCTGGGTCGATCGACGAAGACGTCGCCGCCGTGCTGGTCAACGCCCTCTACCTGAAGGCCGCGTGGAAGCTGCCGTTCCGCGAGGCCAACACCACCGACGCGCCGTTCCACGCGCCGTCCGGGACCCGTGACGTGCCGACCATGTGGCTCGGCGAAAGCGTCGGGTACGCCCACGACGGCGGCTGGCAGGCCGTCCAGCTCGCCGCGGCCGGTGGCCTGCAGGCCGTCGTGCTGCTGCCCGACGGCGACCTCGCCGACGCCGAGCCCGCGCTCGACCCGGCGAAGCTGACGAGCCTGCTCGACGCCGTCCGTTTCCGGCGGGTCGAGCTGGCGCTGCCGAAAGTTTCACTCGACGTGTCCAGCGCGCTGACCGGCGTGCTGACCGGCCTCGGCGTGCGCACGCTGTTCACCGACGACGCCGACCTGGGCGGGCTGTCGCCGGATCCGCGGCTGACCGTCTCCGAGGTGCTGCACCAGGCCGTGCTGCGCGTCGACGAGCAAGGCTTCGAGGGGGCCGCGGCGACCGCGCTGACGATGCGCCTCACCTCGATGATGATCGACGACCCGGTCGCCGTCACGGTGGACCGGCCGTTCCTGCTGCTGGTCCGGCACGCCGGCACCGGAGCGCTCTACTTCCTCGCCAGGGTGGTCGAACCGTGAGCTTGAAGTCCGAAGCCGTGCCCGAACTCGTGCCTCCCGCACCCGAACCGCCCGCAGGCCCGAAACGCTGGGCGTGGCAGGACTCCGCGATCGCCGGCGGGTACCTGCTGTTCACGATCCTGCTGTACAACGGCCTCTGGTTCGACCTCAAGCGCGGCTACCTCTGGAACGGCGCGTCCGACCAGAGCCAGTGGGAGTGGTACGCGACGGTCGTCGCGAAGTCCGTGCTGCACTTCCAGAACCCGTTCGCCACGGACCTGCAGAACTACCCGCTCGGCGTCAACATGGCGGCGAACGCGGCGATGTTCGGGCTGAACATCCCGCTGGCGCCGATCACCCTGACCTTCGGCGCGACGCTGACCTGGGCCATCGTCCTCACCGCGGGACTGGCGGGCACGGCGATCGGCTGGTACTGGGTGTTTTCCCGGCACCTGGTGCCGAACCGGACGGCGGCCGCGATCGGCGGCGCGTTCTGCGGCTTCGCGCCGCCGATGATCTCGCACGGCAACGCGCACCCGAACTTCGTCGTGCTGTTCGTGCTGCCGTTCATCGCGCTCAAGACGATCCAGATCGCCCGCGGCGAACGCCCGGTGCGCAACGGCATCGTGCTCGGGCTGCTCGTCGCGTGGCAGATCCTGCTCGGCGAAGAGCCGCTGGCCATCTTCGCGCTGACGTTCATCGTCTTCGCGATCGCGTACCTGATCCCGCGCCGCGGCGAGCTGCGCGGCATGCTGGCACCGCTGGCGAAGGGCATCGGCCTCGGCGCGGTGGTCGCGCTGCTGATTGCCGGATTTCCGTTGTACTGGCAGTTCTTCGGCCCGCAGAGCTTCCACTCGCTGCTGCACGGCCCGGCGGGCAACGACACGGCGGCGTTCACGCGCTTCGCGACGCAGTCGATCGCCGGCGCACCCGAGGCCGCCGCGGACGTCTCGATGAACCGCACCGAGGAGAACGCGTTCTTCGGCTGGCCGCTGATCGTGCTCATGGTGATGGTGACGATCTGGCTGTGGCGCGACGTCGTGGCGCGTGCGCTGGCGATCACCATGTACGTGATGGCGTTCCTGTCGCTGGGCGTGGAAATCACGGTGGCGCACGAGGACACCGGCATCCCGGGCCTGTGGAAGTGGCTGGGGCAGCTGCCGTTGCTGGACTCGCTGCTCGAATCCCGGCTGGCGATGGGCTGCATCCCGGTGGCCGGCGGGCTGCTGGCGATCGCGACACACCGCGTGTGGACGGCGGCGGCCGAGCTGCCGGACGCCCTCGACGGCAAACCCCGGTTCCCGCTGAAGATGGTCTGGACCGGCGCGCTGGTGGCGGTGCTGCTGCCGATCGCGCCGACGGAGCTGGTGACCCACCAGCGTCCGCTGTCACCGCCGTTCTTCGCCGACGGGATCTGGCGCCAGTACGTCGCTCCCGGCGGGTCGCTTGTGCCGGTCCCGCTGCCGAGCACCGGCGAGGCGGAACCACTGCACTGGCAGGTCGACGCGGGCTTGGGCTACCCGATGCCGGAGGGCTACTTCGTCGGCCCGACGTCACCGCAGGATCGCCGCGGCCGCTACGGCGCGGTCCCGCGGCCGACGTCCGATCTGTTCGCGGAGGTGGAGCGCACCGGTCAGGCGGCGGAGGTCACCGAGGCGGACCGCACCCAGGCGCTGGAGGACCTGCGTTACTGGAAGGCGGACGTGCTCGTGGTCGGCCCGCGCCAGCACCAGGAAGCGCTGAAGTCCACTGTGGACCTGTTGCTGCGCAAGCCCGCGGAGTTCGTCGGCGGGGTGTGGGTCTGGGACGTGCGCCCGCTGACGCCGTGATCTTCGGTAGAGTCGGCGCCTGTGACCTCAGTGGACGAACAGGGTCGGCCCGAGCCGCCGGTCGACGGTGACGAAACCGCCACCCTCCTCGGTTTCCTCGACTTCCACCGCGCCACCCTGGCGTGGAAGTGCGCGGGCCTGGACGCGGCGGCCCTGCGCGCGACGCATCCGCCGTCCACGATGACGCTGGGCGGACTGCTCAAGCACCTGGCCTACGTGGAGGACCACTGGTTCTCCCGCGTGCTGTTCGACCGCGAGCGCACGGCCCCGTTCGACACGGTCGACTGGACGGCAACACCGGACTGGGACTGGGATTCCGCGGCCGAGGACACCCCGGAGCAGCTGATCGGGCTGTGGGAGAAGACGGTCGAGCGCTCGCGCGCCACGGTGAAGGAGATCCTGGCGACCGGCGACCTGTCCCACCGCGCCCGGCGCCCATGGCCGGACGGGCGCGTGCCGACGCTGCGCTGGATCCTGGTCCACATGATCGAGGAGTACTCGCGGCACAACGGCCACGCGGACCTCATCCGCGAGTCCCTGGACGGCCGGACGGGAGAGTAGCGGTGGATTCCGGCCGGTACCCCGAAGTCGAGGCGGCAGGAAGCCTGTTCGCCGTGGTCCGTTGAGGGAGATGAGCCGGGTCATCGAGCTGGCGATGGAGGAGCCGCTGCTGCGGTCGCTCCATCCGTTCTTCAGCCACGACACTCTCGGGTTCCGTCCCTCGGTCGAGCCAGTGGCCGCGCTCGGCGTCTGGGTGACGCCGATGCGTCGGACGCGGACAGCCGTCGCGCGAGTGGTGTCCCTGCTCAGCCGGGCGGGCTGACGAACAGGCAGAACGGGTGCCCCGCCGGGTCGGCGTAGACGCGCAGTGGCTCCTCCGGGTCGTCCGCCTGGTCGGCCAGTAGGCGCGCGCCCAGTGAGATCGCCCGTTCGTGTTGCTCGTCCAGCTCCGCGCGGGTCTCCACGGTGAGGTCCAGGTGCAGCATCTGCGGCCGCGGCCCGGCCGGCCACGTCGGCGGGGGCAGCCGGGGCACCTGCTGGAATGCCAGCCGCGGCCGGCCCTCGGGGTCGAGGAGGACCACCCAGTCGTCCGGGTCGCCCGGGCGGATGTCGAAGCCCAGCAACTGCCGGTAGAACTCCGCCAGGGCACGGGCGTCTTCGGCGTCGAGGACGACCTGGCGCAGCGTCGGGACGCGGTCAGCCACGGCGCTGGGCGATCTGGAAGACGTTGCCGAACGGGTCGCGGACCATTGCGCGCCGGTCTCCGTAGGGCTGGTTCTCGGGCTTCTCCAGGCTGGTCGCTCCGCAGTCGAGGGCACGGCGGTACGTCGCGTCCGCGTCCTGGACGCTGATGTACAGGAATGCCGGGAACAGCTCGCGGTCGCCTTCGGCGGACACCAGCAGCAGCGAATCGCCGATGCGGAGCTCGGCCGGGCGGTCGCCTTCGGCTTCGCCGGTGGCGCCGAAGACCGTGCGCAGGAACGCGACGGCGGCGACCAGGTCGCTCACCACCATCCGCGGGACCACCGTCGGGAAGCCGGGGTTCATACCCGCCCACCCAAGTCCCTACTCGCGGGGAGCACAAGTCAGGGCGCGCCGAGGACCTCGTCCGCGAGCCGGCTCAGGTAGGCCGCGAATCGCTCGCGGTCCGCTTCCGGCCAGTGGCTCACCAGCGCCTCGAACGCCTGGCGCTGGTGGGCGCGCGACGCTTCGAGGAACTCCTTCGCCGCATCGGTGAGCGTCAGCACCGCGCGTCGCGCGTCGCGGGCCGACGTCGAGCGCACCACGAAGCCGTCCCGGACCGCCTCGGCGACCATCCGGCTGGCCACCGAACGGTCGATTCCCAGCTGGCGGGCCACGTCCGCGACCGTCACCTCGTCGCCCGCCGTGCCGTCGACCGCCTGGATGACGAACAGGTTCGGCACCGTCCACGACGGGGGCGCGTCCGCCGCGAAGCGCTCGACGACGTCCGGGGCCCACTGGCGGGCCCAGTGGCGGACCAGCCGGAAGAGTGCGGGGCCGCCGTCGCGCGAGCTTGATGTGTGCATAAGGCACGTTATAACGTGTGCTTTATGCACACATTCGCCTGCCTGCTGCTCGGCATGGCCATGGCCCAGCTCGACGGCCTGATCGTCACCGCGGCGCTGCCCGCGATCGGCGCCGACCTGCATGCCCGCACCGGGCTCGTCGCGGTGACCGCCGCCGGTCTGCTGACCCTCACCGTCGCGACGCCGCTGCACGGCAGGCTCGGCGACCTCTACGGCCGCCGCGTCTGCTTCGCCGGGTCGGTCCTCGTCTTCGCCGCCGGCTCCGCGTGGTGTGCCGCCGCCGCGAGCGTCGGCTCGCTGATCGCCGCCCGTGCCCTGCAGGGCCTGGGCGGGAGCGGCCTGATCGTCGCCGCGATGAGCGGGCTCGGCGAGCTGTTCGACCGCGGCGAACTGCTGCGCCGCCAGGGATGGCAGACCGCTGTCTTCGCCGCGGCCACCCTGGGCGGGCCGCCGCTGGGCGGGCTGCTCGCGGCCGGTCCCGGCTGGCGCTGGATCTTCCTCGTCAACCTGCCCCTGTGCGTGGCCGCCCTGCTGCTCGGCCTGCGCGGGCTGCCCGCGAAACCCCGGCGCAGCAAGGAAAAGTTCGACGTCGCGGGTAGCGCGCTGCTGGCCGTCGCGGGCTCGGCGGTGGTCGCACTCGGTACCTTCACGGACCTCGCCCGGAGTCCACTGTGGACGCCGTTGCTGCTCGGCGTGGCCGCCGTCGCCGGGTTCCTGTTCGTCCGGCGGCAGCGCCGCGTGCGCAGCCCGCTGATCTCGCCGCGGGTGTTCGCCGACGCCGTCCTGAAACGCGCGGTGGTCGTCAACGGCCTGGCGGGCGCCGCGCTCTACGGCACCTTCACCTACGTCGCGCTGGTCGCCGCCCTCGGCGCCGGGAAAGCCGGGACCGGCGTGCTGCTCGTCGCCATGACCGCCGGGCAGCTCGTCCTGTCCGCGTCCTTCGCGGCGCTGGCCCGACGGCGTCCGGACATGACCGCCTGGGGCCGCTTCGGGTGCCTGCTCGGCACCGGGGGACTGGCCGCGGTCGCCGCCGCGGCCGCGCTGGGCGGCCCGCCGTGGCTGCTCGTGCCCGGGCTGGCCGCGATCGGGGCCGCGTTCGCCGTCTGCACGTCCGCCTACACCGTCCTGGGCCAGACGCGGGCCGAGCGCGAGCTGCTCGGCGTCACCCTCGGCTCGCTGACCTTCGCCCGGCAGGCGGGCGGGCTGGCCGGGGCCGCGGTGTTCGGCTGGCTCGCGCTCGCCACCACCGGCGGGCTTGCCGCGCCAGGCCTGGCCGTCGTGTTCGCCGCGGCCACCGTGACGATGCTGGTGGCGTGGCTCACAGCCCCGGCTGTCACGCCTGCGGACGCCGTCTCGTCCAGCTCGTAGGACCGAGACGAAGGAGATCGCCATGCCGCGCATTCCCGCGAAGAAGACGTCCGAAGCCGGCCTGTTCCTCAAGCTGGCCTACCGGATCGCCGGCCGCCGCTACGGCGCCGTGCCCGAGCCGCTGGCCGTCGCCGCCCACCACCCCGGGCTGATGCGGGCGAGCACCGTGCACGAGCTGATGGTGGAACGGGCGTCGAAGAAGCTGCCCGCGAACGTGCGCGAACTGGCCGTGTACCGGGTCGCGACGCGGATCGGCTGCTCCTGGTGCGTCGACTTCGGCACCATGCTGCAGAAGCACGACGGGCTCGACATCGAGCGGCTCAAGAAGATCGACGACTACGCGACCTCGCCCGCGTTCGACCACCGGGAGCGGCTCGCCATCGCCTACGCCGACGCCATGTCCGGCGAGCAGGTCACCGTCACCGACGAGCAGGTCGCCGAGCTGGAGCGCGAATTCGGCCGCGACGGCGTCGTCGAGCTGACCTACCACATCGCGCTGGAGAACTCCCGCGCCCGGATGAACAGCGCGCTCGGCATCGTCGACCAGGGTTTCACCTCCGGCGACGCATGCCGGGTCCCGCTGCCGTAGGACCCCGGGAACCCGACCACGGGAGGACTCGCCGGCCGCCCGGTCCGCGGCACGCTGCGCGGCATGCACCTCGTCGCCAGTGAACGGATCAAGCTCTTCAGCATCGCCACGCCCTGGGCGTGCGGCGTCTTCGCGGTGGCCGCGCTGGTGGTCCCGGCCACCGTCACGGCGCTCACCGCCGGCGAGTCCCGTCTGCCGCCGACCGTCGCCAGCACCCAGTTCGGCTTCCAGCTCGGCCTGGTCGCCGTGCTGGTGCTGGGGGCGCTGGCAGTGACCAGCGAGTACCACACCGGCACGATCCACGGGACCTTCCAGGCGGTGCCGGGCCGGACGCCGGTGCTGGCCGCGAAGGCCGCGGTCGTCGCCGCCTACGCCTTCCTGCTCGGCGAGGTTGCCGCGTTCACGGCCTGGTTCGTGGCCCGGCTGCTCGCCCCGGCCGCCGACCTGGCCCTCGACAGCGCCGCCGACTGGACGATCGTCGCGGGCACCGGGCCGGTGTTCGCACTGGCCGCCGTCGCCGGGGCCGGCGTCGGGCTGCTCGTGCGGTACACCGCCGGGGCGGTCGCGCTGGTCGTCGCCTACCCGCTGATGGCCGAGAACGTCGTCCAGCTGATTCCCCGTGCGGGAGCGGCGATCCACCGGTGGCTGCCGCTGAACGTCGTCACGAAGTTCCTCAGCGGCACCGGCGAGGCGAACGGGGGCCGCGACGGCGGCAACGCCGCCGTGCTGTCCGACTCGCCGCTCAGCCCGGGCTGGGCCCTGGCCTACTTCGGGGCCTTCGCCGTGCTCGTGCTCGCGGCCGGGATCACGACGGCACGTCGCCGGGACGCGTGATCCGGGCCAGCTTGTCGGGGTTGACGACGTCGTAGATCGCCACGATCTTCCCGTCGCGGACGGCCATCGCCTGCACGTGCTCGTCGAGGGCGAACAGGCCGTCGCGGCCCGGTTGCGGGGCCAGGTGCACCCCGAGGTCGCCGTTGACCAGCACCGGCGTGCCGGCGGTGAGCACCCCGGCCGGGTACTTCCGGGTGAGGCCCAGGAAGAACCGGGCGATCTTGTCCGCGCCGACGATGAGCTGGCGCGCGGTGCGGCCCTTGCCGTTCGAGTCGCCGATGAGCACGACGTCCGGGGCCAGCAGCTCGGTCATGGCCTGGATGTCGCCCTGCTGCAGGGCGGTGACGAACTTCTCCAGGACCTTCGCCTGGTCCTCCAGCGGCACGCGCGGTGCCGGGTCGGCGTCGGCGAGGGCCTTGCGGCCGCGGGACGCGTGCTGGCGCGCCGCCTCGACCGTGACGCCCAGCGCGTCGGCGATCTCCGCGAACGGGACCGAGAAGGCGTCGTGCAGCACGAACGCGACGCGCTGCTCCGGGGTCAGCTTGTCGAGCACGACCAGCGCGGCCATCCGCAGCCCGTCGTCGCGGACGGCGACGTCGAGCGGGTCCTCGCTCACCGGCCGCCCGAACGGCGTCACCACCGGCTCCGGCAGCCAGTTGCCGACGTAGCGCTCCCGCTGCGCGGCGGCCGACTTCAGCCGGTCGAGGCAGATCCGGCCGACGACCGTGGTCAGCCAGCCGCGCAGGTCGCGGATGGCCGCGCGGCCGGCGTCGTCCAGCCCGGCCAGCCGCAGCCAGGACTCCTGGACGGCGTCCTCGGCGTCGGCGCGTGTGCCGGTCAGCCGGTAGGCCACCCCGATCAGGTGACTGCGGTGCTCGGCGAACTGCGCGGCGAGGGAGTCCTGGGCGGTGGTCGTGGAGGCCATGCCCCGAGTGTGCCGCACCCGGCAGACTAGAGTGGGCGGCGTGGCAGGACGGATTCGGGAGAGCGACATCGCGGAGGTGCGCGAGCGGAACCGGATCGACGAGGTCGTCGGGGAGTACGTGGCACTGCGCCGCGCCGGTGGGGGCAGCCTGAAGGGCCTCTGCCCGTTCCACAACGAGAAGACCCCGTCGTTCAACGTCCGCCCCACGCACGGGACCTTCCACTGCTTCGGCTGTGGCGAGGGCGGCGACGTCATCAAGTTCATCCAGAAGATCGACCTCATCTCGTTCGTCGAGGCCGTCGAGCGGCTGGCCGACCGGGTCGGCATCCGGCTCACCTACGAGGGCGGCGGCGCGACGGTCCAGCGCGACCGCGGCAGCCGCACCCGGCTGGTCGAGGCACACCGCATCGCGCAGGAGTTCTACGCCGAGCAGCTGCTCACCGACGAGGCGCGCCCGGCGCGGGACTTCCTGTCCGAGCGCGGGTTCGACGCCGCGATGGCGAAGAAGTTCGGCTGCGGGTACGCACCCGGCGGCTGGGACAAGCTGACGAAGTTCCTGCTCAACCGCGGTTTCGAAGTCAAGGAGCTGCTCACCGCCGGGCTGTCCAAGGAGGGCCAGCGCGGCCCGATGGACCGGTTCCACCGGCGGCTCGTCTGGCCGATCCGCGACGTCGGCAACGACGTCGTCGGCTTCGGCGCGCGGCGGCTGTTCGACGACGACCGGATCTCGGCGAAGTACCTCAACACCGCCGAGTCGCCGATCTACAAGAAGTCCCAGGTCATGTTCGGCCTCGACCTGGCCAAGCGCGAGATCGCCAAGCGGCACCAGGTGGTCGTGGTCGAGGGCTACACCGACGTCATGGCGATGCACGCCGCGGGCGTGCCGACCGCCGTGGCCTCCTCGGGCACGGCGTTCGGCGAGGACCACATGAAGGTGCTGCGCCGGCTGATGATGGACGACGACGCCTTCCGCGGCGAAGTGATCTTCACCTTCGACGGCGACGAAGCGGGCCAGAAGGCCGCGCTCAAGGCGTTCGAGGGCGACCAGACGTTCGCGGGCCAGACGTACATCGCGGTCGCGCCGGACGGCATGGACCCGTGCGAGCTGCGCCTGGCCAAGGGCGACAGCGCGGTGAAGGACCTGGTCGCGCGGCGGACCCCGCTGTTCGAGTTCGTCATCCGCAGCACGCTCAAGAACTACGACCTCGACTCGGTCGACGGCCAGGTCGCGGCGCTGCAGAAGACCGTGCCGATGGTGGCGTCGATCAAGGACCGCGCGGCGCGCGACGGCTACGCGTCGAAGCTCGCCTGGTGGGTCGGCTGGCAGGACGTCGCGCAGGTGGTCAACCGCGTCCGCGGCAGCGCGGGCGCGACCGACCGGCGCGGCGGCGCTCCCGTCCGGCAGCCCGCCCGCGCCGCCGCCGCGGAGGCGCCCGCGACGCCGGACGTGGCCCGCCCGTCGCCGAAGGACCCGCGGTTCGCCGTCCAGCGTGAGGCGCTCAAGGCCGCACTGCAGCAGCCCGCGATCGCCGGTCCGGAGTACGACGCGCTGCCACTGGAAGCCTTCACCCACCCGGTGTACGCGGCGGTGCACGAGGCCGTGCTCAAGGCCGGCGGCGCGGCCGCGGGCCTGACCGGCCCGGCCCTGCTGGACGCGGCGGCCCAGCACTGTCCGGAAGGGACGGTCCGGCGGGTGCTGTCGGAACTGGCCGTGGAACCGTTGCAGGCCAAGGACGAGGTCGACTCCCGGTACATCTCGTCGATCCTGGCCCGGCTGCAGGAGAACCTCGTCGGGCGGCAGATCGCCGAGATCAAGGGCAAGCTGCAGCGGCTGTCGCCGGTCGAGGCGCCGGACGACTACCGCGCGCTGTTCGGCGACCTGGTCGCGCTGGAGCAGTACAAGAAGTCGCTGGGCGAGCAGGCCGCCGCCAGCGCGTGGAGCTGAGATGAGCCTCCTGCGCCGCCTGCTCGGCGACCGCACGCCGCCGGGCTTCGCCGGTGAGCTGGCGCCGGGCGAGGACGTCGTCGACAGCGCCCCGGTCGAGGGCGGCGGGCACCTGGTCGTCACCGCGCTGGGGCTGTGGATCCCGGCCGGGGACGGGGCCCGCCGCGTCGGCTGGCACCTGGTCGGCAAGGCGGCCTGGGCCGACGGCGTCTTCACGCTGACCGAGTCGGCCGAGGTGGGCACCGCGGGCTCGGCGGTCGTGCTGGCCGACCGTCCCCCGGTCCGGTTCCGGCTGCCGCGGCCGGGCAAGGTGCCGCGCGAGGCCTACCAGCGTGTCGAGGGCTCGATCCGCTCGCGGCACCGGCAGGAGATCGGGTCCGGCGGAGCGTGGTTCGTCCAGCGCAAGATCCCCGGCCGCGACGGCACGGTCCTGCAGGTCCGGCCGGACCCGGGCACCGACGTCGCGCTGGTGGAGGCCATCGCCGAGCAGGTCGCCGCGAAGCTGGTCAACCCCGCCGAATAGCAGTACGCTCGTACTCAGTACAGGCGTACTGTTACTGGGAGGCGGCCGTGTGGGATCCCGACAAGTACCTCGACTACGCCGACCTGCGGGCCCGGCCGTTCCACGACCTGGTGGCCCGCATCGGCGCCACGGAGCCTCGTCGGGTCGTCGACCTCGGCTGCGGCCCCGGCAACCTGACGGTGTCCCTGCGCGACCGCTGGCCCTCGGCCACCCTGGAGTGCAGCGATAGTTCACCCGAAATGGTGAAGGCGGCCCGCGCCCGCGGCCTCGACGCGGCCCTGCTCGACGTCCGCGACTGGACACCGGCCCCGGACACCGACGTCGTGGTGTCGAACGCGGTCCTGCAGTGGGTGCCGGACCACGGCTCGCTCCTGCGTCGATGGGCAGCCTCGCTGCCGACGGGGGCGTATCTGGCGATCCAGGTGCCGGGGAACTTCGCCGCGCCGTCGCACGTGCTGACCCGCGAGCTGGCGGCGTCCCCGGCCTGGGCGTCCCGCCTGGCGGAGGTCGTCCTACGCGAGGACGACGCGGTCCTGAGCCCGCTGGGCTACGCGAACCTGCTGGCCGACGCGGGCTGCGGCGTCGACGCCTGGGAGACCACGTACGTTCAGCCGCTGCGCGGGCCGTCCCCGGTGCTGGAGTGGATCACGGGAACGGCGTTGCGCCCGATCCGCGCGGAGCTGACCGACGAGGAGTGGGCCCGGTTCCGCGCGGACCTGGCCCCCCGCCTCGACGAGGCGTACCCGCCCCGCCCCGACGGGACGACGTGGTTCGAGTTCCGCCGCGTGTTCGTGGTGGCCCAGGTCTAGCGCCGCACCTTCTCACTGATCTTGGCGCGCGCCACCCCGGCGGCGCCCTGCACCATCGGATGGTCGACGACCCGGCGGTAGGTGCGCACGAGCTGCTCGTACCGCCCCCGGCCTGCCTTGGCGCCCAGCACGTACCCCAGGCCCGCCCCCAGCAGGAACTTCTTCATCCGCGTCCACGCCTTCCGTCGTTAGGTCGTCCGACTGTCCATTGTCCAGGAAAACACCCCGCAGGGGGTGGCCGCCGTAAAGAGGGGGGTGGTGTGAAGGCCTTGGGAGGCATGGTCTAAAGTTCTTCTTGTCGGTCGGAGAGACCGGCACCGGAAGTGAGCGACATTCCCCTGTAGCTCAACTGGCAGAGCATTCGGCTGTTAACCGGAGGGTTCTTGGTTCGAGTCCAAGCGGGGGAGCAGAGGCCCAGGTCATCGACCTGGGCCTTCTTCGCGTCTGCGGTCGAGGGGCGATTTAGTGTCTAGACGATCGTCCAAGGATAGGCACAACGCTGCCCGGCTGCGTGCACCAGCAGACCACGGCGTGCCATTCAGCGACGCGGGCATGCCGAACCGCGGCCAGGCAGGATGGGTCTGTACGACGTTCTGCGACGCGTCGTACGCAGAACGGGGTGCTTAAAAGCTGACCGTGCCCGGCCGGAGGGGGGCCGGTTCGTCCGCTACTTCGGCAGCAGGACGACATTGTCCTCGGCAAGTACGAACTCATGGAGGAGCGGTTCGCCGACGCGCTGCGTAACCCGTAGGACGGGGCGAACTCGGCGCCGCTCGCTGCGGTCGACTCTGTGTCCGGCTGGCCGGCCGCCTCCCAAGCCTCCGCGGCGGCGAGTTGTGGTCTGCTGCCCGGTGCTCTCGACGGGGCGCAGGTTGCGGCCGGTCTGCATGTACGTCTCGAGCGGTGCGCCCATTCGGCCTCTGGCGTCGGCGGCGGCTCGTCCGCGCGCGGGGCGAGGTTGGCGACGTAGAGCGCCGCCTGGATCAGCAGCGCGGCCATGGGCGCGGAGACCTCGTCGACGAACCCGTGTGCCAGCTCGTTCCGCAGATTCCACCCCGTCGGGCCGGCGAGCAGTGTGGAGAGATACCTGCCCCAGGACTCGTCCAAGCCGTGCTTACCGAGCGTCGAGATCAGAGTCCCGAGTCCGACGTACTTCCCCGGAGTGTTCTTCCGCTGGGTCAGGTAAACCGGCTCGTCAATCGCCCTGGCGAGGACGCGAGCATCGTCTCGATCTTCGGTGCGAGCAACGCGGTCCAAGCGGTGGCCGGCACCTGGACCGGACGCGCTGCCGCCCAGTTCAACACCTACGCCGGCACCGTCGGGAAAGCGCTCGGTGACCAGCAGGACGTCGTCGGCAGCATGTCCGGCATCCTCTCCGGGATCGCCGCCTGCGTGATCGAGACCTACAGCAAAGCCATCGAGTTCATCGGCACCTGCGCCGCCGAGCTCGGCAAGCTCGGCTACAAGACGATCGTCGCGATCGTGACCTCCGGGATTCCCATCGTCGACATATTCACCTCCAAGGACGTCATCGACGCCGTCATCGACGCGTTCGCCAACCTCGTCACCGCCATCACCGGGCTGTTCAACCAGGCGGTCTCCACGCTGGGCAACTTCCAGGCGCAGGCCACCGCCATCGTGCAGGGCGACACCGACTTCCCCGACCTGCCCCCGATGCCCACCAACTCCGGAATGGACAACGCGAAGCAATGGCGCATCGACCCATCAGCAGCTCCGGAATGAAGACACGAGCCCTCGGATGTGCCGCGCTCGTGGCGGCGAGCGTGCTCACCGGGTGCGGCCCTTCGGCACCCGAACGCGTACTGACCCAGCCCCCGCGCAGACCGGCGCGCCGCTGCCGCTGGACCAGGTCGACAAGCCCCTTGACCTGGCCAAGTTCGAGACCGACCCGTGCAGCCTGCTCACCAAAGACCAGGTCGCTGCCGTTGCGGCCGATCCACCCGCCGAGGTCAGCGCGTTCCGGAAGGCTACCGCGCCCATCTACGGCTGCTCCTGGGTCACGCCCCTCGGCACGAACGCCACCGCCTCGAAACCGGCCACGCGCCCACGCACCCTCACCGAGCTGGCGGAGTCGCCGGCGCGGAAAGGCGACATGTTCGAACCGTGGACCGAAACCTCGATCGAGGGCCTGCCCGCCATTGTCTACCACCAACGCGGCAGCACCGACGACTGCTCGGTCGCCGTCCAGGTCACCGACCAGCAGATGCTGACCTTCCAGATCTGCGGGAAGGACCTGCCCGGCAACTACTGGGCCAACGACCGCTGCGGCGGAGTCGCCAAAATGGCCGAAGCCGTCATCGGCAACCTTCGCCAAAACTAGCCAGCGCCTAGCTAGGCAGTGTCAGCGAGAGCCGCGCTGAACACTCTTTTCGGGTGTTTCACCCGTCCGAGTGCATCTCGCCCCCTGATCTTGCGCCAAAAGACCGCTTGGGAAGGGGCTAGATGGCCTGGTACGAAATCGCAGTCGCTGCGGTGTTGATCGCCCTCATTGCGGTTGCAGGTGTGGCTGCGGCGCTACGCGACTGAAAAGTCCCTGCAGGTGCTGCTGATCGCAGGCTTTCTGCTGCTGGCTTTTCTTGCAGTGTCCAAAGGCGACGTTCCGATGCTGAAGGCGATCATCGAGGAGCTGCTCCGATGGCGGCACGCCCTAGGTCGGTGCCCGGTGTGGGTGTCGGCGGGCCGGCGTGGCCAACCCACGTCGGCGGTTGGCTGGGGAGGTGTCACGCCCTGTACCGGAAGTTCTCGGGGCGGCGTCGCGGCCGCTGGGCTGGTCGCTGGCCGCAGTGTTGAGGTGCTGGGGGTGTCGTGGTCAACCTGCTCGTTTGCCGCGGCCCGCGGTGGCGGTGGCGGGGGTCGGTGCGGCGGGGCCTGGGGCGGGCTCGCCTCGGCGCGGTGGTAACGCCGGATTTCGGGCGGTAGTCACTATCACGCGCCCTTGGACTCGGGGCTGATTGAAACGCCGGTGACGACGGTAGCCCGGTCGTGGTGAGCTGTGCCGAGGTCCGCGTCGCGGAGGTCCGCACCTGCGAGATCCGCGCCTGCGAGGCCCCATGTGGCTAAGGTCAGCGGTTGCGGTCGTCGGGGCCGTGGGGCGCGCGCCGACCGCTCCTGCTGCGGTTTCCCGGTGGTGCCGGCGTGTGGCGGCCGGGGCGGATTCGGGTGACCGTTGAAGGCGTGCCTGCTCGACGTACCGAGTACCCGGGCCGGGTTTACCGGATTCCTTTTACGTAATCAGATCACGTTCCTTGTTGTCAGTGTTTTCCCAGGTAAAAGACCTTCTTTGAACCTGCGGCCCCCACATGTAGTATCCCTGTAGTTCATGTCCGGATGGAGGTGGGCTAGCAATTTTAATTCGATTCATGGAGGTAGATATGAGTCAGGTTGAGGTTTTCCAGTTTGTGTTGACGATCGTCACGGACACCGGCAACACGGTGCGCGTCGGGGTGTTGATCATGATGCTCGCGGCGCTGCTGTTTGTTTGCCTTCTCGGGATCCTGCAGGTCCCGGGCGTGGCAGCGGCCCTTGGTGGCTGGCTGCTCGGCGGCGGCGCGGTCGGAAGGACTGTTATGCAGCGGAAGCGTGGTGGCCGCGCTCGGCGAGGGCGAGTGGGGAAGTGAGGTCGTCGTTGCCGGTTGGCCGGGGCGCCGGGCCGGGTGGCGGGCGGGGGCGGTGCGCGGGCGGGCCTCGTCCGCAGGGGCCTCGACGTCGGTGCGCGGGGCGCCCGGGCTTGGTGGTGGCGGCCAGGCGGCGGGCCGTCGCCGGGCGGGCCCGCGGTCGGGGTGGACAGGCTCGGCTCGAGAGCGTGTGGTGCTCGTCGACGGGTGCGGCGTGCGGTGGGTGTCACGTCCCCGTGTGTGCGCAGCTGGTGCTGCGGGCTTGACCCGCGGCGGAGCGGTCGGCGCGTGCCCGGCCGTCGGCGGGTTCGGCCGCGGCCTGCGGGCGCTGCGGTGTCTCCGCGGGCCGGGTGTCCAGACCGGTGCGGGCGCTGCTGATGAGGGTCCGTGTGGTGCGTGCCGCGGCCGGGGAGCTGCTCGTGAGCAGCGACGTCACGCCGCGATAAGCCCGGTGACGAAGATGCCCGCCTTGCTGCCGGGCCGCTCAGAACAGCAGGTGCTCGCAGCCGATGTGCTGGCGGGCGCTGAGGAGGTACTCGCCGGGGTAGGCCCTGGGGATCCGGTCCCAGAACGGGCGGGAGCTCGTCTTCTCCGGGGTGATGAACCAGCGGTATCCGGGCAGCTCGGTGCGCAGCTGTGCCAGAACCCGGGTTCCGATCCCGTGCCGCTGCTGGTCGTCGACGAGGCCGATTTCGCCGAGCATCCCGCACTGGCAGGCGTGTAGCTCGACGAGGAAGCGGTAGTTGTCGTCGCGGTGGCGTCGCTGCAGAACGCTCCCGACCTCTATGGCGCGGTCACCGCCGCGGGAACGAGCCGAGCAGAGATTCAGGCGCCGGATCGACGGCGGGTCTACTCGCTCGCCGTGACCGCACCTGCGACGACATCGCCGAACGGTGCGGCAGCTGTGGCTGCGGCTGGGCAGCCGTCGTACTGGTCGGCCAGCCTCGAGGCGCTCGCCGCCGGTCGCAGCGTCCTCGCCGGCGAGGACGGGTTGGTGTTCCTCGACGACGCGGACCAGGACGCGCAGCGGTTGTTCGTCGTGTCGGCCGGCAACGTGCGGTCCTGGCATCCCGGTGAGCAGCACCTCGACCGCAGCGATTTGGAACCGGCGGAAGACCCGGCCCAGGCGTGGAACGTCCTGACCGTCGGCGCGTACACCGAGCTGGGCTCCATGACCGGCGCCGCCGCCGACTTCGCCGGCTGGACGCCCTGGGCACCCCGCGGCGAGCTCTCGCCGTTCAGCCGCACCTCGATGGCGTTCAGCCGGGCCTGGCCGGTCAAGCCCGACGTGGTGCTCGAGGGCGGCAACGTCGCCTGGTCGCCGGACGGCACCTTGTTCGACACCCCGCTGAACCTGCAGCTGCTGACCACCAACGCGCCCTTAGGAACCACACGGCTGCTGACCACGACGCATGCCACCATCGCCGCCACCGCGCAGGCCGCAGCCTGTCGGCGTCGGTGATGGCGGAGTACCCGGCGTTGTGGCCGGAGACCGTGCGGGCACTGATCGTGCACTCCGCCGAGTGGACACCCGCAATGAAGGCCCAATTCCCGGCCAACAAGAAGAAGGCACCCCGCATCGCGCTGCACCGCCGCTACGGCATGGGCGTGCCTGACCTTGCCCGGGCCACCGCAGTGCGACCGATGCTTTGCCCCTGATCGTCCAGGACACCATCCACCCATTCGCCGCTGGCACCATGCGGGAGATCCACTACCACGACCTACCTTGGCCCATCGACGTGCTCGCCGACCTGGGGAGGCGCAGGTCCGTCTGCTGGTGACGTTGTCGTATTTCATCGAACTCAACCCGGGTCGGCGCGGCTGGCAGCGTCGTTACAGCTGCGCCTCCCACGGTCTTCGCTTCGACATCCGCCGGGCGACCGAGTCCAACGCCGAGTTCCAGAAGCGCATCAACGAGAAGGCCCTGGCCGAAGACGAGCAGCGAGCCACTTTCAGCAGTGACACCGGCGAGTGGTTCTTCGGCCCAGACGACGAGCGCGCACCAGGGGCCCTGCACACCGACATCTGGACCGGCAACGCCGCCGACCTCGCCCAGCGCGGCGCTCTGGCCGTGTTCCCGGTCACTGGCTGGTGGAAGGAAAACAAGGCACGCGACCGCAGCGAGGACGGCGCCCGCTACGCCCTGATTCTCTCGATCGAGACACCAGACCTCGACGTCGACGTCTGGACACCCGTCGCCCCACAGATCAACGTCCCCGTAAGCATCACCACGGCAACGTAGCTGCCATCAATTCGACTTGCCGAAGTCACGGCGGTGGCTGGTGGGCCCTGATCGACCCCTCGACCGCCGCGCAGGTCACCGAAGGTCAGGTAGCCTCGCCGCCTGCAGCTGGTCGTGGTGCCATCTGCCGTCCGCGCCGGGGTCGGGCTGATCGAGCTGCGATGGGGCGCGACGATCTACGGCCAGGTCGAGCTGTCGCTGTGCCCGGTCGACCGATGCGGCCTGCTGCTCGGCCTGCACGTCGAGCCCCGGCACCGGCCAGTGACGGCGATAATGCCCTAGGTAGACCCCTGGCGGCTGAGCGGACGTTAGCCATCCACTCGGGCGCCGACGAGCCGACCGCAGAGTTACGGATGCGGCCTGGTTCGGGGACCGTGACTGGAGTGAGGTCCGGCGGCTCGCTGCTGAGGCGTTGACCTGTCTGGCACTGTGATTTCCACAGAGGTCTGCCTGGCTCGGGCAGGCGCGTAGGCCGTAACGGCGCGACCAGCGGCATGAGAGCGCGTTCACGCACAGTGATTGGATGCGTAACGGTGATGGGACATGGCGCGACTAGAACACCACCGGCGCCAGCATTGCCGTAGATCGGTCCGGGCATGGACTGGAGGTACGCGGTGGCCGTGTTCGTCGAGGTGAGTGTGGGCGAGAGTTGCCTTAGGATGGCGAGTTGGCTGGGCACTTTGGGCTGCTCCTTCGCTCCATGGAGCGGTTTGTGCATGGGTGGCGCTGTGGGCCGGGTTGTTACGCAGTCGGTCGGTGCGCGATGGTGATGATGTGAACGCAGGACGTGTGACTCTCGTCATAACACTCTTCGTTGTCGCCGGGCTCAGCGGATGGTTTGCTGTGGCCCGTTGGGACGACGCGAACAAGATCGCGACCGCAGTCTCGGCGCTAGGCTCGCTGGCTGCCGTGGGGGTCGCCGTGTGGGCCGCCTTGCGAAGCCCCTCCGGGCGAACCGCGGAGGCCACGTCTCGAGCCGCGACGCCGCCAGTCACGGCGAGCCGCACGGGGAAGGCCGGATCAGGCCGCGGTGGAGTGGCCAACACTGGTGTTAGGGCCAAGGCGGCGAAGGTGACGGGCTCGGTCCGGGCGATCCGCACTGGCGACGCCGACGCGTCCGACGGCGGGACCGCCAATACCGGCGTCCACCTCGACTGAGGTGCCGAGCATGGGAGCCTCCCGAGCATCCGCGGCGCGGACCGGCGCTGCGACGGCGAGAGGTGGTTACGCGAACACCGGTGTGCACATCGGCGATGTTTCGCTGGTGACCGGTGCGCCTGTACGGACCGCGTACATGGCGCAGGTCCGTCGGATCGCACCGGCGGAGCTCCGCGGCCGGGACGAGGAACTGGCTGAGCTGGATGCTTTCTGCACGGCTCCGGAGACCGCTGGCACCTACCGGTGGGTGCGAGCGGCGGCGTGGACGGGCAAGTCGGCGTTGCTGTCGTCATTCGTTCTCGCGCCGCCACCGGGTGTGCGAGTCGTGTCGTTTTTCGTCACTGCGCGCCTGTCCAGCCAAAACGACCGGGTGGCATTCACCGACAACGTGCTGGAGCAGTTGCTCACCATCTTGGACCAGGAGCCGCCGCGGCTGCTGGGGGAGTCGACCCGCGAGTCGCATCTGCTCCGGTTGCTGGCCCAGGCCGCCGAGGCGTGTCGCGAGCGCGGTGAGCACTTGGTGCTGGTGGTCGACGGCCTCGACGAGGACCGCGGCGTGACTACCGACCCGGACGGCCACAGCATTGCGGGTCTGCTCCCGGCCGAGCCGCCGGCCGGGCTGCGGGTGTTGGTTGCGGGCCGGCCAAACCCACCAGTCCCCGGTGACGTACCTTCCGGACACCCGCTGCGTGACCCGACCATTGTGCGGACCTTGGCGGCTTCTCCGCACGCGATCGCAATCCGCCACGAGATGGAACGTGACCTCAAGCGGCTACTGGGCGGGACCGTCGCCGAGCAGGACTTGCTAGGCCTGCTCACCGCCGCGGGCGGCGGCCTGACCGCAGCGGACCTCGCTGAGCTGACCGGCTGGTCACTTTTCGAGGTCGACGACCACCTGCGCACCGTCGCCGGTCGCAGCTTCGCTGATCGTTCCGCGCACTACGCTCCTACGACCGGGCCCCGGGTGTATCTGCTGGGGCACGAAGAACTTCAGGTGGCGGCACGCGATGTGCTGGGGCTGACACGCCTGGCTGGTTATCGCGACCGCCTGCATACCTGGGCTGATGAGCACCGCCGCCGTGGCTGGCCCACGTCGACCTCGGAGTATCTGCTGCGCGGCTACCACAATTTGCTCCGCGAACAGGCGGACCTACCCCGGTTGGTCGCGCTGGGCACCGACCCGGCCCGCCAGGACCGCCTGCTAGACATTTCCGGTGGCGACACGGCCGCCCTCACCGAGATCGCCACGACGATGGACCTCGTCGCCGCTGCCGATGAACCGGACCTCGAGACACTGGTCCGGCTCGCTGTCCATCGTGATGGACTCCGCGATCGCAACCGCGCCGTCCCGACGGAGCTTCCCGCCGGTTGGACCCTCGTCGGCCGCCACAGCCGTGCGACGAACCTCGCCCTGTCGATGGCGGACAAGGACGATCGGGGGGAGGCCCTACTCGCCATCGCGGCCGCGGCGGCCGAAATCGGTGAACAGGACCACACGACCGATGCCCTTGCCGCGGCTGAGTCCATCGCCTGCGCCGCCCCCGATGATTTCTTGCTGTCGGAGGTGGCCGAGGCCGTAGGCAAGCTGGGCGACCTGCCGCGGGCGGCCCGTCTCGCCCGCGCCGTGGGAGAGCCCGACTGGCGAAGTGACGCTCTGGTGGCGCTTGCTGAATGGGCTGGCATCGACGAGGGCCGGACTTTGATCGGCGAGGCGATGGAGCATGCCAGGACCGTCCGTGGCCCGCAAGCGCGGAGCCGGGCGCTGATCGCCTGTGCGCTGGCGGCGAATAAGCTTGGCGACGCGTCGGATGCCCTAATTGATGAGGCAGGAGAAGCGGCGCGACTGGTCAGCGATCCGCGCTGGCGTGGTCCGGCTCTGGTGGATCTCGCAACCGCGGCAGCGAGAGCCGGCGCGCGAGACCGTGTTGAATCCTTGGTGTCCGAAGCCGTGGCTGCGATCGAGCTGGTCGCTGACCCGCGCCGCCGCAACCAGGCCCTGGTTCAGATCTCGGACAGGGCGACTCGGCTCTGCGGGCACGAGCGAGCTCTGCGAATAGTCAACGCAATCTCGGAGCAAGACGAGCGAGATCGAGCCGTCGAGGAGATCACTGCCGCCGTCGCTGAGGTAGACCACGACCTAGCCGGGAAGCTACTGCCGTCGATCACTAATCCGAAGTCTCGGGAGCGTGCCGCGAGTCGCATCGCCCAGGCTATCGCCAGCACCGCTGCGAAAGCCGGGAATCATCACCGCGCCGAAGAATTGACCGGTGGCCTTGCGGCCGCAGTCCGGGACAGGGCGCTGGTCCGGTTCACCCGGGCGGCGGCCGAGGCCGGGAACCACCAGCGGGCCGAACAGTTGGCGAAGATGGTGGCCGAACCTGCTTCGCGTAGCAGTGCACTGACCGACGCCGGTTCCGCCTGTGCTCGCGCAGGCGATACTGAACGTGCGTCCCACCTTCTCGCCGATGCCGAACGATGCGCTCGGTCGGTCATTTGGCCGGGGATCAGGGCAACGACGCTGGCCGAACTTGCACGCGCGCACGCCTCCCACCCCGGACCGGAGGGGCCCAGCGCCGACCTTGTTACCGGTCTGCTCGAACGGGCTGTGGCGCTGACCGACGATCTCGACGCGGACGAACGCGTCTTCTTGATGGTCACCGTTCTGAAGACCGCAGTTTCGGCCGAGCTGTCCGCCCCGGTAGAGGTCGCTGTCGAGCGTGCGCTGAGGACCATTGAGTCTGTGGCCGACGAGGGCGAGCGGGATGACCTGCGCGGGTGGGTAGCTTCTGGGTTGCTGACCGCCGGTGATCATGATCGGGCCGAAGCGATCGTGCGTTCCATGACCGACCCGGGCGAACTGATCGACGGTCTGTTGAACCTCGCCCGCGCCGCCGCGACAGTGGGCCAGCGAGATCGAGCCCAGGGCCTTCTCGACGAGGCAGGCCGGCACGTCGACTCCACCGGCCACCGCCGCGTCTTCGCGGCCGCGCAGATCGCGTTGGCCGCGATCGACTGCGACGAGCGCCGACTAGCCGAGCAGCTGTTAACGTACGCAGAAGATGTTGCCGACGCTGTCCTGGACACCGATGAGCGGGAAGCGGCTCTCGCCGGAGTAGCGACCGGACACGCCCGTATCGGCAACCTTGCGACTGCGGAGAAGCTTGTCGGCACCTTTTCCAATCCCGGCATTTGCGCAACCGCGTTGGCCCAACTAGCCAAGAGCGGCCCAGCCAACCAGGCAAGCCGACTCCTCGACGCCGGTGAACGGATCGTCGAGGCGGCACCTGATACTGAACCGTGGGTGAGCTCGACCCGGGCCGACCTGGCCGAGGCGGCCCAGGCCGTCGGTGATGCCGACCGGGCCGATCGGCAGGTTCGAGCCATCTCTAAGGCCGATTCGCGAGAAGATGCGATTGACAGGATCGTCCGCGCCGCCCTGGTCCGCCCCTGCGTGGAGCGAGCCGAAGCTGTCGCCCGGATCTCCACCGACGCCGAGAATCGAGCCCTGTACCTGCTGCGACTCCAGCCGTACCTGCCGCAGGAGCGCAAAGTCACGATCGTGGCGGAGGCAATACTCGCAGTCGAGTGGGCTCAAGCTGTGAATCAATTACTCTCGGCGCGGCCAGAGCTGGTGTGGACGATAGCGCAGGAGGTCGACATCGTCTGGAACCGAAGCTAGTCGTCTTAAGCTTTCTCGCTTCTACTGGGCGTTCGAACGTCCCAACTTGTCGTCGACGTAAGAATCTGACTACCGCACACAGTCGCTTCGTCCACGGGACCTGTTACGCACCGTGCTGATCAATCGCTGGCCACCAAGACCAGCTCGAGTTCGCTCATCGGCAGAAGCGGATATTCCAGCGGCATAAACCGGGGTCGCACGATCGATCGACGAGCTGCTCAAGAGGGCGGTTTCCCAGACAATTGATGGCGCCAACGGGCGATGTGGTGGCGGGTGGTCAGGGTGTGGGGATGGTCTGGGCCGAGCACCCGTAGCCGGTCGGTGAGCAACTCTTCGAACGCGGCGACGGCTCCGGCCGGATCACCCGCCTCACCTCGCCATCTGGCGAGGTGGTGGCGAGTTGTCAGGGTGTGGGGATGGTCTGGGCCGAGCACCCGTAGCCGGTCGGTGAGCAACTCTTCGAACGCGGCGACGGCCCGGGCCGGGTCGCCCGCCTTACCTCGCCAGTACGCGATGTTGTGGCGGGTGATCAAGGTGCGAGGATGCTCTGGGCCGAGCACCCGTACTCGGTCGGTGAGCAACTCTTCGAACGCGGCGACGGCCGCAGCCGGATCACCCGCCTCACCTCGCCATCTGGCGAGGTGGTGGCGGGTGGTCAAGGTGTCGGGATGGTCGGGACCCAGCACTCGCTCGTGATCGGTGAGCGACTCCTCGAACGCGGCGACGGCCGCAGCCGGATCACCCACTTCACCTCGCCATCTGGCGAGGTGGTGGCGGGTGGACAGGGTGTCGGGATGGTCGGGACCCAGCACTCGCTCGTAGTCGGTGAGCAGCTCCTCGAACGCGGTCGCGGCCCCACCTGGGTCACCCGCCTTACCCCGCCATCTGGCGAGGTGGTGGCGGGTGGTCAAGGTGTCGGGATGGTCGGGGCCCAGAACTCGCTCGTAGTCGGTGAGCAGCTCCTCGAACGCGGTCGCGGCCCCACCTGGGTCACCCGCCTCACCCCGCCAATGAGCGATCTTGTGGCGGGTGGCCAAGGTATGAGGATGATCCGGGCCTAGTTGTTCTGCGGCGGTGGTGCGGAGCCGGCGATAGTAGGTTCCGGCCTCGGTGACCAAACCTCGGTCGCCGAGGCTGTCCCCCGCCCGGAACAACACGGCATGTCCGTCGGGCTTCCAGAGGTGCTCGCCGGCCATCGCGGCCAGTGCGTCTGTGTTGGCACGCAGTACCTGCCCCAGCGCGGCGTCGCGCTCCGGATCAGGCCAGATTTCCAGCAACGCGTCACCCGCTGCAGCTGCCAGCGCCGCATGCCGCTGACTGGGCAAGGCGTCGTGGGTGGCGCGCTGTACCAACGCGTGCACCCGCACCGTCCGGGTTTCCGACGCAGGGTCCAGGGTGATCAAGTTCAGCCGGCTTAGGCACCCCAGCCCGTCACATGCCTGCTCAGCACCGACTTCCCGTCCCACGTGATCCCCGAGCAGGTCGGTCACGGCTGAGGTGGTGAACAACGCGGCGGGAATGCCGTGGGGGTCCAGCACGCTGACCACCTCCAGCAACACCCCCGCGGTCCCGGCCGGCTCCAGCCGGTTGGCCTGCTCGACCGACAACGACCACGTTGTGGCCACCGTCGCGCGGTGCTCATCGGGCAACCCGTCCGGTTCGGGCAGCAGCGAAGCCAGGCTCTGCTGACGGCTGACCCACCGCGCTAGGTAGCCGGTGCAGGACAGCTCCCGGTCCAGCATGTATGCGGCGGCCTGCGCCAGCGCCAACGGCAAATACCCCAGCTCAACCGCCAGCTCCGCCACACTGTTGGCCAGGTAAGGCCGGTCGGCCAGCGCCGCCCGCAGGTACCCCTCCGCCTCAACCGCGGTGAACACGTCGACCTCGACCAGGCAGCGGCCATGTCCGCGGAGCGCGGCGTCCCGGCGCCGGGTGGTCACCACTACCCGCCCACCTGGAGCAGCTGGAGGCCACAGGCCACGCAGATCGGCCGGGTTCTGCACGTCATCGAGCACGACCAGCCATCGCACAGGGCTGGCGGCCAGCCATTCCAGCAACCACACCGCACCGTGCTCTGGGTCGACGTCCTCAACGCCGGCCAGGTCGGCGGCCAGGCGTGCGTAGCTGGACACGATCGCCTCCCGCGATCCCGCCGTCACCCACACCCACACATCCAGCTCACCCGCGGTCCACAGCCGCTGGGCGTAATTCAGCGCTACCTGAGTCTTGCCGACCCCGCCCAACCCCGACACCACCCCGGTGTGCATCCGCGGCCGGCCGGTCAGCACCGCGGCGTTCCCGCTCTCCAACGCTTGCACCAGAAGGCGTGTCGTCCCGGCGCGGTCCTGAAAGGCCGCTGCTTGCTGCGGAGGAACTCCGGTCCGATGCGGCAGAGGTACCGACGGGCGAGGCTGGTGAAAGTGCACGTTGCCGTAGATAGCCCCGGTTTGAATTACGTTCCCGGATACGTCACCGTCCACGCTGTTGGCCGTGCCACTGGCTGGCGGCACCTCAGGTCGGTGACTCATCGACCCAGTATCCCGATCCCTGCTCCACCAAGAGAGCAAAAGCCGACATGCTGCCCCAAACGGCTGAGCGCACCTCCGCGGCCCCGCCAGCATGCCGAGCCGAATTCAACCCTGAGCTACAGACCACGTCGAGCCGACGACCCGTCTGCTCGTCGGCATGTGAGAGGACGTTGCAAAGCTGGCCTGGGTGCCGCGGCGTCCCGCGATCTCGACGCCGGCGTCCTGACCTGGGCCGTACTTCCTGACACGTCGGCAGCTCATGGCGTGATCTCCGTCCCTGGCGGGCGTCACCCACCCGCCAGCCTCCTCCATAGTCTGTGGTCATGGTGTCGAAGGCGTGGGCGATCGAGGTGGTGGAGCGGCATCTGGCGGGGTGGTCGACGCGGGGTGGTCCAACGATGGTGATCACTGACGTCGGTCCGCACCGGCTCGGTTGGGTGATCCACGCTCAGGGTGAGCGTTATGTGCGCACCCGCGAAATGATCGACATGGTGGTGGGCCACGGTCCCTTCCTGGTCGATGGGGTGGACGGCAGTTTGCACATGGTGCACGCGGCCGGTGATCTCGCGTCCGGTGAGTGGATCGAGGACTATCTCGAGCAAGTTCGCGGGATTGAACGCGGTGACCCGCTGCGGATCCAGATAACTGAGCTGATCGATTCCGGTCAGCGCCTCGACGCGCTTCGGTTCGTGCGGGCGTCCGCATCTGATCTCGGAGCGCAAGGCGCCAAGGAGTACATCGAAGCTGTCGCAGCCGGCGTGCCAGTCCCGGAGCACGTTCGCTCTCACTTGCCCCGGCCGCCGGTCAAGCGCAGGGTGTGGTCGCGTTTGTCAGGACCGAATCTGTACACATGACCGTTGGTTCTTGTCTTGCGCGCCGGTTCAGCCGGCGCGGGCGCGCCTTGAATGGCTTGGCCCGTGTCGACAGTGGGCCAGAAACGGCGGCCTGTGCGTCTCCTATGGGGCTCCGTTGCCGAAGTAGTGCCTGACACTGGGCGACACTTCACGACACCCCAACTCTGTGAAAACACCGATTGACCTGCACTTATCGGTGCAGAACGGCACGCGGCGACACTCACCACTACACCAGAGCGGCGGACTTGTAATCAGATGGTCAGGTCGTCCCTTCTTGGGGGCAGCCGCCCAGAGTGCGTGGCACAACGCCGATGGCGTCGTTGGCGACTGCGGGTAGGCGCGCGGCGGCCTGGCTGTCGAACTAGGGGCGATTTAAGGGCGAAATTGCATGTGGAACCAGGTCGACTGTCGTCGACTCAGAGCATGAGCGATTGCAAATATCCCAGCTAGACCGACTGACGTCGACACGAAACGACTCGAGCCAATAAACCGGAGGGTTCTTGGTTCGAGTCCAAGCGGGGAAGCAGAGGCCCAGGTCATCGACCTGGGCCTTCTTCGCGTCTTGGCTCGATCGGCCCGAGGTGTCCAGAAACTCTCCAGATTCACGCCGCCGTCTCAGTGGTCTCCAGCGCGGCGGCCGACGCCGGGTTCGCCTTCCGCCGGTTGCGGTAGTGCCGCTCCACCACCGCGTCCGTGTTCCCCGGCTCGTCCAGCGAATCGCTGGATGCCTGCCTGTCGCGGGACGAGGTGACCGCGAGCGTGTGACCTCCCCCTTGCCGGAGCGCTGGCGGGCGGTGCCATAGTTGCCGTTCATCGCACTGGGGGAGATGAAGATGACCTGCCGTCTTGTGGCTGCCGTCGTCCTGGCGGCTTTCGGGCTCTCCGCATGTCAAGCCGCACCGGCAGGGCAGCCTGCCGAGATACCCACCTCGCGGGCGGACATCCTGGTGGAGAAGCCGGGCAGCGAGCCGGTGGCGACCTATGCGGGCACGCCCGTGTACTACGCGTGCGCGGTGCTCACCAAGGACGTCGTCACCGCCGCCGGGCTGAAGTACGTCGATCGCGCCACGGTCGGCGGAACCCGGCTCAGCCCGGGCGGGGACCGCCCGGAACTGGCCGGCACCACCTACGAACCCATCTCGTGCGGTGTCCGTGTCCAGCGGCCCGCGGGCCGTGGCGGCAGCGATCCCGAGCTCGTTCTCGCGACGCTCAACGTCAAGCTCTCCAGCGATTTCGCGTGGCGTTCCGCCGCGCTGCCCCGGTCGGGGACCGTCGCGACCGCCCACGGTGTCCGGTACGCCCGCCTCGCCGGCAAAGGGGACGACGAGGTGACCGTGGCGTTCGACGACGGCGGTCACGGTGGCGCCAACGCCTTCACCCTCACCGTGCGCACCTTTTCGGCGATGACCGGCGGCGAAACGGCCTTGGCCAAGCTCGTCGACGGCATCACCAGGAACATCGCCGCGGGCCCCCGGTCGATGCCCGAACGCAGCTACCCGGAGCCCTACAACCTCGTCGCCAGACCGTGCGATGCCCTGCCGCCCGAGGTCTTCACTGCGGTTACGGCTCTGCCGACCGACGGACTCCAGAAGGAAATATTCGGCGAAGGCGAGAACTTCGGGGTGCTTCGCAACGCCATCCAGATCACCTGCAGCCGCATGTCGCTGCTCGACCGGATCCGGCGCGACTCGGCAAGCTTGACCGTCGAGCAGACGATCTACGCAGAGGGCCCGGCGATCGCGGCCGACATGACCCGGCAGCTCTGCGACTACATGGCGACCAAGGGGATGGGCGGTCCGCTGGCCCAGCCTGTCGGCGACGTCAGTTGCGGCATGCCGGGAGAGCACGTGACCGGCGGAGCCACCGTCTACTTCCACCTCGGCCGTACAGTCGTCCGGGTAAGCCTCAACGCGGACACGATCACCGGGCAGCCCGCGGTCGCCAAGGTGGCCGAGGGCGCCCAGCGGATTCACCGCCTCCTCGACCGCTGAGCGGCTTCGGTGCCGCCCTCCGGGAAGGGCGGCACCGCGGTCCTCAGCCCTTGGCCGTCAGGTCCAGCAGGCGGCCGGTGAGGTCGAGGTGCTCGTCCACGCTGCCCGTCAGGTACGTCAGGTCGACGAACGTGTGGTCCGGGTCGATCAGCTCGGTCATCTTCGCCACGGCCGCCGCGATGTCCTCCGGGGTCGTGCCCGGGGCCGCGTTCACGCGCAGGGCCACGCCGAGTGCCTTCGGGTCGCGGCCTGCCTTCTCGGCGTCCTCGCGGATCTTGGCCAGGGTCGAGGTCACCATGTCCACCGGGAACTGCTCGGGCACCGACCAGACCGGGAGCCAGCCGTCCGCTCGCTCGGCCACGCGGCGCAGGGCCTTCTCGCCGAAGCCCGCCAGGTGGACCGGGGGCTTGCGGACCGGCTTCAGTGCCACGTTGGTCTCCGGGATCGCGTAGCCGACGCCCTCGTGGGACACGACATCCTTCGTCCACCACGTCTCGAGGAGGTCGAGCAGGTCGTCCAGGCGCTTGCCGCGCTCGCTCATCGGGATGCCGACCGCCGCGTACTCGTCCGGGGACCAGCCGATGCCGAGGCCGGGCAGGAGGCGGCCGTTGCTGGCGACGTCGATGCTCGTCAGTGTCCTGGCCAGGTTGGCGGGCTGGTACTGGGTCGCGTTGATCGTGCTGGACCCGAGCACCGCCGTCTCGGTCACCGCCGCCGCGATGGTCAGTGCGACGAACGGGTCCTGGGCGGTGTGGAACTCCTCTGGCATCGTTTCGTAGCCGGGGTAGGGCACCGCCGGGGCGACCGGCGACAGCAGGCGGTCGCCGACCCAGAGGCTCGCCGCCCCCGCCTTCTCCGCCTCGCGCGCGTACCGCGCGATCCCGCCCGGGGTGGCCGCTGCCTTGCCGAACACCGGAAGGCTGAAACCAAGTGGCATTGCTTCTCCCCTGAAGCGTGAACGGACCTCGCCGGTCCTGCTGCCAGTAGTACTCCCACCTGGTTGCCCGTTCAAGCAGTTCGGGGCCGGAGGCCGTCCAGCACGAGGTCGAGGAACCGGCGCCAGTCGCCGCTGCCGGTACGCACCACCGAGGACAGGCAGCCGACCAGCAGGAACACGTCACCCACCGTGCAGTCCTCGCGCAGCAGGCCCGCCGCCCGGTCGTGGTCGAGCACCTGCGCCACCGCGGATTCCAGGCCGGCGCGGGCGTCGCCGCGGGGCTCGCTGCCCGCCGAGCCGCGGGCCGCTTCGACGGCCGCCGACAGGCCGCGGTCCCGCGCCAGCACGTTCCCGACGTGCCGGAGATAGCGCTCCAGGCCCGGACCTTCGCCGAGGCAGCGCGTCCGCGCGTACCGCTCGATCTCGGCGAACCGCTGTTCCGCCGCGGCCTCGACCAGCGCCCGCCGGTCGGGGAAGTGCCGGTACACCGTGCCCACCCCGACGCCCGCGGCGCGCGCGATCTCCGGCAGCTGGACCTCGTCGCCGCGCTCGGCGAACAGCGTGCGGGCCGCTTCGAGCACCCGCGCCCGGTTGCGTTCGGCGTCCGCGCGTGGCCTGCGCTCCGTTGACAAGACTCGACCTCCTCCGGCTAATCTGGAATCGGAGTCCGTTTCCACTTAGCGGAGGATACCCCATGACCAAGGCACGTTTCGTCCTGCTGGAGCCCGGCGAGGTGCGCCGCGGGCGCGTCCGGCTGCCGCCCGCGTTCGCGGTGAAGGCGATGACCGAGGACACCGAGGGCCGGTTCTCGCTGCTGGAAGTCACGCTGGTCCGCGACATCCCGCGGCACACCCACTTCGAGGCCGACGAGTGCCTCTACGTCCTCGACGGCGAACTCGGCATCGACTTCGACGACGAGTCGCACGTGGCCGGGAAGGGCGCGTTCGTCGTGCTGCCGCACGGTGTCCCGCACGCCCTGCGTGCGGTTTCCCAGCCACCGCCGCGGGTTCTGCAGATCTCGTCGCCGGGCGGCTGGGAGCACTACCTCGAGGACCTGATCGAGGCGGGCCCGGCGGTGCTCACCGATGGCAGGCTGGACCCGGTGAAGATCAACCCCGTCGCCGCCCGGCACGCCATCGCCTACGACGGGTGAACCAGGTCCAGGCGCGGGGTTTCGCCCGGTCCCGCCGGGAAGTACCCGAGGAACGTGACCCCGTCGTCCTGGGCGGTGAACTGGGCGATGCGCGTCGATTCCGGTTCGTAGAAGATGTCTCCCGGCATGAGCACCGACTCGGCTTCGCCCTCGATCTGGTAGACGGCCGAGCCGCTTTCGATGCTGCCGAAGACCGGTCCATTGTGGACGTGCAGGCCGGGGCTGTGGTGCGGTGCGATCGTGATCCGGCGGACTTCGACGTGACCGACCAGGCGGGGTTCCGGCAGCTGCTGGTCGAGCAGCAGCTGCCGGGTGACGGCGGGGACGGCGGCCGGTTCGCCGACCTCCGTCCGGCGGCCGTCGGCGGGAATCTCCTCGATCGCCAGGTGCGTCATCGGCGTGGTGTCGGTCGCGCCGTGCCAGTGCCATTCGCCGGGCTCGACGCGGACGGTGTCACCGGACCGGATCAGCTGGGCCGGGCCGCCTTCGCGCTGGACGTAGCCGGTGCCGTCGGTGACGACGAGAACCTGCCCGAGCGGGTGCCGGTGCCAGCGGGTCCGGGCGCCCGGGGCGAACTGCACGCGGTCGACCCGGGTGCGCGACGGGCCGTCGGGACCGGCGAGCGGGGTGATCCACGCGCTGCCGGTGATCGCGTCGGCGGGCGCGGCGGTGCTGGTGGCCGGAAGGTGGTGGACGTGCACGGAAACTCCTGAGTCGTCAGAGGGCGGCGAGCAGCGAAAGCACGCCGGACACGGCTTGGTCGAACGGTTCGGGCGCGGCGGCGGCCCTGGCCAGCACGTAACCGCCCTGCAGGACGGCCACGATCGTGGCGGCCAGCGCGGCGGTGTCGGCCGTCGCGGGCAGCTCGCCCGCCGACCGGCCTTCGTCGAGCACCTCGGCCAGCCGCGCACGCAGGCGGCCGAGTGTCTCGTCCACCGGCGCGCGCAGCTCGGGATCGGCCACGATTTCGGGATCCTGGGTGAGCCTGCCGATGGGGCAGCCGCGCAGGACTTCGCGCTCGCGCCGCAGGTAGGCGGTGATGCGGTCGACGGCGGTGCCCGGCGTGCGCAGCTGGGCCTCCGCCGTGGCCAGCAGTTCCGCGGCACTGCGCCGCACGGCCGCCAGCGCGAGGTCCTTCTTGCCCGCGAAGTGGTGGTACATGCTGCCCTGGCCGGCGCCGGCCCGCTGCTGGATGGCCTTGGGGCTCGTGCCGACGTAACCCCGCTCCCACAACAGCTCGCGCGTGCTGTCGATGAGCTGATCCCTGGTCCCCATGGCCTGGACTGTACATACCAGTAGGTACAGAATCAAGTGACCCACGTCATGTCACAACCTCGCGGCGCCCGGTGTCTTGATGGCCGGCCCGGCAATGCGACCCTGGAGAGACCATGAGCGACCACGCCACCGACACCTTCGTCGCGCACCGGAACCTGCTGTTCACGGTCGCCTACGAGATGCTCGGCTCGGCGGCCGACGCCGAGGACGTGCTCCAGGAGACCTGGCTGCGGTGGGTGCGGGTCGAACCGGCCGAGGTGCGGGACGCCCGCGCCTACCTGGTCCGGATCACCACCCGGCTCTCGCTCAACCGGCTGCGCACGATGAAGCGCCGCAAGGAGGCCTACGTCGGGCCGTGGCTGCCCGAGCCGCTGCTCACCACCCCGGACGTCGCCGACGACGTCGAGCTCGCCGAAAGCGTGTCGATGGCGCTCATGCTCGTCCTCGAGACGCTGGCGCCGACCGAACGCGCCGTCTTCGTGCTGCGCGAGGTCTTCGACGTCGGGTACGACGAAATCGCCGAAGCCGTCGGCAAGACGCCCGCGGCGGTCCGCCAGATCGCGCACCGCGCGCGACGGCACGTCGACGCCCGCCGTCCCCGCGAGACCGTCTCCGCGCGCCAGACCCGGGCGGTGCTGGAGTCCTTCCAGCGGGCGCTGGCGGACCGGGACCTGCAGGGCCTGCTCGACGTGCTCGCCCCGGACGTCGTGCTGATGAGCGACGGCGGCGGCGTCAAGCAGGCCGTGCCGCGGCCGGTCACCGGCGCCGACCGGCTGGCCCGGCTGGTCCTCGGCGGCATCGGCAAGGCGGCCGGGGTGCTCACCACCGAGCCCACCACGGTCAACGGGAACCCGGCCCTCGTGCTGCGGCTCGACGGCGAGCTCGACGGGGTCATGGCGGCCAGCGTCGAGGACGGCCGCATCACCGGCCTGTACTACGTCCGCAACCCGGAGAAGCTGACCCGGGTCGGGGCCGAGACGCCGTTGACGCTGCGCTGACCCGGGCGATCAGGACGGGTAGGGAGCCGGGTACTTGCCCGGGTGCGGGGACGCCGGGGCCCGGGGGAGGCTCGCACGTGCCCGCCGAAGATCGAAGGGGACGATCGGCGGTCCCTGAGCCGGCCGGTCGCGTCCCCCTGCTCCGGGGCGTCCGCGCCCCCGCCGTCCCGGAGTCGCGACCGGCTTTCTTCCCCGGCACCGGTTCGCCGGACGCGCGAAAGCGTTGCGGGTCAACGGCACGGGCCGCTCAGCCGTCCCGATGAGCCTGTTGCGACCCCGAGGTGAGCAGCACGTAACCTGCGCCGGCGCCCAGCAGTGCCACCCGGACGACCAGCTGCAGCCGGGTGAAGACCCCCTCGAACTCGCCGAAGACGCCCGCCACGAGGACGGCCAGCCAGGTCGCCAGCACCAGGACCAGGCCGACGACGGCGATCCGGCGCCAGCCGGGCGGCCACCACAGCACCAGGCTGGCGGCGCCGACCACGAACACCGCGTTCAGCAGCAGGGAGAGCACGACGTTGCCGGGGACGGCGGCGTAGCCCAGCACGAGCGCGCCGAACACACTGACCGACATCGCGCCGATCCGCGACTGCCACTGCACCGGAGCGAGCCGGCGCAGCGGCGGCCCGGCCAGGAAGAAGCTGATCCCCGAGACCGCGAGCACGATCCGGAACACCGGCGGCCCGGTCAGCAGCGCGTCCACCGGATCGCGCACCGGCGACACGCCCGTCGGCACGAAGAACTCGAGCAGCCAGCCCGAATACGTGATCAGGCCGGCCCCGACCAGGAGGATCGACGCGATCCGGGCTGTGCGCACAGCGGCAGCCTAATACGGCCGCCGCGGATTGCCCGGGTCACGGTGCGTGAAGCCGCCTTCGACGGCGGGTCAGGAGGCGGTCCGGTGCGAGTGGACACACCACGGTAGGTAGTGGACGAACCGTGCCGAGCCGCGGCGGCCGGCCACAGCGGACGGGACTTACCGGTGCTTCGCCGTTCTGTCCAGGCGGTGTTCAGGTGAACTTGCCGGACGATGAGCACACTCGGACACGACATCTTCGTCCCGTTGTCGCCCCGACAGGGGTAGCGCTAACAGAATCTTCCGATTAATCTGATCGCCAGCCGCAATATCGCGCCACCGAGGGGGCGGTTCGTTGCGCTGTATGTATCAATGGCATACGCAGAATGCGGTATGCACGAATGAACGGTGAATGACAGAACCATGGTCGGAGCGGGTGTGTCGATGGCCACTTTATCACTCTACGAACACACCGGCGGGCAGCTTGACAGACTGACTGAGGTGCTCGGTTTCGACCCCGCCGATCGGCGTCCCCGCGAACTGCTCGGTAAGTTACTCGGACCCGGTGGCGAGAGCAGTCTCGCGGATCCGCCGTCATTCTCCTCGAATGTGGCAGACGACACAACTCCGATCGAATTTTCGGTCGCATTTGACACAACGGGCGAATGTGCGGTACGCGTGCTCGGGGAGAGTGCGGTGCCGTCGGCGCCGCGGGACTTCCTCGACTCCGTCGCCGCCGAGTACCGCCTCGACACCACCCGGCTGGACACGGTGAGTGACCTCTTCCTGCCGCCCGGGGAGCGCCAGGGACCGTTCACCCTGTGGTACTCGCTGATCTTCCGCCCCGGCCGCGACCCGCGGATCAAGGTCTACCTCAACCCCCAGATCAGTGGCCCGGCCCAGGCGGATTCCCTGGTCGGCGAGGGACTCCGGCGGCTGGGCATCCCGGGCGCGTTCGGTCCGGTGACCGAGCACGCTCTTCCCCGCGCCGGGCAGGACAGCTTCGCCTTCTTCGCGCTCGACCTCGACCGGGGGCCGCGGTCGCGGGTGAAGGTGTACGTGGCGCACGAAGCCGCGGACTGCTCCGACGTCGAACGCGCCGCCGCGCTCGTGCCCGGCGTCGACCCGCTGCAGATCCGTGAGTTCTGCGCGGTCCTCGGTGGCGGAAAAGGGCCCTTCCGGGACCGGCCGCTGGTCTCGAGCTACTCGTTCGTCGAAGGTCACCAGGACCGGCCGGGCAATTACAGCCTTTATCTCCCGATTCGCAGCTATGTCCCCGACGACGCTGTCGCGCGGGCGCGGGTGCAGGCCATCCTTGCTCAGTACGACTTCGACGGCGAAAAGCTCGACGACGCGATCTCCGCTGTTTCCGGCCGGAACCTCCGAAACGGTGTCGGCCTGATTTCCCACGTCTCGCTGCGGGTGGGGGAGTTCGGCTCGGGAATCACGGTGTACCTGTCCTCGGAAGCCTATCGGGTCATGCCCGCCCGCCGTCGCCCTGTGCTCGGTGTTTCGCGCTGAAAACGGGATGAAAACACGCTGAAACACCGGGCTTCCCCGGCTCGTTCGTCACAGTGGAGGAAAACAGACATGCGGACTTTTCCGCCGTACCGGGCCCAGGTCGTCACCGAGATCCCGATCACCACGCGGCCGCAGCGGGAGCAGGCGCTCGCCGCGGCGGGCTACAACGCCTTCAACCTGCCTGCGAACATGGTCACGATCGACCTGCTCACCGACTCCGGCACCGGCGCGGTGTCCACCGCCCAGGAGGCGGCTGCGACCGCCGCGGACCGCTCCTACGCCGGTTCCGAGTCGTTCTTCCGCTTCCGGAGTGTTCTTTCCGAACTGACGCACTACCCGCACATCCTGCCGGTGCACCAGGGCCGGGCCGCCGAGCGCGTGCTCTTTTCCGCCGTGCTCGCGCCGGGCAGGATTTCCCTGAGCAACACGCATTTCGACACGACGCGGGCGAATGTCGAACTTCTCGGCGCCGAGGCACGGGACCTGCCGTGCGCCGAGTTCGGTGACCTGGACAGCCGGGAACCGTTCAAGGGCAACATCGACCTCGCCGCCGCGGAGCAAATCCTGACCGGTCCGGACGGGAACCGGGTCGGCATGATGCTGGTGACCATCACCAACAACGGTGGCGGCGGGCAGCCCGTGTCGATGGCCAATCTCAGGGCCGCGAGCAAGCTGTGCCGCGCGCACGGTGTGCCCATCTTCCTCGACGCCGCCCGGTTCGCCGAGAACGCCTGGCTGGTCATCCAGCGGGAAAGCGGGTACCAGGACAAGACGCCCCGCGAGGTCGCCGAGGAGGCGTTCGGGCTCGTCGACGGCTGCGTCGCCAGCCTGAAGAAGGACGGCATCTCGCCGATGGGCGCGTTCATCGGCCTGAACGACGCCGAGCTCGCGCAGCGCTGCGAGACGAACCTGATCGCGACCGAGGGCTTCCGCACCTACGGCGGTCTCGGGGCGCACGACCTCGACCGCGTCGCCCAGGGCCTCCGGGAAGTCCTCGACCCGAACTACCTCGGCGCCCGTGCCGCCGAAGCCGCGCGGCTGGCCCAGCAGGCCAACGATGCCGGCGTCGACATCGTCCAGCCGCCGGGCATCCACGCGCTCTACCTCAACGCCGGACGCCTGCTGCCGCACCTGCCGGCGAGCAGGTTCCCCGGGCACGCGCTGGCCTGCGAGCTCTACCTGGAGGGCGGGATCCGCTGCGTCGAGCTGGGCTCGCTCTACCTCGGGACGCTGGACGAGCACAACGAGCTGGTGACGCCCGCGCCGTTCGAGCTGGTCCGGATCGCGCTGCCGCGCCGCGTCTACACGCAGGGACACTTCGACTACGTGGCCGAGGTGCTCGCCGACATCGCGAAGAACCCCGAGCGGGTGCCCGGTTACCGGATCGTCGAAGCGCCCGCGACGTTGCGGCACTTCAACCTCCGGATGGCACCCGCCTGAGGTTCCCCGCCGACGATCCCCGCACCGGGACTCAGACGCGGACCGGCACCACCGTCATCGCGTGCTTGACCAGCCGGATCAGCGCGAGCTTGCTCGAGTCCCGGTCGCGGGCGTCGCACATGACGATCGGCACCCGGTCCGGCACGACCAGCGCCTCGCGGATCTCGTCGGTGGTGTAGCGCGGCGCGTTGTCGAAGCAGTTCACCGCGACGACGAACGGGATCTTCCGGCGTTCGAAGAAGTCGATGGCGGCGAAGCTGGTCTCCAGCCGCCGCGTGTCGACGAGCACGACCGTCCCGATCGCGCCGCGCGCCAGGTCGTCCCACATGAACCAGAAGCGGGCCTGGCCCGGCGTCCCGAACAGGTACAGCACGTGCCGCGGCGAGATGGTGATCCGGCCGAAGTCCAGTGCGACCGTCGTGGTCGTCTTGCGCTCCACGCCGGACAGGTCGTCCACTCCGGCGCTCGCCTCGGTGAGCACCTCTTCGGTGGTCAGCGGCGGGATCTCGCTCACCGAGCCGACCATCGTGGTCTTCCCGGCACCGAACCCGCCCGCGATGATGATCTTGACCGGCGTGGGGACCAGGTCCGCCCCCGCGGGGTCAGTACTTGATGAGGCCATCGAGAACCGCCTGGAGTGTTTCGAGGTCCGGCGCCTGCACCGGATTGTGGGAGGGGGAGCGCGTGATGACGAGACCGCGTTCGATCAGGTCCCCGACGAGCACGCGCACGACCCCCAGCGGGATCTTCACGTAGACCGCGATCTCGGCCACCGACACCGGACGGCGGCACAGCTGCACGATCGCCTGGTGCTCCGGGCCCAGCCCGGCGGGCTCCTGCTCCGAGCGCAGGGTCATGACCTGGGTGGACAGGTCCAGCCGCGCCGTGTCGGACGGCGTCCGCCCGCTGGTGATGGTGTACGGCCGGACCAGGGGCCCGGCAGCTTCGTCGTACCAGCCGTCTTCGGCACTCATGTGGCCTCCCGCAGGACGCCGGCCGCCTCGCGCGGCGCGGACGCCATGTAGTCCCCGACCCGTTTGACCAGCCGGCTCATTTCGTAGGCGATCATCTCGACGTCGACGTCGTCGGCGGCCAGCACGGCGAGGCAGGCACCCTGGCCCGCCGCGGAGACGAACAGGTAGCCGCGTTCCATCTCGATCATGTTCTGCAGCACCGGGCCGCGGTTGAACTGCTTGCTCACCCCCTTGGCGAGGCTCTGCAGGCTGGAGGCGATGGCCGAGAGCTGGTCGGAGTCGTCCTTGCTCATCCCGGCCGACTTGCCGATCAGCAGCCCGTCGGCGGACAGCACGATCGCGTTCTGCGCCCCGACCACGCGGTTCACGACGTCGTCGAGCAGCCAGTTGAGATCGGGTTTGGCGTTCCCGTACTCGTTCATGCGGCGAGACCTTGACTTTCCTGTGTGGACTTTCCTGGGTGCTGGCTACGTCTCGTCCGGCCCGCCGCGGCCGCGGCGGGTGCCCTTGTGGAACGCCGCGAGCGTGCGCGCGGTGCCTTCCCCCGGTGCGACGACGTCGTCGGAGTCGTCCGGTTCGTGCTCGAGCTGGGCGACGAGGTTCTGCTGCGGTTCGCGCCGCGGCAGCCGGGGCCGGTTGTCGGTCGGCTGCTGCTCCGCCGCGGACGGCGGCGCGGCGGCGGGCTCGGGGTCCGGCACCGCCGCGGGCACGGACGGCAGGGCGTCGGGCTCGGCGAGCGGGCGTGCCGGGTACGGCCTCGGCTTGGTGTCTCGCTTCATCGGGATCTGGCCGCTGAACGAGCTGGGCGTGTCCATCGAACGGAGCGGGCTTTCCGTGGCCTGCGGCGCGGGAGCACCCACCGGGGCGAGGACCGCGGTCTGCTCGGCAGGCGAGGTCTCGGCGGCCGGGGTCCCGTGCTCGCCGGCCAGGTGCTGGGACGGGATGAGGACGGTGGCGCGCAGGCCGCCGTAGCGGGACGGGTCGAAGGTGACGGTGATGCCCAGCCGCGCGGCCAGCCGCGCGACCACGAACAGGCCGAGGCTGGAGTCGGCCCGCAGCGCCATCGCGTCGAACTCGGGTGCCTCCGCCATCATCGCGTTGGCCCACTCGCGGACGGCTTCCTTCATGCCGAGGCCCTGGTCCGACACGTCGACGACGACACCGCGCGCGACCATGCGGCTGGTCACCTCGACCGGCGAGCCGGGCGGGGAGAACGACGTCGCGTTGTCGACCAGCTCGGCGACGAGGTGGATCGTGTCGGCCACGGCGGCGCCGACGATGGCGACGTCCGGCACCTGCTCGACCTGGACCCGCGCGTACTGCTCGGTCTCCGAGACCGCGGCCCGCAGCACCTCCATCAGCGCGACCGGCTTGCGCCAGCGGCGGCCGGGCTGCTTCCCGCCGAGGATGATCAGGTTCTCGGTGGTGCGGCGGGCGCGCGCGGCGAGGTGGTCGAGCTGGAACAGCGACGCCAGCTGCGTCGAGTCGTCCTCGCGGGCTTCCATCTCGTCGAGGATCTGCAGCTGCTGGTGGACCAGGACCTGGTTGCGGTGGGCGATGCCGAGGAACACGTTGTGCACGCCGCTGCGGGCCTTGGCCTCGCTCGCCGCGGCGTTGACGGCGGTCAGCTGGGCGACGTTGAACGCCTCGGCCACCTGGCCGATCTCGTCGCGGCCGTGGTCGAGCTGCGGCAGCTCTTCCTTCAGGTCGACCGGTTCGCCGCTCTTCAGCCGCTGGACGATGTTCGGCAGCCGGTTGCGGGCGAGGTCGAGCGAGTCGTTGCGCAGCCGCGCGAGACGCGTCATCAGCGTCCGGTCGACGAGCGAGCGGGACACCCGGACCGCGACGATGATCGCCGCCAGCGAGGCGAGCAGCGCCAGGATGCTGCCGAGGATGACGTTGCGCAGCTGGGCGTCCCCGGAGTCGATCGCGGCCGCCGACACCTTGTCCGCCTGGGTGATCGTCAGGTCGGTGAGCGCCTTGGAGACCTGGCCGGTGGCGTTCTCCCAGTCGGCGGCGCTGACGGGCACGCCCGCCTGCTCGCCGGTCGACCACGGGCCGTGCTTGAGGAGGGCGTCCTCCTGGGCCGACAGCTGCCGCCACGCGGCGCTGTCGACGAGCTTCTGGTAGCGGTCCCGGACCTCGGGTTCGAGGAAGGGCGCGATCTGGGCCAGCTGCATCTTGTAGAAGCCGGACAGCTCGGCGAACTGCACGTAGTCGTCGGGGGCGAACGTCCCGGCCGCGAACGCGGTCGAGACGAGCGACGTCTCCCGCGACATCATGTCGCCTGCCCGGAACACCGCGGTCGCCGAGATGGCCCCCGGCACGGCGGTGGCGTCGGGCACGATGCGGGCCTGGGTGTCGAACAGGCTCGACGCCGTGTCGAACACGCCGTTGTAGTAGCCGTTGACGTGCGCGCGGTCGATGCTGCGGAAGTTGACCTGCGAGCGCAGCACCGGCAGCTGGTCGAACTGGGCCTTCAGCGCGTTGACCTTGGTCGCGATCTCGTCCGGCGCGCTGGAGATCGTCGAAGCGAAGGCCGCCTGCAGGGCGCCGAGCCGTTCGTCGGTGGCTTTCTGCTGGTCCTGCAGCCGCGCCGGGCCGAGCGCCGGGTTGTCCAGGTACTGCAGGGCCAGCTGGCGTTCCTGCTGGAGGGAGGACAGCGCGGTCACGGCGGGGATGGAGACCTCGCGCACGGAGACCGCGACCAGCCGCACGTAGAGGCCGTTGAAGAGAAAGTACGAGGCGACCGCGGTCCACAGCACCAGCAGCGTGATGCTGGGAATGAGAACGGTCCTGGTCAGCCTTTTGCGGATCGACTTGTCGTACGGCCGGTCCGACTCGTCCTTGTCAGCTTTGTTCAGCACGGCGGTTCACGAACTCCTGAGTGACGGTCGGCGAAGAATGGGGAACCGGACGAGGAAGCGGACACGACGAACCACCACAGCTGCCGCTCGCCTCACCCTCCGTGTTGCCGCGGAATCGATCAGGGTCCGTTTTTTACCACGAACCCCGCTGCCCCGGTGCCGCTGACCCACCTGCCGGACGGCCGTCCAGGGGGCCGCGAACAGCGTTTACTGTCTGCATCGGGGCGATTACCGGTATTTCCTCAGGTACCGGCGCCGCGGCGAAATTCGGTCTACCGGGCATTGGGCCGAACGGGTGAAAGTGAAATGATCGATGCGGCGTCTCGCGTGTCCGGGACGGTGGAAAGAAGGGTGTCACATTTGCCCGGAAGTACCCCGCGGGCGGGCGGGTACCGCTGTCCGGTCTGCCGCCTGCCGATGGTGTTCGCCGGGCACGACTTCGCGACGTCGTCGCGACGGGACGGCTCACGGCTGGGTGGCCGCGCAGGTGTGAGCCTGGCGGCAGGGTGTGACGGAAGCCGAGGCGCTGGCGGCGCGCGACCCCGGCGACCTTGCCGGACGCCTGCGGCGATGACTCCGGCCGGGTGGCTCCGAGGTTCTCGAACGCCGCCGCTGTCGACCTTCAATCCCCTTCAGGACACTTCGCGCCCGCCAGCACTCGACAAAGTGGCTGGGATTGTCAAGCAATCTGTACATCACCTATCCTTCTGTAAACCTCAAGGAGGAGGGTGTGATGAGCGAACCGCAGTGGCGCGACCGCAAGCGGTACCTGTGGCTGATCGGCCTGGTGGTGCCGTCCCTGGCGTTCCTCGCCATCGGCCTGCACGCCGCGACCGGGTGGGGCGGGTGGTTCTGGATCGGCCCGGTCGTGATCCTCGTGATCGTCCCCGCCGTCGACCTGGTCGCCGGGCTCGACCGCGGCAATCCGCCCGACGACGTCCTCGAACGGCTCGAAAACGACCGCTACTACCGGTGGATCACCTTCGCGTTCCTGCCCGTCCAGTACCTCGGCTTCACGGTCGCGTTCTGGCTGATCGCGCGCGGCGATCTCACCGTCGCCGACAAGATCGGGCTTGCCGTCTCCATCGGCTGCATCGGCGGGATCGGCATCAACACCGCGCACGAGCTGGGCCACAAGAAGGAGAGCCACGAACGCTGGCTGTCCAAGATCGCGCTCGCGCAGAGTTTCTACGGCCACTTCTACATCGAGCACAACCGCGGCCACCACGTCCGCGTCGCGACCCCGGAGGACCCGGCGAGCAGCCGCGTCGGCGAGAGCTTCTACCGCTTCTGGCCGCGTACCGTCTTCGGCTCGCTGAAGTCGGCGTGGCGGCTGGAGCGCAAGCGCTACGCCCGGCGCGGCAAGCACCCCTTCCGCCTCGGCAACGACGTCCTCAACGCCTGGCTGATGTCGGCGGTGCTGTGGGCGGCGATGGTCGCCTGGCTCGGCGCCGGGATCCTGCCGTACCTGGTGATCCAGGCGGTCGTCGGATTCTCGCTGCTGGAGGTCGTCAACTACATGGAGCACTACGGCATGCTGCGGCGCCGGGTCGGCGTGCCCGGCAGGCGCCGGTACGAGCGGGTCGATCCCAGCCACAGCTGGAACTCCAACAACATCGCCACCAACGTCCTGCTCTACCACCTGCAGCGGCACAGCGACCACCACGCCAACCCGACCCGCCGCTACCAGACCCTGCGCGACTTCCCCGAATCGCCGGTGCTGCCCACCGGGTACGCCGGGATGATCGTCCTCGCGCTCGTGCCGCCGCTGTGGCGCCGCGTGATGGATCCGCGCGTGCTCGCCCACTTCGACGGCGACATGGCGCGCGCCAACATCCAGCCCGGCAAGCGCGCGAAAGTCCTGGCGCGCTACGGAACCCGCGTCACCGCGTCCGTGCCGGAGGCCGCCGACACCCACGGCGACGCCACCGAGGGCGGCATGTGCCCGGGCTGCGGGTACGTCTACGACGAGAAGCTCGGCGACGAGCGGGAAGGCTTCCCGCCCGGCACGCCGTGGTCGGCGATCCCGGACTCGTGGTGCTGCCCCGACTGTGGCGTGCGCGAGAAGGTCGACTTCGTCGCGCCGGGCCGGGTGGGTGCGTGATGCGGATCGAGGCGGACCGCGGCCGGTGCGACGGTCTCGGCATGTGTGAAGCAATGGCGCCCGACTTCTTCGAGGTCGGCGACGACGGCACGGTCGTGGTGCTCGACGAGCAGCCGGGCGAGGAGCACCGCGCGGACGTCACCGCCGCGGTCGACGCGTGTCCCGTGCTGGCGCTGAAGCTGACATGACGCTGGTCGTCGTGGGCGCGTCGCTGGCCGGGCTGCGCGCCGTGGAGTCCGCCCGCCGCACCGGCTACCGCGGCCGGATCGTGCTGGTCGGCGCCGAGGAGCACCTGCCCTACGATCGGCCGCCGCTGTCCAAGGCGTTCCTCGCCGCCGGCGGGCCGCGGGTGGTCGAGCCGTTCCACTCCGAGGAGGTACTGCGCGGCGAACTCGGTGTCGAGCTGATGCTGGGCGCGCCGGCCGAAAGCCTCGACACCGACGTGCGCGAGGTGACCGTCGCCGGGACGGCTGTGCGCTACGACGCCCTGGTCATCGCCACCGGCGCGACCGCCCGCCGCCTGCCGGGGGCGCACTCGCTGCGCACCGCCGAAGACGCCTTCGCGGTGCGCGCCGCGCTGGACCGAGGGGCGCGCACGGTGGTGGTGGGGGCGGGGTTCATCGGCGCCGAAGTCGCGTCGGCGGCCCGCGCCCGAGGGCTGCCGGTGACCATCGTCGAGGCGGCCCCGGTCCCGCTCGCCCGCGCGGTCGGCGAGACGGCCGGAGCCGTGCTGGCCGGACTCCACCACGCGGCGGGCACCGACCTGCGGCTGGGTACCGAGGTCGAGGCCGTTGTGGCGGGTGGTGTGCGGCTGGCTGGTGGTGAGGGGCGGCTCGGTTCCGGGGTCGGCGGCGTTGTGGCTGGCGGTGAGGGGCGGTTCGGCTTCGAGGCCGACGCTGTCGTGGCTGGTGGTGTGCGGTTGGCTGGTGGTGAGGGGCGGTTCGGCTCCGAGGTCGAGGCCGTTGTGGCTGGCGGTGTGCGGCTGGCTGGTGACGAGGCTCGGCTGGGCACCGGGGTCGGCGGTGCTGTGGCTGGTGGTGTGCGGCTGGCTGGTAGTGAGGGGCAGCTGGGCTCCGGGGTCGGCGGCGCTGTGGCTGGTGGTGTGCGGTTGGCTGGTGGCGAGGGGCGGTTCGGCTCCGAGGTCGAGGCCGGGGTGGCTGGCGGTGTCCGGCTGGTCGGTGGTGAGGTGCTGCCCGCGGACCTCGTGGTCGCCGGGATCGGTGCGGCGCCGGCGACTGGCTGGCTGGAGGGCAGCGGGGTTCCGCTGCACCCCCGGGACCGTGGCGTGGTGTGCGATGCCACCCTGGCGGCCGGGCCGCCGGGCGTTTACGCGGCGGGCGATGTTGCACACGTGGCGAACCCGCTGTTCGACGGCGAGCCGATGCGGCTGGAGCACTGGACGAGCGCCGCCGAGCAGGGGGCGGCCGCGGCTAGGCATGCGCTTGACCCCGCATCGGCGCGGGCGGTGGCGACCGTGCCGTACTTCTGGTCCGACTGGTATGGCCATCGGGTCCAGTTCGTGGGGACGCCGCACGCGGATGAGGTTGTCACCACCGGCGACGTCACGCTGTACCGCCGCGGCGAGCGGATCGTGGGCGCGCTCACCGTCGACCGGCCGCGGGAGATCATGAAGTACCGCAGGCGGATCGCCGCGCGTGGTCGCTGGGCGGAGGCTCTGGACTTCGCGGGTACGGCCTAGAATGACGATCATGAGCGCGGCACTTCCGGCACCGCCCGAGGGCGGTCCGCACCGGCGGCCGATCATCGCCGCGGCGATCGAGCTGACCGCGCGGTCGGGCTGGCAGGCGGTCACCATGGCCCGGCTGGCCGAGCTGGCCGGCGTCAGCCGCCAGACGGTGTACAACGAGATCGGCTCCAAGGCCGCGCTGGCCGAGGCGATGGTCGCGCACGAGCTCGACCGGTTCCTCTCGGTGGTCGGCGCCGCGTTCGACCGGCACCCGGACGACCTCGTCGAGGCGATCTACGAGGCCGTCCGCGCGGTGCTCGAACTGGCCGAGGACAACGTCCTGCTGCGCGCGATCGTCTCGGCGACCCACGGCACGGCCCCCGAGCTCCTCCCGCTGCTGACGACCGACGCCGGCGCGCTGCTGACCCAGGCCAAGGCCGTGCTGGCCGAGCGCGTGGCGGCGTACCGGCCACCCCTCGCGGAGGCACAGGTTGGTGTGGTGATCGACCTGGTGGTCCGCGCGGTCCTCAGCCACGTGATGCAGCCGTCGGACACGCCGGCCCGCACGGCGGACGGCCTGGCCTGGATCGCGGCGCGCGTCCTGGGCGTGGACGCCACGCCGTCGCTGCGGCACACCTGACGCGTCAGCCGGCCAGCTCCCGCATGCGCTCGACCGCCCGCCGCACCTCGGCGAAGCCGGTGGTCAGCGGGCTCAGCCCGATGCGGATGCCATCGGGACGGCGGAAGTCGATCAGCACACCGTGGTCGATGAACACGCGCGAAAGCCGTTCGGCGTCCGGATGCCCGACGGTGACGTGCCCACCGCGGCGTTCGTCGTCCCGCGGCGAGGCGATGGTGAAGCCGAGCGGAACGAGCCAGGCATCGGCGAGTGCCAGCACCCACCGGCCCAGCGCGACCGCCTTGGCCCGCACCCGTTCGATGCCCGCTTCGGCCAGCAGCGCAACGCCTTCCTGCACACCGGCCATGCCGAGCACCGGCGGCGTCCCGGACAGGGCGCGGCGAATGCCGGGCGCGGGCACATAGCGCGCGGCCATGCCGAAGGTGTCGGCGGCGCCCATCCAGCCGGTGATCGGCTGGCCGAAGGCCGCGTGGTGCCGGGCGTTGACGTAGAGGAAGGCGGGCGATCCGGGCCCGGCGTTGAGAAACTTGTAGGTGCACCCGACGGCGAAGTCGGCCCCGGCGGCATCCAGCGCAACGGGAACCGACCCGACGCTGTGGCAGAGATCCCAGACGGCGAGAGCGCCATGGTCGTGCGCCAGCCGGGTAATGGCGGCCAGATCGGCAATCGCCGCCGACCGATAGTCCACATGCGACAGAACAACGGCGGCGGTCCGCGCCCCGATGACGCGCTCGACGTCTTCGGGCAGGACCCCGGCGAGCGGATCGGCGTCGATCCACCGGACGGTCAGGCCCAGCTCGTCGGCGACGCTGTCGACGAGGAACCGGTCGGTGGGAAAGTTGGCGGTGTCGGTGACGATCTCGTCCCGCCCCGGCCGCAGCGCAACGGCGGCCCGGAGTGTCTTGTAGAGACAGACGGAGGTCGAGTCGGCCACAATGGTCTGACCGGGCGCGGCACCGAGGGCAACGCGGCCCAGCTCGTCCCCGATCTCTTCGGGCAGGGTCAGCCAGCGCTCGTCCCAGGACCGGATCAGCCGGCCACCCCACTCCTCGGCAACGAGGTGCTGCAGCCGTTCCGCGGTGGCACGAAGGGGACGGCCGAGGGAGTTCCCGTCGAGATAGGCGACAACACCGGGATCGGTGATGGGAAGGAACCGATCCCGAAACCCGGCCAGCTCGTCTTCGGCATCGAGCAGGGCGGCACGTTCGGCGGAGATGTCGTGCGTCATACCGCCATCATGCTCGGTCGGCTCGGCCGGACGGGCTGGAGATGCCGTTCGACGAACACCTCGGCGGCCTGCCGGGCAAGGTTCCAGAATCCGCACCACGGAACGGATTCCGAACATCACCCCGCCCTGCTCAATCCCCACGAGCAGGGCGCAGATCGCAGCCACCCACGATCGCATGACCGCGAACAGCTCACCGAGACGGTCGGCGATGGCGACCGGGCCGGCGTGCAGGGCGAAGGTTCTGTCCACGACGTCCACGTTACCGGCCGTCGAACAGAAGTTCGACTACACGATCAGGTGTCGAACACCCCCGGCTCAGCCGTTCTTCTTGAGCCGCACCGCTTCCTTGCGGACCTCGGCCTGGGTGGCGCGTTCCCGGACCAGCCAGTCGGGGTTTTCCGCCTTCAGTTCCTCGATCTGCGCGGTCGTCAGCGGTTCGGTGATGCCGCCGCGGGTCAGGCCGCCGATGGAGACGCCCAGCTTCGCCGCCACGACCGGCCGCGGGTGCGGGCCCGTGCGGCGCAGCTCGCGCAGCCACTCGGGCGGGTTGGCCTGCAGTGCGTTCAGCTCGTCGCGCGAGACGACGCCCTCCCGGAACTCGGCGGGCGTGGCTTCGAGGTACACACCCAGCTTCTTCGCCGCCGTCGCGGGCTTCATCGTCTGGGTGGTCTTGTGCGACGTCATGCCGTCCAGGGTAGCCAGCGGCCCGCCCGGTAGCCTGACCCGGTGACCTCGTTCCGTCTCGCGTACGTCCCCGGGGCGACGCCCGCCAAGTGGGTGCGGACCTGGGGTGAGCGCGTGCCGGACGTCCCGCTGACCCTCGTCCCGGTGGCCGCCGCGGAAGCGACCGGCCTGCTCCGGGAGCGCGCTGCCGACGCGGCGTTGCTGCGCTCGCCGATCGACCGGGACGGCCTGCACGCCATCCCGCTCTACACCGAGACGACGGTTGTCGTGGTGCCCAAGGACCATCTGATCGCGGCGGCGGACGAAGTGTCCACAGCGGACTTGGCGGACGACGTCGTGCTGCATCCCCTCGACGACACGCTGGAGTGGCCGTCGCTGCCGGGGCGCCCGGCCGTCTCGCGGCCGGAGACGACGGCGGACGCCGTCGAGCTGGTCGCGGCCGGCATCGGCGTGCTCGTGGTGCCGCAGTCGCTCGCTCGGCTGCACCACCGCCGCGACCTGACCTACCGGCCGGTCGCCGACGCGCCGCAGTCGAGCGTGGCGCTGTCGTGGCTGGACGAGGAGACGACCGACCTGATGGAGCAGTTCATCGGGATCGTCCGCGGCCGCACGGTCAACAGCACGCGCGGGCGGCAGCAGCAGGCGCCCGCGGAACGCAAGCGGCCGGAACGCAAGCCCGCCGCGGCGAAACCGGCGCGGCGCGGCAGTGCCGGCGGGGCCCGGCGGGGAAAGCCGCGCCGCCGGTCCTGAGAATCAGGCGGTCGTGCAGACGCAGTTGCCGTCGGCGCGGTCGGGCAGGTCCGGATCGTCGAACCAGAGGCCGTTCTCGCCGAGGTAGCGGAACTGGATGACCGTGCCCGGCTCGACGTCGACCGACGCCGAGCGGCGGCCGTTCGACCGCGGGGTGAGGTGGTGCCGCCCCGGCGTCCAGTCGTTGAACGAGCCCACGACGCTCACTCGTCCGGGTGGCGCGCCGATCGGCAGGCTGAAGGTGACGCGCTGGGTGCCGGCCCGGCTCTTGCTGATCTTGATCACGCGGTGGCGGCCTTTCGCGGAGACGGTCGGGGAGGACGTGCTCGGCACTGAGCGCCGACATGATCGCACAGCTGTGACGATTTGGTCACGCGCAGTGCCCGATCGGGTTACGGCACGGCCCAACGGGCCGCCACCGACCGGGTGGTCCTGCGGGTGAACCATGATCATCCCGGGGTTGGCGGTGGACGGCGGTGGGAAACTGTCTGCCGTGACCGTCGCCGCTGATCGTCAAGTCAAGGACCCGTGTGCCTGGCTCAGCGCCGTCACCCACGAGCTCGCCGGTGTCCATCCGGCCGACACGCGAGCGGTGCTCCTGACGGTGTGGGACGGGCTGGTCGCCGCCCGGCTGGCCGGGTTGCACGCGGCCGCGGCTTCGCCTCGCTGGCGAGCCCGGCAGTGCCACGCCGAAGCGGTCGAGTTCGATCTCGCCGTGCAGCTGGCGCGCAACTGCACCGTCGGCACCGGCCTGGCCATCCCGGCCCGGCTGCCCGGAGCCGCGGTCGCCTGGTCGAGTGAACGCGCCGACGCGGCCATCGCGGCGGTGATCGCCTTCTGCGGCACGGCGGAAGAGGTGCTGCGGCGGGCGGGCGAGCTGACGCCGGTGTGGGAGGACAGCCTCCTCGGGCCGGTCGCGCTGACCCGCTGGCTCGCGGACTGCTGGGCGGGCCGCCACCCGGGCTGCCCGCTGCGGCTGCCGGTGCCGCCGCCCCCGTGGTGGCGCTGAACCGCCGTCCGTCAGGGGAAGTCTGGGCCCGCGGACGCGGCCCGGAGCGAGAGGAGGCCGGGGTGAGCGAACCAGCGGCCCCGCTCATGAGACTCCCGGACGCGACCCGCGCGGCGGTGCACGCGGTGCTGCTGGCCGAGCTGACGGCCGCGGGAGCGCGTGCCCGGGTGGCGGGCTGGCCGCCGGAGGTGCTCGCGGCGGTGTTCGACGCCCGTCGGCGCGTGGTGGTGGATGGGGTGGCGTGAGGACGTGCCTGGGGCGTGAGGTGTGGTGTTGTGAACGACTCGTTCATGTCGTCAGACGTCATGAACGAGTCGTTCATGACACCACCCTCAGCGGTCCAGGATGGCCAGCACCGTGGCCACGATCCCGTCCACCCGCGCCCGGTCCGCCAGGGCCGCCGCCAGCCAGGCGTCGCGCGATCCCTCCTCGCGCCACCCGGCTTCCGGGGTCACCTCGGTGCCGCCGAACACCAGGCGGATCACCGTTGCGACCGCTGCTGCCGGGGGTTCGCCGCGGTCCAAGCGGCGCTCGATTGCCCTCAGTGCCTTCTCGGCCAGGTCCGCCAGCCTTGCGTCCTCCGCTTCGTGCGGCTCGGCCAGTGGCAGGGCCGGGAACTCCGCCGGCACCGGGGCCACCGGGGCCTGCTTGTGCCCGAGCGGGCGCTCCACGTGCTCCGCGTGCCACTTCGGCCGGGTGCGCATGGCCGCCAGTACCGTGCGGACCTCGCGGTCGAGCGTGTCGCGGGCCGCCGGGGGGTCGCCCGTCAGCTCGATGCGGCGGGCCGCCCAGGCGTCCAGGGGCCACAGCTCCGCGCCCGCCGTGGCCGGCACCCCCACCCACACCAGGATCTGGACCGCCAGGTCGCACAGCCAGCGGTCGCCGCCCAGTTCCGCGGCCAGCCAGGCCGGGAGGCGAGGTCGTTGCAACGCGCCGAGTTCGCCGCGGCGGCGGCGGTGTGCGTCGACCGTTGCCGGGCTGAGGCGGGTGGCCAGCCAGCCCTCGAGGTTCTCGATCGGGCCCGTCGCGCGCCGCAGGGCGTGCTCCACCACCGCTTCGACGTCGTCGTGGAAACGGTCGAGGCAGTCCGGGCGGAGCCACTCCAGCCCGCGCGCGCAGTCGGGGTGACGGCGGCGGCGCTCCAGCGGCTTGGTGATCCGCGTGAAGACCAGCGGCCAGGCCACGGCGTACACCGCTCCGCGCAGCCGGGTCAGCGCGCCCGGCGGGGCGGCCTCGGCCGAGCCGGCGAGCAGGCCGGCGCGGGCCAGCCTGCGGACCCCGGCGACGTCGGCCGGTCCGATGGCCGGGTGGGTGCGGTCGGGCAACCTTCCTCCCGATTGTCGTCGACGGGAAAATGGTCGGTCAGGCGGCGAAGCGGAAAAGGTCACCGGCTGGCCCAATCGCGGCGGAACTGGCCACCGGCTGGCCAATTCCGAATCACCTGATCGGCCCACGGAATACCGCCGATCGCCCGGAACCCCGCGTGTCACAATCGGTTTCCGATGGCACAAGAGGACGGTCTGCTCCGGGAACTCACCACGTTGCGCCGGGGCTGGGGGCTGGAAGCCGAACGGCTGCGCAGCCGGCTCGGGCCGCTCGTTTCCGGCTGGTGCGAAATCCACCGGACGACGAGCGACCGCGATGCGCGGCGCGTGCTGCGCGAAGCGATTTCCGCGGCGATCGCGGAATTCCCGGCCGACGACCGGCTGGCGGTGAACATCGCGCTCGGCATCGCCCCCGGCGCACAGCACGCCCTGCTCAGCGACCGGGTCGGGGTGCTCGCGGAACGGCTGCGCGTTTCCGAGCGCACGGCCCGGCGGCGGATCGACCGCTCGTTCGCCCGCCTCGCCGCGGAAATCGAAGCCGGTACGCAGCCGGGTGTGGACGCGGACCCGGACAGGGGCTGGTTCGTCAAGCGGCTCAAGGCTCTCGTGCGGCTGGATACCGCCGAGCCGGAGCTGATCGAGGAACGCGAGATCGTGGCGACCCGCGAAGGGCTCTGCCTGATCTCCGCGCAGTTCACCGTGCCGCGCCTGGGTGACGGCCGCGACGGCGAACGGTGCGTCGCGGCCGACGCCCAGCACGGCGTCCGGATCCGGCACGGCGAGCGCGAGGGCCTGCGGCACTTCCGCTGGCTGCTCGACCTACCGCGTCCGCTGGCGCGCGGGGAGAGCCACACCTATTCGCTGGTGCTGCGGATCCGCGACGGCAAGCCGATCCGGCCGTCGTACACGTTCCTGCCGCTGGTGACGTGCGAGTCGTTCACCGTGCGGGTCCGCTTCGACCCGCTGCGGCCGCCGCGGGCGGTGTGGCGGCTGGACCGCGTCGCGCCCTCGGTGCTCACCGACCCGCCGCAGCCCGGGCCGGACCTGCCGCTCGACGGCGCGGGCGAGGTGGCGCAGGAGTTCACCGCGCCGCAGCTCGGGTACGCCTACGGCCTGCGCTGGCTGCCTGCCGAAGATATTCCTTGACAGGAATATTCTCCTGTGTGAATACTTAGCGGCATGGAACGGATCGCCGCAGCACTGGGAGACGCCGCCCGGTGGCGCCTCGTCGAGCTTCTCGCCGAGCGCCCCCGGTCGGTCGGGGAGCTGGCGGAGCTGACGGGGCTGCGGCAGCCGCAGACCACCAAGCACCTCCAGACCCTCGCCAGGGCCGGGCTGGTCGCCGTCTTCCCGCTCGGGCAGCGGCGCGTCTACGCCCTCGAAGCCGAACCCCTGGCCGCGTTCGCCGTCCGTCTCGGGGAGCTGGCCGACGCCACGGCGGCGCACGCCGATGAGCGGGACGTCCTGGCGCGGTACCGGGCCGCGGTCGAGGCGGACACCGCGGCCGCGGACCGGGACCGGTGGGCGGACGGGCGCACGTTCGCGTTCGACCGCCTGCTCCCCGTGCCGCGCGACGTCGTCTGGCGGCACTGGACGGACCCGGACCTGCTGGCGTCCTGGTGGGTCCCGCCGTCGATGACGGTCACCACCTGCGTCCTGGAACCGGAGCCGGGCGGGCGAGCGGTGGTCGCCTACCGCGACGCCGACGGCGAATACCGCTCGGAAGGCCGGGTGCACACCGCCGACGCGCCAGGGCACCTCGTGTTCGATCTCGCGGTGACGGGCCCGGCCTCCTTCACCGGCCACTACGACCTTGAACTGACGCCGGACCCGGCAGGTACCCGGCTGCGGCTCGGCCTGCGCATCACCGCGACGACCGTCGAGGCCGTCCCCTTCATCGCCGGCATCGAAACCGGCTGGGGCCAGGTCCTCGACAACCTCACCGAAGTCCTCACGAAAGGCTGAAAACCATGACTCGCACCGTGACCGCCAACCTGAGCCTCACCCTCGACGGGCGCTACCACGGCCCCGCCGGGCCCGCCGACATGGGCGCGATCGTCACCTATGCGACGACCGACGTCGCCCGCCGCCACCTCACCCGCATCTGGGAGGGCGCGACGACGGCGGTCCTCGGCCGCCGCAACGCCGAAGGCTTCCTCGGCTTCTGGCCGACGGTCGCCGCGGACGACAACGCCGACCCGCGTGACCGCGGCTACGCGAAGTGGCTGGTGGACGCGGAGAAGGTGGTCTTCTCGACGACGCTGACCGAGGCACCGTGGGAGCGCACCCGCCTGGTGAACGCCCCGGCCGCGGAGGTCGTCATCGAGCTGAAGGCGTCCGGATCGGGGGACATCCTGGTCAACAGCAGCGCCAGCGTGATCAAGGCGCTGCTCGCGGCGGATCTGATCGACCGGCTGTACCTGCTGATCTGCCCGGAGATCGCGGGCGGCGGACCCCGGCTGTTCGACGACGGCCTGCCGTCGACGAAGTGGCGGGTGGCCCACCAGGAGACGGGCGAGCTGGGGGAGACGGCGGTCGTCTACGACCGGGTGCGCTGAGCGTGGTGGTCCGCGAGCAGCGGGCCGGCGCCGACGGCGTTCCGGTGGTCTCCTACCTGCGGCGGGAGAGCGGGGGACGGCCGTGGGCGGACCGGGTGACGGTCCTGGGGCCCGGCGCCGCCGACGTGATCGTCCGGGAGATGTCCGGCTGGGCGGTCACCGGCCCGCGGTCCCTGGCCGCGGAGCTGGTGGCGCGGGGAGCGACGCTGCTGCGTGCGTCGCACCGGATGACGTGCGACCTGTCCGTGCGGCGCCCGCCGGACGACTGGGCCGGCCCGGCCGCGGCGGCACCGCTGCGCTTCGGGCCGGCGGCCCGGCCCGTCGAAGACCTGTTCCCCGCCTGGCGCGCCGCCTATGCCCCGGGGCACCCCGACTACCGGGCGGAGTACGAAGACGACGCGGCCTTGCGTGACCGGTTCGAGGCACTGGTGGCGGGGGCGGCGTACGGGCCGTTGTCCCCGCTCAGCGCGGTCCTCACCGACGGCGGCGTGGTGGTGGCCGGGCTCCTGCTCAACGACTTTCCCGGGGAGGTGCCGTGGGGCGGGTTCCTGATCACCGACCTGTTCCGGCACCCGGCCTATCCGAAGGCGGGGACGCTCCTGCTCCGGCGGACACTGGCGCGCGCGGCCGCGGCCGGGCTGGGCGCGGTGGGGCTGGTGGTCACGGACGGCAACCCGGCGCGGCGCCGGTACGAGCAGCACGGATTCGAAGTCTTCGACAGCCCGGCCACCGTCCGGATCCTCTGAAGTCCCTTGTGGACACTCCGGGTGGGGACTCATGGGGTTGCGAAGATCGAGTCAGGAGCCGTAAGGTACTCGCTGGGAGCGCTCCCAGAGACCTGCCGGCGCTGTCCGCCGAGTTGTCGCGGGGTATGCGGAGCCCGGACTTCGGAGCGACGTGATGCGGCAGGAAAACCGTGCTGGGCTGCCGGCACCCGTTCGGGCGGGCGTGCTCGCCAATGCCTGTTTCACCGGATTGATCAGCGTCGCGTTGCCCTTGCTGTTGGACGGCCGCGGCGTGGGCAAAGGACAGATCGCGGCCTTCTTCGTGCTCACCGCACTGACCGCGGCGACACTGAACCTCACCGTCGGCCGGTGGTTGCGGGGAATCCCCGCCCGGTGGGCGATCGCGGGCAGCGCGGGTGTGTCGGGCCTGGGCATGGTCGTGCTGGCGGCAACGTCAGGGCACGCGCTGATCTATCCGGCCGGCATGTGCGTGATGGCCATGAGCCTGGTCTACCCGCGTTACGTCGCCATGGCGGACCGGTACTCGGCGCGCTCCGCCGCACGCACGATGGGCGGGCTGCGCTCCTTGTACGTCATCGGCTATGTGGCGGGCCTGGGAGTCTTCGCCGTCGCCGTGGAACTGGAGCGCCTTGCCGGCCCGGTGTTCCGTCCAGTGCACGTCGCGGCCGCACTCGCGGCGCTGAACGTGGCGGTGGCGTGGCTGCCGCCGAAAGAGCACCCCGGCCGAGCCGGTGGCGGATCGACGCCGGCTCCGGTGCGCCATGGTCGTGGGCTGCTGATCGCCGCCGCCGCGGCCGTCCTGCTGCTGCGGGCCGCGGACAGCCTGCGCGGCGTGTACCTGCCGCTGTACGCCGTCAATACCGGTGTGCCGGAGTCGGGAGTTTCGGTGCTGTTCGCGGTCACCGCGGTCGTGGAGTTCGCGGTGCTGCTGCCCTTGAGCAGGGTGAGCGAGCGTTATGGCAGCCGCACGGCGCTGGTTTTCGTCTGCCTGGCAGGCGCGATGTCGTTCCTGCTCGTGGCCGTGAGTTCCGGTTATCCCGTACTGCTCGGCTCACAGGTCGTCTACGCGGTGTTCACGGCAGGATTCCAGAGCATCGGCATGGTGCTGCTGGGCGAAGCCCTGCGCTCCGGCATGGGCGGCGGCGCGGCGCTCTACACTGCGCTGGTCCAGGTCGGCTCCACGATCGGCATCGTGGCTCCGCTGCTCGTGCCCGGCTACGATCCGGCCGTCTTCCTGATCGCCGTGGCGTTCTGCGGGGTCGCCGCCGCGTTGCTGCTCCCCGGCCGGGCCGCAAGAACCCCGGAAGCTCCCCCCGACGCGGTCCAGCGCGCCGAGCCGCGCTGACTGCCACGGAGAACACCTGGCTGCGGTACCCCGCGGCACCGCAGCCAGGGATCCGGTCAGGTGGTGCAGGCCGCCGCGTTGAGGGTGACGGCCGAGGGCGTGCCCGACGGGCCGTTGGCGGTGAAGCCGAGCGACACCGCCGCTCCCGCGGCCAGGGACGGGCTGTACGTCGGCGCGGTCACGGTGACCGTGGTGCCGCTCTGGGTGAAGGTGCCGTTCCAGCCGCTGGCGATGGTGGCTCCGGCGGGCAGGGTGAACACGACCTGCCACGGATTGGCGGCATTCGCCGCGGTGTTGGTCACCGTCAGCGTGCCCTGGAAGCCGCCCTGCCAGGAATTGTCCAGCTTCCACGCCGTCTTGCAGCCGCCGGTGCCGCCGCCGGTCGTGGGCGTGGTCGTCGTCGGGTCGGGATTGCTGCCGGCAGGCGGGATGAGGTAGGGCTGCAGGATGCTCTGCTTGGCCTGGTTGACCGTGGTCCAGTCGTCGTTGAGGATGCCGCCGGTGTCGCCGGAGTTGGGGTTCCACGACCAGTAGGTGAACGAGATGCCGTTGACGCCGGTTCCGGTGTAGGCCATCAGCTTTTCCAGCCACACCTTGTCGACCGGGTTCGCCAGCGTGGTGCCGAACTCGCCCATCATCAGCGGCGCGATGTTCTGCTTGTACAGGTAACCCCAGTACTTGTCCCAGATCCCGGGCAGGTTCGCCGGGTAGTCGGGTGCGCTGAACCACGGCTGGTTGTAGACCGACGTGGCGTACTCGTGCGGGGAGTACACCACCCGGCCGGGCACGGACAGGCGGACCGGGAACTCGCCTGCCTTCGACAGGTTTCCGCCCCACCAGCCGCAGTCCTCGTCGTTGGACGGGTCGCCGTCCCACACGTTCGACAGCCCGCCGCTCGGGCAGCTCACGCCTTCGACGAAGATCAGCCAGTTCGGCTGCACGGCGAGGATCGCGTTGCCCGCGCGCTCGGCGGCCAGCCGCCAGTCGCGCGCGGTGTCACCGCAGCCCCAGCACGCGCCGGTCGCGGCCGGGTTGGTGCCTTCGGCGTGCGGCTCGTTGTGCAGGTCCGCGCCGATGACCGTGGTGTTGCCCGCGTAGTGCTGGGCGAGGGTCTTCCAGTCGTTGATCCAGGTGCTCTCCGGGACGCCCGCGGTGTACCAGAGGGCGGTCTGCCCGGCGCTGGTCGGCCGGTGCCGGTCGAGGATGACGCGCATGCCCTTCTGCCCGGCGTAGCCGATCACCTTGTCGAGGATCTGCAGCGGGGAGAGCCCGACCAGGTCGGGGTTGGTGTAGTCGTTGATGCCGGTGGCCTTGGCATCCGGTTTGAGCGCGTCGTCGGAGAACGGGACGCGCAGGGTGTTGTAGCCCAGCTGGGCCATCTGGTCGAGCTGCTGGCGCCAGGTGCGGCTGGACCACAGGCCGTGGAAGGTCTTGTTGTCGGTCTCCATCCCGAACCAGTTGAGACCGGTCAGCCGAACGGTCGCGCCCGTGCTGTCCAGGATCTTGTTGCCGCTGGTGTGCAGGTACCCGATGCCGGTACCGCTTGCCGCGGCCGCCGCGACCTGGCCGGTCCCGCCGAGGGTGACCAGCCCGCCCGCGGCCAGCACAGCCGCGGCCAGCGCGCCGAGCGCCTTTCTCCACTGCGTCATCTGCTCTCCTTTGAGCAATAGCGTTTCTGGGAGCGCTCCCAGAATGGAGGGTAGCGAACAAGATGACGCTGTCAAGGGAGCGCAGGCCGGACCGAACCTGCCAAGCCGCGCCAGGGGAGCGTGGGCCGGACCGAACCTGCCAAGCCGCGCCAGGGGAGCGTGGGCCGGACCGAACCTGCCAAGCCGCGCCAGGGGAGCGTGGGCCGGGCCGGACCTGCCAAGCCGCGCCAAGGGAGCGGAGCCGGACCTGCCAAGCCGCACCAACGACGGGGGCCGGACCTGCCAGGCCGCACAACGATGGGGGTCCGGGGGCTTGCCCCCGGCTGGGGTGTGGGGCTTGGCCCCACAAGAAACGACGATGATCGAGGGGTGGCGAAGGCGTGCCCGCCGAGTAGGGGATGCCATCGATCGAGTGGGGCGGGCGGGGCTCGAACCCGCGGCCAAGGGATTATGAGTCCCCTGCTCTAACCAACTGAGCTACCGCCCCCGGACCCCGGCGCGCAGGCAGTACGAGTGTTTGCTTACGCACAGAAGACTCTGTTCGCTTCAAGTTATCACAGCGGCCATCCGGGCAGATTCGGTAGGCCGAACAGGTTGTCGTGGCCGCCGACCGGGGCACGCTCGTCTAGGTTGCAAGGGCGTCACCGCTGACCGGAACGGCGGGAGGGAACATGGTCGCCACTCCGCCTCGCCGCCGGGTCGTCCGGCTGGCGTTGCTGGACGCGTTCACCGCGGGGGCGGGCCTGGGCTACCTCGCGCACCAGTACCGGGAGGCGCTCGTGGCGAACTCCGCGGCCATCGGCCTGGCGCTGCTCTTCGTGTTCGTCCTCGGGTATCTGGTGCACGTCGCCGCGCGGGTCCTGCGGCGGGCGGGCTCGCGTGTCGACGCCATTTTCGCCGAGGAACTGCGGAACAAGCCTTCGCCCGGGCCGCGGTGACGGAAGTCGTTGGCGGGTAACGGGAAGGCTGCGGATTCCGCTCAGCTTCCGCCGCTGCTGGACGTGGTGGGCGTCGTGGTTGGCGTCGGCGTGTCTGCGGTCGTTGTAGGCGGCAGGGTCGTCTTCGGTGTCGTCGGCGTTGTCGGGAAGGTCGGTGTCGTAGCGGCACCGTAAGCCGCGTAGGTGAACCAGATCTGGCCGAACGTCTTCGGCGTCGTCTGGGTGAACATCGCGCGCACCTGGAACGTGGTCGCGGTGTAGGAGCCCTGGACCGTGTTCAGCGTGAACGCGTTGAACGCCGCCGGGGTGTTCGGCGACACCAGGATCGCCGCCGGGACCTTGCCGAGGCTGTGTGTCACCGTGCAGAAACCGTTGCCGTCGGTCACGCAAGTGGCTTCCGCCGCCTGCACGATCGGGGCCGGTGACGGCCCGACCGCCGCCGACGCGTCCGAGAACACCACCGCTCCCGCCGTGACCACCGAAGCCCCGGCCAGTGCCGCGAGCGCGATCCGGACCTGACGTCCCATGACGATCCTCCCCCTGAGTCGACTCTCGAATCGCTCCGGCGCCCGCCGTTGTTACGGCCGCGGTTTGTACGTCCCGTGTACGCCGCCGCTGCATGCTCGGCCCATGCGGACTTCGCGTACACAGTGGAAACTCACGCTCGTGGCCGGCACGCTGGCCGCGGCCGCGTTCGCCGGCGTCCCGGCGCAGGCGGCCACGCTGCCGGCCTGCCCGGTGATCGTCAGCCACGGCGGCTACCCGACCGGCGCCGACCCCTGGGACCGCGACCAGCTGCGCGCGCCCAACAACTTCAAGGCGGTCGACACCCTGATCGGCCAGGGTTCGGGCGGCTTCGAGGCCGACGTCCAGCTGACCAAGGTCGCCGTCGGCAGCGACGGCACGGTCAGCGGCAAGGCCGTGATGTGGCACAACACCTCGACGCACGGGCTGAACGGCGTCAAGAAGAACATCACCGACATCTACTGGTCCTCGGGCAGTGACAAGCTCGAAGGCCGGACGCTGCAGTGGGGTCCGTACAAGGGGGAAGGGATCTATTCGCTGCGGCAGTGGCTGGACCACGTCGCGGCGAAGGGCGCGTACGCCGAACTCGAGATCAAGCCGGAGACGAAGGTCTTCCTGATCAACGGTTCCGCGGCGGTGAAGGCCAAGGCGTGGAGCGAGATCACCGACCCGGTGCGCGAGCGGTACCAGAAGCAGGCGATCACGGTGTACTCCCACGACGCGGACATCGCGGCGGCGCTGAAGTCCCGCGTGGCGGCGGGGACGTTCCCGGCTGTCCTCGGCGGCGGTCCGTCGTGGCCGGACACCGTCAAGTGGGAAGAGCCCCCGCCGTCGTGGAGCGGAAACTCGGCGAGCTGGCAGGCGAACCTGGCGACGGCCCCGAAGCGCGTGGCCACCAGCTGGACGCCCGACTACAAGAAGTGGCTTGCCGGCCGCTGTTCCTGACCGTCCACTGAGGACCGGCCGGGGAGCTCAGGCGGGCACGAGTTCCCCGGCTTCGGCGCGGGCATAGCGGCGGGCCAGTGTCGCGCAGACGATCAGCTGGATCTGGTGGAACAGCATCAGCGGCAGCACGATCAGCCCGACCTGCGCGTGCCCGAACAGGACGGTCGCCATCGGCAGGCCGCTGGCCAGGCTCTTCTTGGACCCGCAGAACACGATCGTGATCCGGTCGGCGAGCGGGAAGCCCAGCAGCCGGGCGCCCCAGCCGGTCACAGCCAGCACCACCGCCAGCAGCACGCAGCACAGCACCACGAGCACCAGCAGCGGCCCGAGGTCGAGCCGGTGCCAGATGCCTTCGGTCATGCCCGCGCTGAACGCCGTGTAGACGACCAGGAGGATCGAGCCGCGGTCGACGAGCTTCAGCGGGGCGGCGTGGCGGGTGATCCAGGCGCCGATCCAGCGCCGCGCCAGCTGGCCCGCCACGAACGGCACCAGCAGCTGCAGCACGATTCCCAGCACGGCCGAGCCGTCGACGCCCGCGCCGTCGCCGGCGAGCAGCAGCGCCACCAGCAGCGGGGTGAGCACGATCCCGGCCAGGTTGGACAGCGACGCGCTGCAGATCGCGGCCGCGACGTTGCCGCGGGCGATCGAGGTGAACGCGATCGACGACTGGACCGTCGAGGGCAGCACGGCCAGGAACAGCACCCCGGCGGCCAGGTCGGCGGGCAGGACCGACGCGGGCAGCAGCGTCGCCGCGAGGCCGAGCAGCGGGAAGAGCACGAACGTCGCGCCGAGCACCACCGCGTGCAGCCGCCAGTGCCGCAGCCCCTCCAGGGCCTCCTCCGTGGACAGCCGGGCGCCGTACAGGAAGAACAGCACGCCGACGGCGATGGTGGTGGCCGCGCCGAAGCCGGTGGCCACCGCGCCCGACGCGGGCAGCAGGGTGGCGACGCCGACGGTGGCGAGGATCGCGAGGACGAACGGGTCGAGCCGGAACCGGGACATGGATCTCCTTCCGCAGCCATTCTCGGCGCCGTCGTGGTCATTGTGAACCCCGATGACCGAACTGACTGTCATCGTGAATCGCGATAAAGTGACCTGGTGCTGGACCCTCGCCTGTGCCGTTCGTTCCTCGCCGTCGCCGAGACCCGCAGCTTCACCGCGGCCGCGCGGCGCCTGGGTGTCGGCCAGCCGACGGTCAGCCAGCACGTCCGGCGGCTCGAGCGCGACGCGGGCGGGCTGCTGTTCGCGCGCGACACCCACACGGTGGAGCTGACCGCGCGCGGCCAGGCGATGCTGGGCTTCGCGCAGACGATCGTCGACACCGAGGAGCGCGCGCAACGCCACTTCCGCGGCGCCGAGCTGCGCGGCCGCGTGCGCTTCGGCGTGTCCGAGGACTTCGCGCTCGGCGAGCTGCCGGAGATCCTGCACCGGCTGCGCCGCAGTCACCCGCTGGTGGACGTCGAGCTGACCGTCGAGCTGTCGGACGTCCTGACCCAGCAGCTGCGCGCCGGCCGGCTGGACCTGGTGCTGGGCAAGCGCCGCCCGGGCGCGCACCACGGCAGGCTGCTCTGGCGGGAGCCGCTGGTGTGGATCGGCTCGGCGGCCACGGTGCTGGAACCGGGCCAGCCGGTGCCGCTGGTGCAGTACCCGATGCCGTCGATCACCCGGCAGCTGGCGGTGGAGGTCCTCGAACGCGCGGGCCTGGAGTGGCGGGCGGCGTGCCAGACGTCGAGCCTGACCGGCCTGCGCGCCGCGGCGGCGGCCGGGCTGGGCGTCACGCTGCACGCGCGCAGCCTGGTGCCGGCGGACCTGGTCGAGCTGGACGGGCTGCCCGAGCCCGGGGACATCGAGTTCATGCTGCTGGCCCGGGAGTCGGTCGCCGGACCGGCCGCGGCGCTCGCGGAGTTCATCCTCGACCGGGTCGCGCGCTAGCGGGCGCCGAGGCTCAGCCGTCCTCGCCGGTCAGCAGCCTGCGCAGGCGGCCAAGGGCGCGGTGCTGGGCGACCCGGACCGCGCCCGGTGTCGAGTCCACTGCCGCGGCCGTCTCCTCCGCCGACAGCCCGACCACCACCCGCAGCACCACGATCTCCCGCTGCTTCGGCGGCAGCACGTCCAGCAGCCGGGCCAGCCGCTCGTTCAGCTCGAAGTGCAGTGCCCGCTGCTCCGGGCCGACGGCCTCGCTGACGCCGTCGGGGATCTCCGGGACCGGGTCGCTGCGGTTGCGGGCCGCCGCGCGGTGTGCGTCGGCGACCTTGTGCTGGGCGATGCCGTAGACGAACGCGAGGAACGGGCGGCCCTGGTCGCGGTAGGACGGCAGGGCCGTCAGCACGGCAAGGCAGACCTCCTGTGCGACGTCGTCGGCCGAGGCGAACGAGCGCTCGTGCCGTCCGACGCGGGCGCGGCAGTAGCGGACCACCAGCGGCCGGATCGTGGCGAGCAGGCGGGCGGTCGCGGCCTCGTCGCCGGCGATCGCGTCGGCGACCGGCTCGTCGTGGCGCCGCCAGTGCGGCGGGAACGTTTCGGCGGGCTTGGCCGCGGTGGTGATCTCGCGGACGAGTGCCCGGCTGTGCACCCGCAGCAGCGTGGCCTCCACGTCGAGGCCGCCGCGCAGCGAGTCGTGCAGTGCGGCGTTGGACTCCCGCAGCAGCTCGGTGATCGCCCGATCCCCGTACTCGGTTGCCGGCATTCTGCTCACCTTTCCGTGTCCCGCTGGTCCCCGGGCCGGGCGGCCCGGTGGCGCCGGAGGCGTTCCCGCACGTGGCGGAGGGTGGAACGGACGGTCGCGGGCGCGATCCGCAGCGCCTCGGCGATCTGCGACGGCGTGAACCCGTCGAGTGACCAGGTCAGCACCAGCCGCTGCTGGCCGGGGAGGGAGGCGAGCAGGCCGAGCAGGCCCGAGTGCTGCTCGACCAGCCCGGCGAGGGCCGCGTCGTCCTGCGGGTCGCCCGCCAGCGTCCAGTCCGGTTCCGGGCCGCCCGAGGTGTCGAGCAGCCGTCCGGCGACGCGGCGGACCCAGGCACGGGGATCCCCGGTCACCGGCCACGCCTCCAGCGCGTGCAGCATCGCCTCGGCGGCGACGTCGCGGGCGGTCTCGACCTCGAATCCGGCCTTGCACAGGAACGCCACGAGCGGCGGGAAGTCGGCGCGGAAGAACGCGTCGAAGTCCTCGTGACCACTCACGGCCCCCTCACCACCCCTCGCCTCACAAGACAGGAGCGGTGAGGAGCCGCCTACGTGTAACGATTCGATCAAGACTGCCTGGTTGGAGTAATGCAGTGCGCTGCATTGGTGACGCGAAGTGACGGACGCATGGAGTCGGAAAGGCCGGGTATCCGGATCCGGTGACCGACCGAGACACGATCGAGGACACGATCGAGCACCCGCTCCGGCCGCCGCTGCGGCCGGAGTGCGCGGGCGACGTCGGCGATCGGCGGCCGGGGGATGCGCGAACGGCGGATTCCGGTCAGTGCGGTTCGGCTGCGGGAAGGGCGGCGGCCCGGGGTGGCGACACCGGCGGGAGCACCCGTCCCGCCTGCCGGGTCTTCGGCCGCGCGTGGGCTGGAAAGCCTTGTGGCGTCCGGAAAAGACCCGCTCGTCCCGGCGGGCCGGCGCTGCGCTGAGCCGGCCCGCGCCGCCGTGCCCGTGCTCGCGGGCCGGGTCGCGCCGCGGCCCGGACTCGCCGATCGGGTGACGTGATCGACATCGAGATCCCGGGAAGAAGGGCGTACTCTCATGTGTTGCAGTCTTGGTTGCCCGGAGGGTGAGCCGGGGACCGAAGCCAAAACCCCCTTGACCCAGGCGGATACGCTCGCGCGCCCGCCGCGGTTAAGTCGGTTGACGTGCACCGACAATGGGAAGCAGTAAGAACGAGGGAGGTGAACGAAGGAAATGGAAGCCACGATGACGGGCTGGGCGGAACTCGCGGCCTGCAAGGACGAGGACCCGGAACTGTTCTTCCCGATCTCCGAGGTCGGCCCCGGCGCCCGGCAGACGGCGCAGGCGAAGGCCGTGTGCGCGCGCTGCCCGGTGCGCGCCGAATGCCTCGGCTACGCGCTCGACAACGGCCTCGACCACGGCGTCTTCGGCGGCACCACCGCGGACGAACGACGCCGGCTGGTGCGCACCGCACCGCAGCGGCATCGCGCTGCCTAAGGCTGCGCCGGTGACCTCTTCCCGGCGACCTCGAGCAAAACACCAATCCGGCGGAATACGCTTCCGGAAGTGTGTGTGCCCGGGCGGGTGATTCTCACGGGAATCACCCGCCCGGGCATTTTTTGCGCCCGTGGTGGAATTGTCCCCGTGGGATTTCGCCCGGCGTGCGGTGTTCCGCGGCGGCCCGCGATCCACCCGTGTGCGGCGGGGGCCGGACGTCATGAACGAGTCGTTCACCTCGCCTGACGTCATGAAAGGGTCGTTCATGTCGTGGGGTGGATGCTCACCGGGGTAGGGGGTTCGGACCGGCCGGCTCAAGACTTCGCCGGAACCCTGCGATCGGCCCCGGCGCACCCGGGCTGAAAGACTGCGGGGGTGAGCGGAACGGTGCTGGTACTCGGCGGACGCAGCGAGATCGGGCTGGCCGTGGCGAAACGCCTGGTCAGCGGGGACACCCGGCGGTTCGTGCTGGCCGCGCGGCCGGGCACGGACCTCATCGTGCAGGTCGGCGAGCTGCGCGCGGCCGGCGCCGAAACGGTGGACACCGCCGAGTTCGACGCCGACGACCTCGCCGCGCACGGCCCCTTCCTGGAGAAGATGGCGGCCGCGTACGGGCCGCTGGAGACGATCGTGCTGGCCTTCGGCATCCTCGGTGACCAAGCGCGGGCCGAGCGCGACAGCGCGCACGCCGCCGCCATCGTGCACACCGACTACGTCGCCCAGGTCGGCGTCCTCACCCACGCGGCGAACCTGCTGCGCGCGCAGGGGCACGGCAACCTCGTCGTGTTCTCGTCGGTGGCCGGGGTGCGCGTGCGCCGCGCGAACTACGTGTACGGCTCGGCCAAGGCCGGTCTCGACGGTTTCGCGTGCGGCCTCGCCGACGCGCTGCACGGCTCCGGCGTCCACCTGCTGCTCGTGCGGCCCGGGTTCGTGATCGGGCGGATGACCGAGGGCATGAGCCCCGCACCGTTTTCGAGCACGCCGGACCAGGTCGCCGAGGCGACCGTCGCCGCGCTGCGCCGCCGCCGCGGGGTCGTCTGGGTGCCCGCGGTGCTCCGTCCGGTCTTCTTCGGGATGCGCTTGCTGCCGCGCGCGATCTGGCGGAGGATGCCGCGGTAACGTCCGTTGTGGCCACTGCCACAGCAGCTTCCCGTGCCCGCGCCGGTACGGTGCGTGGTGAAATCCGCCGTACGCCTGGTTTCCGGCTCGGCCGATCGGGCAGCGTCACGGCCTTCGAACAATTTTCTCAGGTGATTCCCAGCTAACGCGGTGATCCTCGAACACGAGGGTCACCAAGGGAAGCAAGGGGAAGTGCCGTGCAGCTGTCGTCGCGGGGCCGCCGCATCGGCGGCCGGGTCGCGCTCGGCGTCGTGTCGACGCTGGTGCTCGCCGCCACCGGCTATGCCTGGACCCAGCTGAGCAAACTGGACCACGGCATCGTCACCGCCGACGTCATCCCGCCGTCCGCGCAGATCGACGACGAGGACGCGACGCCGGGGGAGCCGCTCAAGGTCGCCCAGAACATCCTGCTTGTCGGGATCGACGCGCGGACCGATGCGTACGGCAACCCGTTGCCACAGAACGTGCTCGACGCGTTGCACGCCGGTGGGGGAGACGACGGCGGCGACACCACCGACACGATGATCGTGGTGCACATCCCGGCGGGCGGGGCCGCGGCCACCGCGATCTCGATCCCGCGCGATTCCTATGTGGACATCGCGGGCGGCTTCGGCAAGCACAAGATCAACTCGGCGTACAGCCGCGGCAAGAACGCCGCGATGGCCGGGCTGCGGGCCCAGGGCCTGAGCGGCGCGCAGCTGGAGGTGGCGGCGAACGCGGCGGGCGCGAAGACCGCGATCCAGACGGTCGAGAAGTTCACCGGCCTGACCATCAACCACTACGCGGCGATCAACCTGGCCGGCTTCGACGCGCTGTCGCAGGCGGTCGGTGGCGTCGAGGTCTGCCTCAAGGCCCCGGTGCACGACAGCTACTCCGGCGCGGACTTCCCGGCGGGCACGCAGACGCTGTCCGGCGCGCAGGCGCTCGCCTTCGTCCGGCAGCGCCACGGCCTGGCCAACGGCGACCTCGACCGCATCGCGCGGCAGCAGGCGTTCCTGTCCGGCATGGCGAAGAAGGTGCTCAACGCGGGCACATTCACCGACGTCGCGAAGCTGAACGCGCTGGTCAGCGCCGTGCAGGGGGCCGTCGTCCTGGACAAGGGCTGGGACGTCCTCAGCTTCGCCCAGCAGCTGCGCGGCATGACGTCCGGCGCGATCGCGTTCGCGACCATCCCGGTGCAGAGCCTGTCGCTGCAGACGCCGTCGGACGGCGACGCGGTGAAGGTCGACCCGGCCCAGGTCCAGCAGTTCGTCCGGACGGCGATCAGCACCCCGGCGGTGCAGGCGTCCGGCGCCGACACGCCCGGCGGCGTCAAGCCGGTGGCGGCGACCAGGACCCCGCCGCCGGACACGAAACAGCCGGCGACCAGTACGGCCGCCGGCTGTGTGAACTGAGTGATCAGACGAACGCGGACTGTCCGGTGATTGCCTTGCCGACGATCAGCGTGTTCATCTCGCGGGTGCCTTCGAACGAGTAGATCGCCTCGGCGTCGGCGAAGAACCGTGCCACGTCGTAGTCCAGCACGATCCCGTTGCCGCCGAAGATCTCGCGGCTCCAGGCGACCACCTCGCGCATGCGGGCGGTGACGAACGCCTTGGCCAGCGACGAGTGCTCGTCCTGGAAGATCCCCGCGTCCTGCAGGCGGGCCAGCTGCACCAGCATGCCCCACGACGCGGTGATGTTGCCGAGGCTCTTCACCAGCAGGTCCTGCACCAGCTGGAAGCGGGCGATCGGACGGCCGAACTGCTTGCGCTCCTTGGCGTAGTCCAGCGCCAGCTCGTAGGCGCCGATCATCACGCCCAGTGCCTGCCACGCGACGCCGCCGCGGGTGGCGCGCAGGATCTCCGCGACGTCGCGGAAGGAGTTGATGCCCTGCAGGCGGTTCGCCTCCGGCACGCGGACGTCGGTCAGGGTGATCTCGGCGTTCTCGACGATCCGGAACGCGGTCTTGCCCTGGATCTTCTCCGGCACGAACCCCGGCGTGCCCTTCTCGACGACGAAGCCCTTGACGTGGTTGTCGTCGACGTCACGGGCCCACACCACGACGTAGTCGGCGAAGGTCGCGTTGCCGATCCACTTCTTGGCGCCGTTGAGGATCCAGGTGTCACCGTCCCGCTTGGCGGTGGTGCGCATGCCGCCCGCGACGTCCGACCCGCCGAGCGGCTCGGTCATCGCGAACGCGCCGATCTTGTCCATCGCGGCCATCTCGGGCAGCCAGCGGTCGCGCTGCTCCTGACTGCCGCCGCTGTAGATCGAGTACATCGCGAGTCCGTTGTGGACACCGAAGAAGGTCGCGACGGAAGCGTCCGTGCGGCTCATCTCCATCGCCATCATGCCGGTGAGCAGGTGGCTGACCGCGGGCTTGTGCTCGCCGTAGCCCTCGTAGGGCAGGCCCGCCAGGCCCGACTCCCGGAACATCCCGATCAGCTGCTTCGGGAAGGTGCCTGCCTCCCAGTTCTCGTTCACCAGCGGCTTGACGTCGGTGCGCATGAACTCGCGTGCCTTGACCAGCAGCTTGCGTTCCTCGTCGCTCAGCAGCGTCTCGTAGTTGTAGAAGTCGGCGGTCAGCTGGCCTTCGAGTGCTTCCATGGTCATTTCAGTTCTCCTCCAATGCCTTCAGGACAGCGAGCTGCTTGCGGTCGCGCGTCTCGGCGAGTTCCGGGTACGTGGAGGAGCCGTAAGCCTTTTCGACGGCTTCGATGAGCCGCTCCTGCTCTTCGGGGCTCTGGCTGGGGGTGCCCAGCCCGGCCCACATCTTCTTCATGGACTGGCCGATGTGCTCGGCCATGTGCCGGTAGCCGCCGGGGCCACCGCCGAGGTGCGCGCCGAGGAATGGCCCGACCGTCGCCCAGCGGATGCCGAGCGAGTTCGTGATGACCTTGTCGAGGTCCTCCGGCGTCACGACGCCCTGCTCGACGAGGTAGATCGCCTCGCGGCTCAGCGCGTTCTGCAGCCGGTTGCCGACGAACCCGGGGATCTCCTTGCGTTCCACCACCGGTGTCCGGCCCAGGAGCGTGTAGAAGTCCACAGCGGACTGGACGCTCTCGTCGCTGGTCTGCTCGCCGGGGACGACCTCGACGAGCGGGATGAGGTGCGGTGGGTTGAACGGGTGTCCGATGAGGACACGGCTGCCGTCGATCCCGCCGGTGAAGGCGGTCGAGGGGATGGCGCTCGACGAACTCAGCAGCAGCGCGTGCGCCGGAGCCTCCCGCACGAGCTTCGTGAACAGGTCCTTTTTGAACTCGACGTTCTCGGGCCCGTTCTCCTGCACGACGTCCGCGTCCTGCACGGCTTCGGTGACGTCGGCGGCGAGGTGGACGCGGCTCGCCAGGTCCCCGGCGGTGGTGCCGAGGTGCGGGGCGAACGTCTCCAGGGCGTCGCGGACGGCGTCGGCGAGGTCGGGGCGGGGGTCGGTGACCCGGACGGTCAGGCCGTGGCGGGCGAACAACGCCGTCCAGGACAGGCCGATCGTGCCGGCGCCGATGACCGCCGCGGTGCGGAAACTCATGACTGCGCTCCCTTCAGGTAGTCGAAGACCGGCTTGACCGGGGCGAGCGTCAGGTCGGTGAGGATGTGGCTCGCGGAGACGACCTCCAGCACCGGCAGGTCCGCCAGCGGCGCCAGGACGTGCTGGAACAGCTGCAGCCGCGCGGGCCCGGTGTAGGCCTGCTTGACCACGACGTCGGTGATCTCGGTCCGGACCAGCTCCTGCACGCGCGGGGCGCCGTCGTAGCCGGGGATCGTCTTGAGCATGAACGTCGGGACCGTGATCTGCCGCTCGGCTTCGCGGGCGTCCAGCTCGTGGTGCTTGTAGCCCATCGTCGCGGTGGCCACCCGCAGCGTCCCGTAGTCCAAAGTGCCCACCAGAACTCCGTTGTCGACATAGAGATCGGGGCTGCCGACGGTCTTGGGGTAGGCGCTGACCTCGCGCCCGGACGCGGTGGCCGGGAAGTTGTCGAGGTACATCGCGTGCAGGTACTCGCCGCGCTCGCCGTCGAAGCTGACCTCGATCGCCTGGCCGGACTCGGTGTACGGGCCGTAGCCGGAGACGTCGCCCATCTTCATGACCTCGAAGCGCACCAACGGTTCTTCGACCTTCAGCGGCTCCGGGACGACGGCACGCAGCGCGTCGGCGTCGGTGCGGTAGACGATGTTCAGGTACTCGCGGTCGGTGAACCTCGGGACCACGGGCGCGAACGCCGGGGCGGTCAGCGGGGTCGTCACGTGCCGGCGGACTTCTTCGATCTTCATGGTCACTCGCCCGTCCACTTCGGAGCGCGGCGCTCGGCGAAGGCGGTCATGCCCTCGCGGACGTCGGCGGACTGCATCAGCTTCTCGATCTCTTCCCGTTGCGCGGCTTGGGGATCCGCCGCGCGCACGATCTTCTTGACGGCGGCGAGCGCCAGCGGCGCGTTCTCCGCGAGCTGCTCGGCCAGCTGCAGCGCGACCGCGGCGGCGTCACCGCTCGGCGTCACGCGGTTGACCAGGCCCAGCTCGCCGGCGCGGCGGCCGGTCACCGGCTCGCCGGTGAGCAGGAACTCCATCGCCAGGTGGTGCGGGATCCGCTTCGGCAGCCGGATCACACCGCCGCCCGCGGCGATCAGCCCGCGCTTGACCTCAGGGAGGCCGAACTTCGCGTCTTCGGCGGCGACGATGAGATCGCAGCCCAGCGCCAGCTCGAACCCGCCGCCCATGGCGAACCCTTCGACGGCGGCGATCAGCGGCTTGGCCAGCTCGGCCTCGGTGAGGCCGCCGAACCCGCGGCCGGGGATCTCCGGCGACTCGCCCCGCAGCGCGGCCTTGAGGTCCATGCCGGCGCTGAAGGTGTTGTCGGCGCCGGTCAGGACGCCGGCGCGCAGCGTGCGGTCGGTCTCGAGGTCGTCGAGGGCCGCGGCCAGCCCGGCCGCGACGGCGGCGTTGACCGCGTTGCGGGCCTGGGGCCGGTCGATCGTGATCAGCAGGGTGCTGCCGACCCGTTCGGTGCGTACTTCACTCATGACTTCCACTTCCCAGAGGTGCCACTTTCCCGTGAAAGTGGCGGTGGTTCAGGCCAGTTCGGCGAGGACTTCGGCGGTGTCCTGCCCGGCCAGCGGGGCCAGGCGGCGGATCGAGCCGGGCGTCGCGGAGAACTTCACCGGGATGCCGACCGTGCGGATGGTGCCCTCACTCGGGTGCTCGACGGCGTCGAGCAGGTGACCGTCGCGGACGTACGGGTCCTCGTGCGCCCGGTCCAGTTCGAGCACCGGCGCCATCGGGATGCTGTGCTTGGCGCACACTTCGGCCCACTCCTCGGTGGTCAGCGCGGGCGCGCACTCGGCGATCCGCTCGCTCAGCCACTCGTTGTCGGCGCGGTTGATGGCCTCGCCGTTCACCCGCGGGTCGGCGGCGAGATCCGGGCGCCCGGCCGCGGCGAAGAAGTCGCGGAAGTTCTGCGGGTTGTAGGGGATCACACAGGCCAGGCCGTCCTTGGTGCGGACCGCGGCGTGGCCCTTCGTCATCGACAGCGCGAAGCCGGTGGGGCCTTCGGCGGGCTCGAAGGTGTGCCCGGCGAGGTGCTCGACGAGGTTGAACGCGATGAGCGTGTCGGTCATCGGGATCTCGATCTGCTGGCCCTGCCCGGTCCGGTCGCGGTGGATCAGCGCGGCGAGCACGCTGTAGGCGATGGTCAGCGACGACACCTTGTCGCCGATGATCGTCGGCAGGTAGACCGGCTCGCCCAGCGCGCGGTTGGCGACGTCGACCAGGCCGGAGGAGGCCTGCACGGTCTCGTCGTAGGCGGCGTTCCCGGCGCGGTCGGAGTCGCTGCGGAAGCCCTGCGCGTGGGCGTAGACCAGCCGCGGGTTGCGCGCGGCGACGTCGGCGTAGTTCAGGCCGAGCCGGGCCAGCGCGCCGGGGCGCATGTTGGTGATGAGCACGTCGGCGGTGTCGATCAGCTTCAGCGCCTGCTCGCGCTCGGTCTCGTCCTTGAGGTTGAGGGCCACGCTGCGCTTGTTGCGGTTCACGTTGAGGTTCAGCGCGGTCATGCCCGGCGTGGTGCGGTACTCGCCGACCCGCACGGTGTCGGCGGGGGACTCGATCTTGATCACGTCGGCGCCCAGGTCGCCGAGGATCTGCGCCGCGTACGGGCCCATCACCACGGTCGAGAGGTCGATCACACGCACGCCGTCCAGAGGTCCGGTCGTCATCTCTTCGTCCTTTCGCGCCTTGCTGTTTCGCTCTACAACCGAAGTTAGTAGTGGTCGCGCGAAAAGGGAATGATCATGCTGCGAACAATGGTATGACCGCAGCGGTCATACCATTGTTGCGTCCGTTTTGTCAGGCGGTGAGGTGTTCGCCGAAGAGGTCCTTCGCGGCCTCGACGAGTTCTCGCAGGTCACCGGCCTCGGCACGGTCGCGGCGCCAGAGCAGGCCGGTGTCGAGCTGGGGGCGGAAGTCGGTGAACGGCAGCACGATGACGTTCTCCAGCCCGTACCCGTGCATCGGCGATTTCGGGTCGAGCATCGAAATGGAAAAGGCCTCGCCGCTCGAAATGACTTCGGACGTGCCTGCGTATCCGGTGTTGGTCAGCCGGATACGTTTCTTGATGCCGAGTTCGCCGAGCTGGTGATCCAGCTGCTCGAAATAGGCGGGCACGATTTCCTCCGGCCCGGCGACATAGGGGAGATCGACCAGCTCGGCCAGGCTCACCGCGTCCCGCCCGGCGAACCGGTCGGCGGGCACGACGGCACCGAGCCGTTCGGTCATCACGGGCAGCTGCTCCAGCGCGGAATCGGCGACGGGCAGCCGGGCGAGGGTGAGCGCGAGCTTGCCGTCGTGCACGCCCTGCACGAGATCGGCGGTGGTCCCGGGCCAGCGTTTCAGCTCGTACCGGTCCTTGACGCGCTCGGCAAGGGCGTTGACCCGCTCCCGCAGCGCGGGATGCACCCCGGCGGGCATGCCGAGGAAGACGGTGCTGCGCTGCGGCCGGGTGGCTTCCTTCAGTTTCCACGGAATGGCACTGACCCGCTCCAGGACGTCCCGCGCGAGCGGCAGCAGCGCGGCACCGGCGTCGGTGAGGGTGACGTGGTGGGTGCTGCGGTCGAACAGCTGCTGCCCGAGTTCGTGTTCGAGGTCCTTGATCCGCTGGCTGAGCGGAGAAGCGGCCATGTGCAGCTTCCGCGCGGCGGCGGAGAAGTTGAGTTCCTCGGCGACCGCGACGAAGTAGCGCAGGTGCAGCATCTCCATACCCAGACGGTACCGACCCCACGTCTGCTGAAAGGGACGTTCCTCCCACCAGATGCGACGAACGTCCCTTTCAGCGCGTCTCGTGAGACGAACGTCCCGTTCAGGTTTGTCCACAAGACCCCGGTTATCCACAGGATGCCGGTTCGGGGCTGGTGGTGCCGGTCCGGCGGCGGCGACGATCAGCAGATGCAGACCGGCCATTGGGGCGAAGACCTCGAACTGCTCAGAGACAACAGCGACCACGGGGTGATCCGGGTCCAGCGACTTCAGGAGCTCGGCGTTCCTGCGACGACGGCGTATCGGAGGTGTGGACACCGAGGACCGTGGACGCGCGTCCTGCCGGGCATTGTTCTGCTCTCGAACGCACCTCCGACGCGCCGTCAGCAGGTTGCCGCCGCGCTGCTCTACGGCGGACCGGACGCGATCATCACCGGTGCGGAGGCTTGCCGGGTGCTCGGACTGCGCAACGTGCCCGAGGGGACGGACAGCATCCACCTGCTCGTTGCTCCGGATCGGCGGCTGCACAACTACGATTTCGTGCACGTCGAGCGGACCCAGCGCCGCCCGAAGGTGATCACCCGGCGAGGCCTGCCGCTCGCCGAGCCGACCCGGGCAGTGCTTGACGGGTGTCGGCGGATGACTGAACCGAGGCCGGTGCGTGCCTGGCTGACCGAGGCCGTGCAACGGTCGTACACCACCCTCGAGCTGCTGGACGCCGAGCTGGCGAAGGGAAGCCAGCGGGGTAGCGCGCTCCCGCGTCTCGTGCTGGCCGAGATGGCCGGAGGAGCGGAATCGGTGGCCGAGATCGACGCTGTGCGCCTTTGGCGGCGGAGCGGGCTGCCGGCGCCGCAGTGGAACAAGCCGATTTTCACACCTGCCGGTGCCTTCGTCGGCAAGCCAGACGCCTGGTTTGAGGAGGTGGGCCTGGCCTGGGAGATCGACTCGCTGGCTTTTCATGCCGGAGTGGAAGGGTTTACTCGCACACTCGAGCGGAACGCGAGGTACGCGGCTGCCGGGGTATTGGTTCTTCCGACTTTGCCGTCGCGGCTGCGTACTCACCCTGACGAGGTGATCGCCGAGCTGAAGGCGGCCCACACGGCCGCGGCGGCACGTCCGAGGCCAATCCTCCGGGTGGGCGCCTGAGCTGAAAGGGACGTTCCTTCCATCTGGCGGGAGGAACGTCCCTTTCAGCTCGTCTCGTGAGACGATCGTCCCTTTCAGCCCGCGCCGGTCAGCGGGAAGGTCATCGTGAACGCCGCCCCGCCTTCCGGGGCCGGGCCCGCCGTCAGCGTGCCGCCCATCCGGGTCACCAGGGCGTGGGCCAGGGCCAGGCCGATGCCCGAGCCGACCGGGCGGCGGTCGCGGTAGCGCGCGTTCAGCACGCCCCGCTCGAACGCCACCGGGTAGTCCTCCGGGGCCAGGCCCGGGCCGCCGTCGCGGACCGCGAGGGACGCCGTCGCATCGGACACCGTCAGCGAAAACACCATCGGAGCACCTGACGGCGTGACGCGCAGAGCGTTTTCGGCCAGCCCGTCGACCACCTGACGCAGCCGCCGCGCGTCGGCCAGGACCGGGACCGGGGCGGCCGGTGCCGAAACGGAAAGCCGGACGTCCTCCCGCTCGCAGCGCAGCTGCCAGACCTCCGCGCAGTCGCGGACCAGCGCGCCCAGGTCCAGCACGGCCAGGTCGAGCCGGAACTCGTCGGCGCCGAGGCGGGCCAGCTCCAGCAGGTCCGTCACCAGCCGCTCCAGGCGCTGGGCCTCGCGCTGGATCGTCTGCCCGGCCCGCCGCGCATCGTCTCCGGTGGCGACGCCGTCCGCGATCGCCTCGGCGAAGCCCGTCACGGCCGTCAACGGCGTCCGCAGCTCGTGGGACACCGACAGCAGGAAGTCGCGCTGGCGGGACTCGCTGTGCGACAACGCGTCCGCCAGCTCGTTGAGCGATCCGGCGACCTCCGCGACCTCGCGCGGACCCTGCACCGGCACCCGCACGTCGCGACGGCCCGCCCGCAGCGATCCGGCGGCCTGCGCGGCCCGGCGCAGCGGGCGGCCCAGCAGCCGCCCCGAGCCGAACCCGGCCAGGGCCGCGACCAGCAGGCCGATGCCCAGCGCCAGCAGGATGTTACGGACCAGCGCCCGCTGCGTCGCCTCGGTGTTCCGCGCGGGCAGGACCAGCGCGAACGCCGCCCCGCGCGGCCCGACGACCCGGGTCTCGACCAGGTACTGCGACCCCGCGACCGTGACCCGCCCCGAGTGGTCCGCGGTCAGCCCGAGCTTCCCGGCGGCCTGGACGGCGACCGGTTCCCCGACCGCCTGCCCGCCCGCGCGGCGCACCACCACCGAGATCCCCTGCCCGCGCACGACGTCGGCGACCTTGCCCGCGCCGAGCCGGTTGCCGATGCCGGTTTCGTCCAGCTGGGACGCGACGACGTCGGCCTGCGCGGCCAGCGACGACTGGAGCACGGTGTCCGCCGTGGTCCGGACCAGCCGTGCCGCGACGAGCCCGGCCACGATCACCGCGATACCCGCGACGGCCACGCACACCAGCGCGATCCGCCCGGCCAGGGTGCCCCTCATGCCGGGTCCGCGGCGTAGCCGATGCCCCGGACCGTCCGGATCGGACTGTGCGGGCCGAGTTTCGCCCGCAGCTGCGCCACGTGCACGTCCACCGTGCGCGTGCCCGCCGCCGCGGCGTACCCCCAGACGGCGCTGAGCAGCTGGTCGCGCGAGAGCACCTGCCCCGGGTGCCGGAGCAGGTGCGTGAGCAGGTCGAACTCCGTCGACGTCAGGGAAACCTCGGCCTCGCCCGCCCACGCGCGGCGGCTGGTGACGTCGACCCGTGCGCCGCCCACGGCGAACGTCTCCGCGGCAGGCGTCGCCCCCGACGCGCGGCGCAGCACCGTCCGGACGCGGGCGGCCAGCTCGCGCGGGCTGAACGGCTTGGTCAGGTAGTCGTCCGCGCCGATCTCCAGGCCCAGCAGGCGGTCCAGCTCGTCGTCGCGGGCGGTGACGAACAGCACCGGCGTCCAGTCCCCGGCCGCGCGCAGCGACCGGCAGATCTCGATACCGTCCATTCCGGACAGTCCGATGTCGAGCACGATCGCCACCGGCTTGAGCCGCCGGACCGCCTCCAGCGCCCGGCCGCCGTCCGCCTCGACGTGCACGCCGAAGCCGTCGCGCTTGAGGTAGAGCGCCGCCAGCTCGGCGATGGCGGCCTCGTCCTCGACCACGAGGACGAGGCCGCGCCCCGGTGACCCCATGCCTGCTCCCGTCTCCGCCGTGTTCAGCACGGAGACGCTAGCCGGTCAGGGCGGGCCATCGCTGTTCAAGTCGGCTTCGATGCTGTCGAGCGTCGACTCGATCCCGCTCAGCCCGGACGGCGCGGAGGTGCTCGCGGACTCCGGCGAGCCCATCAGGTTGTCACGGCAGCCCGCACAGCCGAGCACGACGAGCGCGGCGGCCACGACGATCCCGGCGCGCCTCACTTGGCCGGTCCGCAGTGCGCGGCCGCGAAGGCGTCGAGCTTCTGCTTGGCCGCGTCCAGCTCGCCGACCCGGGACTGGCGCTTGGCCGCGCGCTGGTCGAGCTGGTCGGCCCGCGCGGTGTGCCCGGCGGCCCGCTGGTCGGCCGCCCGCGCCTTGAGGTTGGCGACGGAGCCCTTGACCTCGGGGCCGCCGGTGATCCGCTTCTTCAGGGTGTCGGCGCGCTTCTGCAGCTTCGGCACCCAGTCCGAGCAGACCTGCTGCGACTCCTCCGGGCTGAGCGTGATCGGCGCCGTGGTCTCGGCAGCGGCCAGCGGCGCCGCGACCAGCAGGCACACCGCGCTGCCACAGCCTGCCAGCGCCAGCCGCGTCCAGGTGGTTCCTCGCATCGTGTCTCCCTCGTGTGACGTTCCTACGGGGAGAACTTTCGCCGCGCGGTGTTCGGGGAGCGTGGGCCTAGTGTTCGGGGTTTGTAAGGCCGAGGGTGACCGACGTCCGGGCGAGGTCGAACGTCAGCGTGTCGCCGAGCGGGGGCAGCGCGGGGTCGAACAGCTGGCCGTCGGTGCCGCCGAGCAGCAGGCCGAGGCGGTGCCCGGCCGGGACGACGTGGTCGAGCGCGCTCAGGGTGAACGTCATCGTGTACGCCCGCCCAGGCACGAGCGGATGGCCGTGCCGCAGCGACGCGTGGTGCCCGAGGTCCGCCCAGCCCGCGGCGACGATCTCGTGGCCGGCGGGGACGAGGTCGGTCGCGGTGTCGAGGAAGCACGCGCTGTCGGCCGCGCTGCTCGATCCCCAGCAGGACCGCGTCGTGAGGTTCTTGATCCCGCTTCCGTAGTTCGCGGTGTTGCGCACCTCGGCCGGGCCGTAGTCGACGAGCGCGACACCGAGGCGGGCGGCGGTCGTGTCCGACGACGCGGTGATCGTCACCGACGGCGACCCGGCGACCCGCACCGGCGTGGCGAGCGGCGTCCCGGTGAACAACGCCCGCGCGTCCGACGCCTGCGTTGCCCACTGCTCGCGGCCCACGGCCGGGTCGTCGACCACCGTGGCGGTGCCGGAACCGCGTTCGCCCGGCGTGCCGTCACCGGACGGCCGCAGCGTCGCGGGAACCGCCGACGGCGGCCAGCTCCGGACGTCGGTCCAGTGGTCCGGAGCCGTTTCGAGGTGGACGGCGGGCTCCTGCTCGACACCGTTGCGGATGCCCAGCAGCCAGCGGTCGAACCAGCGGTGCAGCGTCCGCACCCACTGCTCGCGCTGCAGGTCGAACGGGTCGACGTGGCCTGCCTGGCTCAGCCACGCCTTGCGCGGGACGCCGGCGCGGCCCAGCGCGTCCCAGTAGACGGCGAACTGGTCCGCGCGCACGACGCCGTCGCCGAAACCCTGCGCGATGAGCACGCTCGCGCGCACCTTCCCGGCCTGCGCGGCGGCGTTCACGCTCTGCCAGTAGGCGTTGTAGTCGCCGTCCGTGCCCGCGCGGGCCTTGAGCTCCGCTTCGAACGGGCGGCACAGCTGCGCCGCGCGCTCGTTGTAGGTGAAGGCCGAGCCGGTGTTCTCCGGCGCGGCCAGTGGAGCGCCGTTGGCGACGAGCTGGGCGTAGTTGTCGGCGACGCCTTCGATCGGCACCACCGTCTTCAGCCCGGGGATCCCGGACGCGGCCATGCCGATCGCGGTGGCGCCGTCCTGGGACTTGCCGATCGCGCCGACGTCGCCGGTCGCCCAGTCCGCGCGCACCGGCGACCCGCCCTCGGGCGCGTCGAAGGCCTTCGCCCGGCCGTTGAGCCAGTTCACGACGGCGTTGCCGGATTCGACGTCGGCGAAGCAGCCGGACGAGCGGTTCGTCCCGCCGACGTCGGCGAGCACCACCGCGTAGCCGCGGGGCACGAAGTAGTTGTCGTAGAAGAGCGGGAACTGCTGCGGCGTGCCGTCCGGCGCGTAGGTCTTCTTCTGTGCTTCGTTGCCGCGGCCGCAGCACGCGTAGTACGGGCTGACGTCGAGGATCACCGGGACGCGCACGCGGGTGGCGGGCCGGATGACGTCGGCGGCGACGCGGTCGGGCCGTCCGTCGTGGTCGTGGTCGGTGCCGGTCTCGACCCAGGCCGTTTCGCGGATCGCGTCCGCGTAGGAGTGGATCGGGCGGCTTTCGGCCGCTTCCGCCGCCGGGACGAGCCCGGCCGTGACGAGCAGTGCAGCGCAGAACCCCAGTAACAGACGCATGTGGTCAGTATTGCGCGGACATCGCCAGGAATCGCTCCATTGCCGCGTCGACGGCCTCGCGGTCACCGGTCGTGACGAGGTCGAGCAGGAGTCCGCGGGTCACGGCCAGGCCGAGCCGGGCGTGCGCGGCGCGGTCGGCCTCCGGGACGCCGAGGCTTGCCAGCAGCGCTTCGACCGGGGCGAGCCAGTCCTCGACGACGCCGTCGAGGAACCCGGTGGTGCCCGGCGTGCCGCCGAGGGCCTGGCCGTAGAGCTGGAAGAAGAGCTTTTCGTTGGCGCGCAGGCTTTCGTCGGTGAGGCGCCGCCAGAACTCGCGGCCCGCCCGCGCCGGGTCGAGACCGGCCAGTGCCGCCCGCTGCCGGGCCTCCACTTCCTGCGCCACCGCCGTGAGCAGGCCTTCCTTCGAGCCGAAGTGGTAGATCAGCATGCGGTGGCTGGTGCCGAGGTCCGCGGCCAGCGCGCGCAGGCTCTTCCCGGCGCCGCCGTGGTGGGCGATGTGCTCGATCGCCGCGTCGAGGAGCTTCGCCCGCGGGCTTGTCTCGATCATGTACCAGATGGTACACGTACCAAATGGTACAACGCATTTCCGTGCACGGCCGGACGTCAGCGTCGGCCGACACCGTGTACGCGCTCCTGCGGGACGGCGCGAGCTGGCCGTCGTGGTCACCGCTGGGCTCCTTCGAGCTGGTTCGCGAAGGGGAGGGCGAACCGGAAGGCCTCGGCGCGCTCCGGCTGTTCCGCACCAACGGCGTCCGCTCGTACGAGCGGATCGTCGCGCTCGAACCCGGCCGCCGGTTCGGCTACGCGCTGGAACACGGCCTGCCGCTGCGGGACTACGTCGCCTACGTCGACCTCACGCCGGGCGACGGCGGGACAGGTATCCACTGGCATTCGACGTTCACCGCGAAGATCCCCGGCACCGGCTGGTTCTACCGGTGGTTCCTCGGGGCGTTCATCAAGCGGGTCGTCGCCGGGCTGGTCGCCGCCACCGCCTGATCGGCGTTACTCTCTCCGGGAGAGTGAGGAGGCCAAGCCCGTGGGACCCGACCCGTACGACCGCAACTGCCCGACCCGCCAGCTGCTCGACCGCATCGGCGACCAGTGGACGGTGCTGATCGTCGGCGCGCTGACCCCCGGCCCGCTGCGCTTCACCGAGATCGCGCGCCGGGTCGACGGGATTTCCCAGAAGGTGCTGACCCAGACGCTGCGCAGCCTGGTCCGCGACGGAATCCTGACCCGCACGGCGTATCCGACGATCCCGCCGAAGGTGGAGTACGAGCTGACCCCGCTGGGCCGCAACCTGTCGGAGCCCCTGGAGATGCTGGACCGCTGGGCGCGCCGGCACATGGCTTCGGTCCAGGAGGCGCGGGAGGCCTACGACGCGGAGCACACCCCCGCTTCGGCCTGAGTCAGCGGGAAACCAGACCTGCTTCGTGGGCCAGCAGACCCGCCTGCGTCCGGTTCGTGCAGTCGAGCTTCACGAGCATCCGCGACACGTAGCTCTTCACCGTCGCCTCGGCCAGGTGCAGCCGGGCTGCGATGTCCGCATTGGACAGTCCTTCGCCCAGGCAGGCCAGCACGTCCCGTTCGCGCTCGGTCAGTCCCGCGGTCCGGCGGCGGGCGTCGTCGGCTCGCTCGCGGCCGTCCGCGGACAACGCCACCAGGCGGCGTGCCGCCGAGGGGGAGAGCACCGTGTGGCCGTCCGCCGCCACGCGGACCAGGCCGATCAGGTCCTCCGGCGGGGTCGACTTCACCAGGAAGCCCGCCGCGCCGGCGCGCAGCGCGCGGATCACGTACGTGTCCGCGTCGAACGTCGTCAGCGCCACCACCGCCGGCGGGTCCGGCAGCTTCGCGATCCGGCCGATCGCCGTCAGCCCGTCCACGCCCGGCATGCGCAGGTCCATCAGCACCACGCGCGGGCGGTGGCGGACCACCGCCTCGACCGCCTCCGCGCCGTCGGCCGCCTGGGCCACGACCTCGATGTCGCCCGCCGAGCCGAGGATCGTGCGCAGGTGCGCGCACACCATCGGCTCGTCATCGACCACGAGCACCGGGATCACAGTGCGTGCCTTCCGCCGTCGGGACGTAGGCGGGCAGTATCGCACCGACCCGGAACCCGCCGCCGGGTGCCGGGCCCGCGTCGAACCGCCCGCCGACCAGCTCGACCCGCTGGCGCAGCCCGGCCAGACCGGCCCCGGAACCGGTGCCCGCCAGCGCCGGATCGGGCGGGCGCGCCGCCGCCGTGCTGGCCACCGAGACGTCCAGCCCGCCCTGGTGGTAGCGCAGGGCGACCGTCGCCGACGCGCCCGGCGCGTGCTTGCGCACGTTCGTCAGCGCCTCCTGCACCAGCCGGTACGCGGTGCGCGCGACGGTCGGGGACACCGCCGCCGGATCGCCGTCCACGACCAGCTCCGTCGGCACGCCCACCGAACGGGACTCCTCGACCAGCCGCGCCGGATCGCCGGGCTCCTCCGGGCGGAGCGTCCGCGGGCCGGTGTCGGTTCCGTTGCGCAGCACGCCGACCAGGTCGCGCAGCTCGTCCAGGGCCAGCGCGCCCTCCCGGCGGATGTCCTCGGCGGCCGTGCGCACCGCCGGGTCGCCGGACGTCACGCCGAGCGCCCCGGCGTGCAGCACCATCAGGCTGAGCCGGTGCGTGACGACGTCGTGCATCTCGCCCGCCAGGCGCCGCCGTTCCTCCGCGCGGGCCTGCTCGGCGAGCAGGTGCTGTTCCCGCTCGGCGCGTTCCGCGCGGTCCCGCAGCGACTGCAGCAGCTGCTTGCGCGCCTCGGCGTAGAACGAGATCGCGACCGGCAGGACGGTGCTGAGCAGCCCGAACGGCGTGATGCTCCAGTTCGGTTCCCACGGCCGGGTGGCGATGAGCGCGAGGACCGCGGTCAGCCACAGCACGGTCCGCCGGTCCAGCACCCGCAGCACCTGGGCCAGCATCACCGGGGTGACGGTCGGCACGGTGGTCATGGCGATCGGCTGCACCGGCACGAGCAGGCCCGGTGCGAACAGGTCGGAGGCCAGCATCGCGAACGCGGCCGCCGTGACCAGCCCGGTCACCAGCACCGGGAACCGGAACAGCAGCACCAGCGAGAGGTCGCAGACCACCTGCAGGACCAGGCCGGCGCCGGGACCGAGTGCCCCGGTCGTCCGGTCGCCGACGAGGTGGTAGAGGACGTTGAGCCCGGTGAACACCAGCGCGCCCGCGAACATCCAGAAGGCGTCGGCGCGGCTCGGCCACCACGGCCGCCGGGTGCTGGTCACGCGGTCACGGTAACGGCTCGCGCGGGCCGCCGCCCCTGGTGCGCAACGAAAGTTGCGGTGTTCCGCGCGGTGCGCAACTTTCGTCGCCGCGAACACCCACCTCTCCCGGTTTCGCGGGGGCCGCCGCGGCCGGTCGGATGGGGGTATGAACGAGCTGTCCCTGCCCGCACGGGCGTACCTGCTGGCGTGCGACACGCGGCGCGACCGGCTGCCGGACCGGGAGCACGTCGCGCTGCTGGTCCGCGCGGCGGCGCTGACGGACCTGGTGCTGCGCGGCCTGGTCACCGACGACGGCGGCCGTCCGGCGGTCACCGGCGACGGCGGCACCGGTCACCTGGTCCTCGACGACCTGCTCGCCGAGCTGACGGCGGACCCGCACCGGAAGTGGCGGGCGTGGGTGCGCCGAGGCGCCCGCGGAACGCTGCAGTCCCTGGAGGCCCAGCTCGCCGCGGCGGGCACGATCGAGCTGCGGACGTCCCGCGTCCTGGGGCTGTTCCCGCGCCGCCACCCCGTCGTCCGCGACGCGGCGACGGCGGCCGCGCTGCACGACGAAGTGGCGTCGGCACTGCGGACCGAGGCCCGCGTGCCCGCGGACGTCGCGGCCCTGACCGCCCTCGCGGCGGCGGTCGAGCTGGGCACGGTGCTGCCCGGCCGGGAGCGCCGCCGCCACCGGGAACGCCTTGCGCAGCTGGAGGAACAGGCGGGCGTGACGGTCCCGGCCCTGCGGAAGGTGGTCCGCGAGTTCCGCGCGGCCCGCGCGGCGGTGGTCGCCTCGTCGTCCGGCAGCGCCGGCGCATAACGCTCCGGACGCCGTGTCGACCCCTCAATCACGCGTGTCGACCCTGGAATCACGCGTGTCGGCGTTCCGCTCACCCCGGTGCGGTTCCCGCGTGTGCGCGAACGGTCGACACGCGTGAGAGAAGGGTCGACACGCGTGATCGGAGGGTCGACACGGGGTCAGCCGCTGAAGAGGCGGTCCAGGTAGTAGTCCACTGTGGCCACTGCTTCGGCCGGGGTGCGGTGACCCATCAGGATTTCCGAGCCCTGGGAGTCCGCGATCGCCCACAGCACCGACGCCTCGGTCTCCGGGTCGGCCGACGCCGGGACGTCGCCCGCCTCCTGGGCCTGGCGGACCTGGTCGGCGAAGAACGCCAGCAGTTCCGGCATTCCCTCGCCGAACGCCTTCGCCATCGCCGGGTCGGCGACCGCGCGGATGAAGTACGCGACGCCGATGAGGAAGTCGCCTTCGCTGTCGGGGTCCCGCGGCAGGATCTCGACCAGGCACGCGCGCAGGATCGACCGCGGCGTCGGCGGTCCCTCGGCCAGGACCTTCGCGGTGATGCGCTCGCTGCGCAGCTTGTGCCGGTGCTCCAGGGCGTAGCGCAGCATCTCGTCCTTGGTCTTGAAGTAGTGCTGCACCGACCCCATGGACATGCCCGCCTCGGCGGCGACCTGGCGCAGGCTGACGCCCTCCAGCCCGGCGCGCGTGGTCAGCCGCTGGAGTGCCTCGGCGATCTGCACCCGGCGCTGCTCGTGGTCCACCTGTTTCGGCACGTCCGCTCCCGTTGTCATGCGACCGCATTGCGAAGATCGGCTCTCCACCGTTACGATGCGACCGCATTGTAAAACAACCTCGGGGGGTTCTCCGGTGACCACCGGATCCGTACAGCTCCGGCCGCCGCGCCACGCACTCGACCGCCGCGCGATCGCCTGGTGGCGGGCGCAGCAGGCGCTCGTCTTCGCACCGGCCGTCCTCGTCCTCGTCCTGCTCGGCGTGCTGATCCCGCCGGCCGCCGCCTGGCTGCTGGTCCCGGCCGCCGTGCTCGCGCTGCTCGGTGCCGCCTGGTGCGTCGTGCTGCCGCTGTGGTGGTACGGCCTGCACCGCTGGGAGGTCACCGACACGGCCGTCTACGTGCGGTCGGGTTTCCTCTGGCAGGAATGGCGGGTGGCGCCGCTGTCCCGCGTCCAGACCGTCGACACGCTGCGCGGCCCGCTGCAGCAGCGCTTCGGGCTCGCCACCGTCACCGTGACCACAGCGTCGGCGCGCGGCGCGGTGAAGCTGCGCGGGCTCGACGCGCGGCTCGCCGCCGACGTCGCCGAGCAGCTGACCGAACGCACCGCCGCCACGCCCGGGGACGCGACGTGACCGGCTGGCGCCGCCTCGACCGGCGCACCCTCGGCGTCACGGCGGTCCTGCTGGCCGGCGTCGCCGTCTCGGCCGGGACGCCGATCGCGATCGGCACCGGGTCGCTCTGGCTCGTCCCGGCGGCACTGCTGCTCGTCGGCGGCGGTGTGCTGGCCGACTACGTCCGCTGGCGGCACACCCGGTTCCGGTGCACGGCCGACCGCCTGGAGATCGAGTTCGCCTTCGTGACGCACACGCGGAAATCCTTGGCCCGCGACCGGATCCGCACCGTCGACCTGACGGCCAATCCGGTGCACCGCGCGTTCGGCGTGGCGGTGCTGACCATCGGCACCGGGGAGCGGGACCGGATCACCCTCGCCCCGCTGGCCCGGGCGGAGGCCGAAGCCCTGCGCGCCGAGCTGCTGCACCGGATCCCGGAATCCGCCGCCGAAGACGGTCCACTTGCGACACTCGACCCGCGCTGGATCCGGTACGCGCCCGTGTCGTTCGTCGCGCCGGTGCTCGGGCTGTCCGCGTTCGGCGGGCTGTTCAAGGTCGCCGACTGGTTCGGCGCCGGCGGCGGGCTCCTGAAGTGGCTGCTGAACCTCTTCGGCGAACTTCCGTTGGCCGCAAGCATTCTGCTGCTGGTGGTGCTTGCGGTGGCCGTCGGCGTCGTGGGCGCGGTGGGCCTGTTCGTCGAGATGTGGTGGCACCACCGGCTCGACCGCGAGCCCGGCGGCACCCTGCGCGTCCGCCGCGGCCTGCTGACCACCCGGTCGATCACCATCGAGGAGCGGCGGCTGCGCGGGGTCGAGCTGGTCGAGCCGCTCGGTGCCCGGCTCGCCGGGGCCGCCCGGGTGGACGCCATCGCCACGGGCATGAAACGCGACGACGACAAGACCGAGTCCAAGACGCTGCTGCCCGTCGCGCCGCGCGCGGTGGCCGCCCGGGTGGCCGCGCAGGTCGCGGGCGAGCCGGTCGCGGACGTCCCGCTGGTGCCGCACCCGCCCGCGGCACGGGGACGGCGGCTGCGCTGGGCACTGGCCGCCGCGCTCGCCCCGGTGGCCGTCCTGCTGATCCTCGGCGCGCTGCTCACCGACGTCCTGCTCGTCGTGGCCGCGGCGGTCGCCGTCGTCGCCGTGCCGGTGGCGGTCCTGCTGGCCCGCGACGCCTACCGCGGCCTCGGGCACGGCGCACGCGGGCGCTACCTGGTGACGCGGGCGGGCTCGGTCCGGCGGAGCACCGCCGTGCTGGCGCGGGACGGCGTCATCGGCTGGACGGTCAAGCAGTCGGTGTTCCAGCGCCGCCGCGGGCTGGCGACGTTCACCGCGACCACGGCGGCCGGATCGGGTGCCTACTCGATCCGCGACGCCGACGCCGCCGAAGGGCTCGTCTTCGCGGCCTCGGCCGTGCCGGGAGTGCTCGCGCCGTTCGCTTCGGTGCCCGCCGAAGCGTCACGGGCCTAGCCTCGACGGCATGGACGAATTCGCTGCCCTGCACGTGCCCGGTGACCCGCTGCTGCTGCCGAACGCGTGGGAGTTCGGCGTCGGCGCCTTCCTGGCCGCGCAGGGCTTCCGTGCCCTCGGCACGACCAGCCTCGGCGTGTCCGCGGCGGCGGGGGAGCCCGACGGCGCACCGTCGTCGCGGGCCGCGACCGTGGCACTGGCCGCCCGCCTGGCCCGCCTGGACGCGCTGATCACCGTCGACATCGCCGACGGCTTCAGCGCGGACCCGGCGGCGGTCGCCGGCCTCGCGGCCGAGCTGGCCGCCGCCGGTGCGGTGGGCATCAACCTCGAAGACGGCCGCGCCGACGGCTCGCTCGCGCCCGCCGACGTCCAGTGCGCGCTCATCACGGCGGTCAAGGAGCGGGCGCCGGGGCTGTTCGTCAACGCGCGGACGGACACGCACTGGCTCGGCGACCGGTCGATCGCCGAGGCGGAGCGGCGGGCCAGGGCGTACGCGGTGGCGGGCGCGGACGGCGTGTTCGTGCCCGGCCTCGCCGACCCGGCGGACGTCGAGCGGATCGTCGCCGTCGGCGTCCCGGTCAATCTGCTGTTCCTGCCGGGGAAGGTCACGGTGGCGGGCCTGGCCGCGCTGGGGGTCGCGCGGGTCAGCCTGGGGTCGCTGCCCTACCGGGTGGCGCTGGCCGCGGCGGTGGAGACGGCGCTGGCGGTCCGGGACGGCCGGGCCCTCCCGGTGAGCCCGCCGAGCTATGCCGAGGTCACGGCGGTGCTGCCGAAAACCGGGTGAACGTCCCAGGCCGCGTCTGCTTGGCTCGGCTCATGCGTGCCTTCGATGCCGACTTCGCCGTCCCCGCCGGATACCTGAACACCCCCAGCGTCGGCATCCCGCCCACGCCGGTCGCCGCCGCCGTGGCCGAGGCGGTGGAACGGTGGCGGACCGGTGCGGACCGGCCAGGGGACTTCGACGAGTACGTCACGCGGTCGCGGGCCGGGTTCGCCCGCCTGCTCGGCGCCGATCCCGCGGACGTCGCGATCGGCGCCTCGGTCTCGCAGCTCGTCGCGAACGTCGCCGCGGCGCTGCCCGCGGGCACCCGGGTCCTCGCCGCCGAAGGCGACTTCACCAGCGTCACCTTCCCGTTCGCGGCCAACCCCGGCGTCACGGTGACCGAGGTGCCGCTGGAGGAGCTGCCGCAGCGGGTCGAGGGCCACGACGTCGTCGCGGTGAGCGTCGTCCAGTCCGCCGACGGCCGGATCGTGGACCTGCCCGCCCTGCGCGCCGCGGCCGAGGCCGCCGGGGCGGCGGTGCTGCTGGACGCCACCCAGGCCGCCGGCTGGCTGCCGCTGGACGTCACGTGGGCCGACTGGGTCGTCGCGGGCGGCTACAAGTGGCTGCTGGCGCCGCGCGGCAGCGCGTGGCTGCTGGTCCGGCCGGACGCGCGGGAGCGCACCCGGCCGGTCGCCGCGAACTGGTACGCGGGGGAAAACCCGTGGGCCACCGTCTACGGCCTCCCGCTGCGGCTGGCAGGCGACGCCCGCGCGTTCGACCTCTCACCCGTGTGGCTGGCCCAGGTCGGCGCGGCGGCGGCGCTGGAGTACCTCGGCGGCCTCGACCTCGCCCAGGTCCGGGCGCACAACACCGGCCTGGCGGACCTGTTGCTGGAGAAGCTCGGACTGCCGCCGCGCGGCACGGCGATCGTGGCGCTCGACGCGGACCCCGGACGGGTGGCGGCGGCGGGCATCGTCTCGGGCGTCCGCGGCGGCCGGGTCCGGGTCGGCTTCCACCTCTACAACACCGCTGACGACGTCGAACGCGTCTTACGCGCATTCGAGTGAACCCCGCCGGGGCGGTGGCCTACCGTATGTCCCCGTGGTTGGTGCGCATTTCACCCCAGGCCCGTCCGACACGGCCCCGCTGGGCGCGGTGCCCCCGCAGCCCCGCCCGCCGGTGCCCGGCCCACCCGCGCGGAACACCCGGTCGCTGCTGCTCAAGGGCGCCGGGCTGGTCGCGATCGCCGTCGTGGCCGGCCTGGTGTGGTTCCTGATCCGGCACGACCCGACGCCGCAGGCGCCGGTCGCGCAGCCGACGGCGCAGAACAGCGGGCAGTTCCAGTTCACCAAGGTGGCCGGCCCGGACAAGGGCGACGACTGCGTCGCGAAGTCCTACGGCGACACCAAGGACTTCTTCCAGGACAACCCCTGCCAGTCCCTGGTCCGCGCGCTCTACACGACCGAGACCGGCGGGGCGAAGGCGCTGGTGTCGGTGGTCGTGGTCGGGATGCCGGACTCGGCGAAGGCCAAGGCCCTCAAGACGCTGACCGAGAAGGACGGCACGGGCAACGTCACCGACCTGGTCCGCGACAAGACGTTCACCGGCGGCCCCAGCGTGAGCGGCAAGAACGCGGCGTACGCGTCGAAGGTGGACGGCACGGACACGACGATCGTGCTGGCCGACTTCTACGCCAAGCACCAGGACAAGGACCTGCTGGAGAAGATCGCCGAAGACGCCCTCCGCCTGTCGGCCGACCTCCACGCCTGACCCGCTCTCAACGCCTCTGAAGGCCACCATCACGGCGTCCAGTGCCGTGATGGTGGCCTTCAGGGGCATCCGGGGTCAGGCCGGCCGGCCGGGGAGCGCGATCGCCTTCGGCTTCTCGCCCGCCTCCGCACGCCACGGCGTGCCCCGGCGGGAGGCCGCGACCAGCGCGTTGAGCGCCGTCGTGCGCAGGCCCGCGTCGTCGGTGTGGCCGACCACCGCCAGCCACGCCGACGCGCAGTCCGCTTCGGCCGTCGCCACCACCTGGGACGCCGACTTCGCGTCCGTCACCGGGTTCTTCGGCACGTACGCCGGCTCCGGGGCCACCGGGGTCGCCCCGGACGCCGACAGCGTTGTCTGCAGGAAGTCGCGGCGCAGGGCGTGTTCGGCCGCGCCGCTCTTCTCCGCGTCGCCGAAGTCGGCCGGGAGGAACGCGCCGACCAGCCCGTACACCCAGACCGCCGCGTGCTCGGCCGCCAGTGCCGTCTGCAGCGGGTCGACCGCCTCCGCGGGCACCGCGCCGCCCGGGGCCGCTCCCACCTTCGGGGCGTCTTCGCCGGGGCCCAGCGCGGGGTCGATGCGCTGCAGCGCCGCGCAGCCCGCCGCCACCGCCGCGGCCAGCCCGGCGCGGTAGCGCGGCAGCGCGGGCACGAGGTCGGCCGCCTGCTTGCGCGCGGCCGCCAGCCGGTCCTTCAGCTCGCCCAGTGCCCCCGGGGCGGGCGGCGCCGGGGAGGGGGACGGCTTGGGCCGGTTCAGCCGGTCCACTTCGGACTTCAGCGCGGCCGCGTGCGCCGCGCGCGCGTCGGCGAGTTCGCCGGCGGCGGCGTTGCCTGCCAGCGCGCGGGCGGCGGCCGCGTCCGCCTCGGCGGCCGCCAGCAGCGGCTGCAGCGGGTCGGGGCTTTCGTCGTAGCCGGGCCCGCAGGCGGCGAGGGGAACGGCCAGTGCGGCCAGCGCCCCCGCGCGGAGGGCGCCGCGGCGGGTCAGCTCGGTCGGTCTTCCGGTCACGCCGCCCCATCCTGCCAGGCCCCGGGGCGGCCCCGCCGCTCGCGCGGGGTGACGGGGGTACCGGATAAGCTGGTCCACCACCGACCCGCGTGACCCCGATCCGAAAACCGGTCCGAAACCAAGGAGAGCCCCACGTGCCAGGAGAACTCGCCAGCCGGCTTCAGCCGATAGTGGCCGAAGCCGTCACCGCCGCGGGTTTCGACCTCGATGCGTTCGAGGTGCAGCAGGCCGGCCGGCGGCAGCTGGTCAAGGTCGTCGTCGACGCCGACGACGGCGTCGGGCTGGACGAGGTCGCCGAGATCAGCCGCAAGGTCTCCGCCGCGCTCGACGAGAACGAGCACGTGCTCGCGAGCGCGTACACGCTGGAGGTCACTTCGCCGGGCCTGGACCGCCCGCTCACGCAGCCGCGGCACTGGCGGCGCGCGCGGTTCCGCCTGGTGAAGATCACCCCGGTCGAGGGGGCGGCGTTCGTGGGCCGGGTCGGGCACGCGGGCGAAGACGCCGTCCGCGTCCTCGCCGGCGGCAAGCTCCGCGACGTCCGCTACGCCGACGTGGCGAAGGCGGTCGTGGAGATCGAGTTCAAGCAGCCGCCCGCCGAGGATCTGAAACTGCTGGAAGACGATGCGTCCGGCCTGATCGCCGCCGGTCAGGCCGAGACGGAGAAGGGGTCGAAGTGAACGTCGACATCGCCGCGCTCCGGGCGATCGAACGGGACAAGGACATCCCCTTCGAAACGGTGATCGAGGCCATCGAGACGGCCCTGCTCACCGCGTACAAGCACACCGAGGGCCACCAGCCGCACGCCCGGATCGACATCGACCGCAAGACGGGACTGGTGCGCGTGCTCGCGCACACGCTGACCCACGACGGCCAGATCGACGAGGAGTGGGACGACACCCCCGAGGGCTTCGGCCGGATCGCCGCCACCACCGCGCGCCAGGTCATCCTGCAGCGGCTGCGCGACGCCGAGCACGAGAAGACCTTCGGCGAGTTCTCCACCAAGGAGGGCGAGATCGTCGCCGGGGTGATCCAGCGCGACGCGCGCGCCAACGCCCGCGGCATGGTCGTGGTCCAGGTGGGTGACACCGAGGGCGTGCTGCCGTCGGGTGAGCAGGTGGCCGGGGAGTCCTACGAGCACGGCAGCCGGATCAAGGCCTACGTGCTCACGGTCTCGCGCAGCAACCGCGGCCCGCAGATCACGCTCTCGCGCTCGCACCCGAACCTCGTGCGCAAGCTGTTCGCGCTGGAGGTCCCGGAGATCGCCGACGGCACCGTCGAGATCGCCGCCGTCGCGCGCGAGCCGGGACACCGCACGAAGATCGCGGTCAAGTCCACCGTGCCGGGCGTCAACGCCAAGGGCGCCTGCATCGGCCCGGTCGGCGCGCGCGTGCGCAACGTGATGAGCGAGCTGGCCGGGGAGAAGATCGACATCATCGACTACTCCGACGATCCGGCTCGCTTCGTCGGGAATGCCCTGTCGCCCGCGAAGGTTGTGTCGGTACGAGTCGTGGACGAACGGGCGAAGACCGCCCGGGTCGTGGTGCCGGACTTCCAGCTGTCGCTGGCGATCGGCAAGGAGGGCCAGAACGCCCGCCTCGCCGCCCGCCTGACCGGCTGGCGGATCGACATCCGCAGCGACGCCGCACCGGCGGACGACGAGGGTGATCAAGACCACGCCAGTCCGTCGCGGCCCGCCGCGACAACCGGTTCGGCTGAGTGAAGGTCGAAGCGCTAGACTCAGGAGTGGTTCAAAGCCCGCGGCGGGTAGCCGAGCACCAGCCCCACCGGAATTTTCCGGTGCGGACTTGTGTCGGCTGCAAGCGGCGGGCCTTGATCGGTGAGCTGCTGCGCGTGGTCGCGGTGGCCGGGCGGGTGGTCGTCGACGAGCGTCGGCGGCTGCCGGGCCGGGGAGCTTGGCTGCACCCCGACCCGGACTGCCTGGCCAAGGCCGAACGGCGGCGGGCCTTCCCGAGAGCCCTGCGGGCTACGGGGGCGCTCGACGTCCGCGAGGTCCGTGAGCACGTCGGGCTCGCCACTACGCACCACGAACCCGGGACGTCCCCGGGTTCGCGAGGAATCAAGGAAGCAGGTCGACCCGTCATGAGTCAGCCGTGAAGCTGAAGCCATGAACGCGCGACGATAAGGACGAGGTCAGCGGGTCCCCCGCCTGGCCTCCCCTAGATGAGGAGAGCTGTGCCAGGCAAGGCCCGCGTACACGAGCTCGCTAAGGAGCTCGGCATCACCAGCAAGGACGTTCTCGCGAAGCTGAAGGAGCAGGGCGAGTTCGTCAAGTCCGCGTCGTCCACGGTCGAGGCGCCCGTCGCCCGCCGTCTCCGCGACGCGTATGCGCCCAAGGGCGCGAAGAAGCCCACGCCGACCCCCGGCCCGTCGGCGCGTCCCGCGCCCCCGGCCGCCAAGCCGGGCGCCCCGGCGCCCAAGCCCGCCGCACCGGCCCCGCAGCAGCAGGCGCCCGCGGCGAAGGCCGCCCCGGCGGCCCCGCAGCAGCAGGCCCCGGCCTCGAAGCCGGCCGCACCGGGCGCCCGTCCCGGCCCCCGGCCCGGCCCGCGTCCGGCCGCGCCCGCACCCCAGCAGCAGGTCCCGGCCGCGAAGGCCGACGCACCTGCCGCGCCCAAGCAGGACACCCCGGCCGCGCCCGCCTCGGGCGGCACCGGCTCGGTCGTCCCGCCGAAGCCGCAGGGCCCCAAGCCCGGCGGTCCCAAGCCCGGCCCGCGCACCCCGCGCGTCGGCAACAACCCGTTCGGCGTCGGCTCCGGCGCCCCGGCCCCGCGGCCGCAGGCTCCGCGTCCCGGCCCCGGCCAGGGCGGCGACAACCGCCCGCCGCGGCCCGGCGGCGGTGCCGGCGGTGACCGTCCGGCCCCGCGGCCCGGTGGTGGCGCCGGTGGCAACCGGCCGAGCCCGGGCAACATGCCCCCGCGGCCGAACCCCGGCATGATGCCGGGCCGCACCCAGCGTCCGGCCGGTCCGGGCGGTGGCGCCCGCGGTGGTCCCGGCGGCGGTGCCCGTGGTGGCCCCGGTGGCGGCGGCCGTCCCGGTGGCGGCGGCGGTTTCCGCGGCGGTCCCGGTGGTGGCGGCGGCGGTGGCTTCCGCGGCGGTCCCGGTGGCGGCGGCGGTGGCGGCGGCTTCCGTCCGGGCGGTGGCACGGGTGCCCCGGCCGGTGGCGGCGGCTTCCGTGGCGGCGGCGGTGGCCGTGGTGGCCCCGGCGGCCGTGGCGGCACCGCGGGTGCCTTCGGGCGCCCGGGTGGTCCCTCGCGCAAGGGCCGCAAGTCGAAGCGGCAGAAGCGCCAGGAGTACATGGACAACATGCAGGCGCCCAGCGTCGGCGGCGTCCGCCTGCCCAAGGGCCAGGGCGAGACGATCCGGCTGCCGCGCGGTGCCTCGCTGACCGACTTCGCCGAGAAGATCGACGCCAACCCGGCTTCGCTGGTGCAGGTGCTGTTCCACCTCGGCGAGATGGTCACGGCGACGCAGTCGGTGTCCGACGACATCCTGGAACTGCTCGGCGGCGAGATGAACTACAACGTTCAGGTCGTCAGTCCCGAGGAAGAGGACCGGGAGCTGCTGGAGACGTTCGACATCACCTACGGCGAGGACGCCGGCGAGGAGGAGGACCTGCAGGTCCGGCCCCCGGTCGTCACCGTCATGGGTCACGTCGACCACGGTAAGACCCGCCTGCTCGACACGATCCGGAAGACGAAGGTCCGCGAGAGCGAGGCCGGCGGCATCACGCAGCACATCGGTGCGTACCAGATCGAGACCGAGCTCGAGGGCACCAAGCGGCTGATCACCTTCATCGACACCCCGGGTCACGAGGCGTTCACCGCCATGCGTGCCCGTGGTGCGAACTCGACCGACATCGCGGTGATCGTGGTGGCGGCCGACGACGGGGTCATGCCGCAGACGGTCGAGGCGATCAACCACGCGCAGGCGGCGAAGGCCCCGATCGTGGTCGCGATCAACAAGATCGACAAGGAAGGCGCGAACCCGGACAAGATCCGGCAGCAGCTGACCGAGTACGGCCTGGTCGCCGAGGAGTACGGCGGCGACACGATGTTCGTCGAGATCTCCGCGCGGCAGAACATCAACATCGACGGCCTGCTCGAAGCGATCCTGCTGACCGCCGACGCCGCTCTGGACCTCCGGGCCAACCCGGACATGGAGGCACAGGGTGTCGCGATCGAGGCGCACCTCGACCGCGGCCGCGGCCCGGTGGCCACCGTCCTGGTCCAGCGCGGCACGCTGCGCATCGGTGACTCGGTCGTGGCGGGTGACGCCTACGGCCGCGTCCGCCGGATGGTCGACGAGCACAACGAGGACGTCACCGAGGCGCTGCCCTCGCGTCCGGTCCAGGTCATCGGGTTCACCTCGGTGCCGGGCGCGGGCGACACCTTCCTGGTGGTCGACGAGGACCGCGTCGCCCGGCAGATCGCCGAGCGCCGGTCGGCCCGGACGCGCAACGCGCTCAACGCGTCGCGCCGCAAGCGGGTCAGCCTCGAGGACCTCGACTCCGCCCTGAAGGAGACGAACAGCCTCAACCTGATCATCAAGGGTGACAACTCGGGTACGGTCGAGGCGCTGGAAGCCTCGCTGCTGCAGCTGGACGTCGGCGACGACGTCGAGCTGAACGTGGTCCACCGCGGTGTCGGTGGCGTGACCGAGTCGGACATCGACCTGGCGACCGCGTCCGACGCGATCGTCCTCGGGTTCAACGTCCGGGCACAGGGCAAGGCGACCGAGCGGGCCACCCGCGAGGGCGTCGACGTCCGGTACTACACGGTCATCTACCAGGCGATCGACGAGATCGAGCAGGCCCTCAAGGGCATGCTCAAGCCGGAGTACGAAGAGGTCGAGCTGGGCCGCGCCGAGGTCCGCGAGGTCTTCAAGTCCTCCAAGATCGGCACGATCGCGGGTTGCCTGGTCATGTCCGGCGAGATCCGGCGCAACGCCCGGGCCCGTCTGCTCCGCGACGGCACCGTCGTGGCGGAGAACCTGCCGATCAGCTCGCTGCGGCGGTTCAAGGACGACGTGGTCGAGGTCCGCGAAGGGTACGAGTGCGGTCTGACGCTGGGCTCGTACAGCGACATCAAGGTCGACGACGTGATCGAGACCTACGAGCAGCGCGAAAAGCCGCGAGCGTAAGGATGTTGGACACCGGGTGTGCGTTCTCGCGCACACCCGGTGTCTCCCTACTACACCACCCAAAAACTTGCCTATGTTCGTCGGAGCTCTCGAGCTCGACATCCTGCTCGGCGACGTCCATTCGCTGAAGCAGAAGCGATCCGTGGTCCGTCCGGTGCTGGCCGAGGTGCGCAAGCGCTTCGCCGTGTCGGTGGCCGAAGCCGGTCACACCGACCTGCACCGGCGGACCCTCATCGGAGTGGCCGTGGTCGCCGAAGGTGGCGAGCACGTCCGTGACGTGCTCGACTCGTGTGAGCGGTACGTGGCGAGCAGGCCGGAGTTCGAGCTGCTGTCGGCTCGCCGGCGGCTGCTCGGTCCGGAAGATTAGACGTTTCCAGGGAGAAGACATGGCCGATCCTGCTCGGGCTCGCAAGCTCGCCAAGCGGATCTCGCAGATCGTCGCGTCCGCGATCGAGCACGAGGTCAAGGACCCCCGGCTGAACTACGTGACCATCACGGACACGAAGGTCACCGGCGACCTGCACGACGCCACGGTGTACTACACGGTGCTCGGCGAGAAGCTGGACTCCGTCCCGGACTTCGCCGGTGCGGCGGCCGCGCTCGAATCGGCGCGCGGCGTGCTGCGCACGAAGGTCGGGCAGGGCACCGGGGTCCGGTACACGCCGACGCTGACGTTCGTCGCGGACACGATTCCGGAGGAGTCGAAGCGGATCGAAGACCTCCTCGCCAAGGCCCGCGAGGCCGACGCGGAGGTCGCCCGCCGCGCGACCGGCGCCCAGCACGCCGGCGACGCCGACCCGTACAAGGCGCCGCGTGAAGCGGCCGAAGAGGACGAGTTCGCGGAGGAGGAGAGCCGGGGCTGACCTGTGCTCTCCCGCCGTGCCCTGCTCGCCGGCAGCGCAGCCGCGCTGCTGGCGGGCTGCTCGTCGCCCGAACCGCCGCCGCCCGGCCCGTCCGCGGTGCCGCCGCCGTCCCGTCCGTCGGCGCTCACCGAGCCGGTGACGGTCCAGCGCATGCACTCGGCGGCCCGCGGCACCGACGTCGACCTCGTGCTGATCACCCCGTCCGGCGTCCCGGCCGCGGGGCTGCCGGTGTGCCTGGCCCTGCACGGCCGGGGTGCCCGGGCCCGCACGTTCCTGGACCTGGGCGTCCCCGCGGCGCTGACGGCGGCGGTGCGGGCGGGCACGCCGCCGTTCGCGGTCGCGGCCCTCGACGGTGACCACTACTGGGTGAACGTCGGTGGCGCCGACGACCCGCAGCGCATGCTCACCGAGGAGGTCCCGGGCTGGCTGACCGGCCGCGACCTGCGTCCGCCGTCGGCGGTGTTCGGCATTTCGATGGGTGGCTTCGGCGCGCTGAACCTCGCCAGGGCCAACCGGGACCTGAAGGCGGTGGCGACGGCGAGCGCGGCGCTGTTCACCAGCTGGCCGGACGCCCGCAGCCGCAAGGTGTTCGACGGCGAGGCGAACTGGCGGGCATGCGAACCCCTGCTGCACACGGGCGAGCTGCGCCCGGCGGGCCTGGGCGTCTGGTGCGGCGAGTCCGACCCGTTCCTGGGCGCGGACCGCAGGCTGGTGCAGGCGGTTTCACCGGAACTGGCCCGGTTTTCCCCGGGCGGGCACAAGGACGGCTACTGGCGCGGAGTGCTGCCGGAAGTCCTGAAATTCGTGGGAGAGCGGCTGTGATCAAGCCCGTGTGGACCGACGCGGACTTCCCGGTGATGGGCTGGCACGACTGCCACATCCGCGCGGTGGCCATCACCGAGCACGAGGACGACACCGTGCCGGCGGCCCGGCTCCTGCTGGACCTGGACTACATCGTGGAGTGGATCAAGCCGGCGCGGCGGCAGAAGTACTTCACGTTCCGGGTCGCCCCGGCGACGCTGGTGTTCGAGCACGTCTGGGACATCACCGGCGAGCTGGGACCACTGCACGAGTGCCTGGAGATCGCGGACCTGCACCGCCTCGACCCACCGGACGGCAAGCCGTATCCGGCATGGCACATCGAGGGACAGGGGTTCGACCTGAGGTTCCGGGCCACCGGCTACCGCCAGTACCTGCGCACACCGCCGCAGCACGTCTCGCAGCAGGTCCTCACGCAGGCCCAGCGCGGCGGCCTCGGCTTCGCGGAGCAGGGCTTCGCCTAACCCACGCCCACGCTCATTCACGGCCTCGAGAACTGGCAGGTGAGGGTGAATCAGGAGCTCGGCCGGGCGAAGAGGATCGCCTGGGGCACTTCGGCTTCCGGCCTGAGCAGCCACTCGGCCTCGACCGTGAACCCGGCCTTCCGCACCCGTCCGGCCAGCCACCACGGCTGCCGCAGGTGGACGTGCACCCGCATCGGGTGGCCGCCGTAGCCCTGGGTCTTCAGCCGGGTCCCGGCGCCGACGTGGTAGCCGATCACCAGCAGGCCGCCGGGCCGCAGGACGCGCCGGAAGTGGGCCAGTGCCGACGGCACGTCGTCCTCCGGGACGTGGATCAGCGACCAGAACGCCAGCACGCCCGCCACCGACGCGTCCGGCAGCGCCAGGTCCGTCATCGATCCCACTTCGAACCGCAGTCCCGGGTGCGAGCGGCGGGCCAGGTCGACCATCCCCGGCGACAGGTCGACGCCGAACGCCTCGACGCCCAGCGAGTGCAGGTACGCCGTGAAGTGGCCGGGTCCGCAGCCGACGTCCACCACCGGCCCGTCGGCGTCCTCGGCGAGCAATGACAGCGCTGACCGCATGTACGGCTGTTTCTCGAGCGCGTCCGCGACGAAGTCGGCGTAGCTTTCGGCCACCGTGTCGTACGACGTGGCGGTGTCGGCGAGCCAGCTCACGGGCGCAATCCTTCCAGCACCATGGTGAGCCCGCGCCGCCAGTCCGGGGTGGCGGTCGCCGCGGCGAACACGATCGCCAGGTCCTCGCCGCGGAAGTCCGGCCGCAGCCTGCCCGCCTCCTGAGCGCGCGCGATGATCCGCTCGATGCGGGAAGCGTTGGCCTGCTTGGCTTTCTCCAGCCCCGACGCCGGGTCGAACGCCCGCGCGCACACCTGCATGAAGCCGCGGTCGTTCACCTGCATCCGGACCGAACGCTCGAGCAGGAGCACGAAGCCGTCCCACGGGTCGTCGCACGCGAGCGCGTCCTCGGCGGCCTCCCGGGCTCCTTCCAGCGCCGGCAGGAACGCGGCCTCGACCAGGTCCGCCCGCGTCGGGAACCGGTTGTAGAGGGTGCCGATGGCGACTTCGGCCCGGCGCGCGATCTCGTCGAGCGGGGCGTCGACCCCCTTTGCGCCGAACACTTCCCGCGCGGCGGCGACCAGTGCCTCCCGGTTGCGGCGGGCGTCCGCGCGGAGGGGACGTTCCTCGACGGTCACGGGCGGAGTATAGCTTTGTCGACTCAGGACGCCGGTTTGACCGCGACCACCAGGTCGCGCAGGATCGCCTGGTCCACCCGGTGCGCGAAGCCCTCCCACGGCCCGCCTTCGCGGACGTCGAGCCCGGCCCGGCGCAGCACCTCGGTCAGCTCCTCCCGCGGCAGCACCGTCGTGTTCCACGAGATCCCGAGCGCGCCGCCCGGGCGCAGCACCCGCGTCCACACCGGCACCGCCGCCGCCAGCAGATCCCGCGGGCTGCGCTGCAGCCCGGCCTCCCGGTGGCTGCCGTGCTGGACGCCGTAGGGCGCGTCGGTGACGATCACGTCGCAGGAGTTCGCCCGCAGCACCTCGTCGGTGGTCAGGGTGTCGGCGTTGAAGTACGTCAGCTTGCGCGTGTCGCCCGCCTTGTACTCCTCCTTGGTCAGCGCGTACTCGATGTCGAGCCGCCGCCCCAGCCGGACCTTGTTGCGCCGCAGCTGGCCGGACTCGGCCGTGTGCTTGACGCGCTTGTTGCGCAGCCACGTCTTGATGAACGCCTCGTACGCCTCGAAGTCCTTCGCGTCGACGTCCAGGCCGGTCGCGTGCAGGCCGTACATCATCGCCTGGTTCAGCGTCGTGCCGCGGCCGCACAGCGGGTCGAGCAGGTACTTCGGCTTCTCCGAGAACGGGTCCGCGGTCGCCAGCAGCGTCACGTTCACCAGCAGCTTCGTGAACAGCTCGTTCGTCTTGCCCGCGTACTTCTGGATGGTCAGCAGGTCCGAATCGGCCTTCGCCAGCGGTGTGACGCGCACCGGGCGCAGGACGCCGTCGCCCAGCTCGAACAGCGCGTACAGCGACGAAACGTTCGACAGCAGGGCGAGGTCGCGCTCACCGAGCGGCGCCGAGCTGGTGAAGCGCACGTAGCCGACGCCGCCGAGCTCGACCTCCTCGATCGCGGACAGCTCGGCGGCCAGTGCCGTGCCGAACACCGCCAGCTCGGCGCGCAGCAGCGCGGGGGCGGAGGCGGCGTAGACCCGGTTGGCCGACGGGTAGACCAGCATCGCGTACTCAGGCATCCCGCAGAGCGTAGCGTGACGGTCCGTGACCCCTACTTTGGCGCAGGACATCCGCGACGCGGCCGCGCTGCTCGCCACGGCCACGGACGTGACCATCCTCGGCCACGTGCGGCCGGACGCGGACGCCCTCGGCAGCGCGCTGGCCCTCGGCCGGGCGCTGCGGCAGCGCGGCGCGGACGTGCGTGTCTCCTTCGGCGAGCCCGACGAGGCCCCGGAGACGCTGCGGTGGCTCGACGAGGACGGCCTGCTCACCCACCCGGACGACCTGCCGGACACCGAGGCGCTGCTGGTCTGCGTCGACACGCCGGTCCCGAAGCGGCTCGGCAGGCTCGCCGGGCGCGTCGAGCTCGCCGGCGCGGTGCTGGTGATCGACCACCATGCGACCAACACCGGCTACGGCACCTGCAACGTCGTCGACGAGACGGCGGAGGCCAGCGCGATCCTGGTGTTCCGGATCCTCGACGAGCTGGGCGTGGAACTCGACGAACCGATCGCGCGCGGGATCTACGCGGGGATCGTGACCGACACGAGCGGGTTCCGCCGGGCCCGCCCGGAGACGCACCGGATGGCCGCGCGGCTGCTGGCGGCGGGTGTCGACCCGGAGGCCGTGGTGCGCCGGATCGTCGACGAACGGCCGTTCGCGTGGCTGCCGATGCTGTCGTCGGTGCTGAGCGAAGCCCGGCTGGAGCCGGAAGCCGCGCAGGGCAGGGGTTTCGTGCACGCGGTGGTGCGGCTGGCGGCGGCGCGCACGGTGCGCGCCGAAGAGGTCGAGTCGGTGATCGACGTCGTCCGCTCGGTACGGGAGGCGGCCGTCGCGGCGGTGCTCAAGCAGGACCCGGTGACGCCGGGCCAGTGGCAGGTTTCGTTGCGCTCCAAGGGAATCGACGTCTCGGCGGTGGCGGCGGAGTTCGGCGGCGGCGGGCACCGGCAGGCGGCGGGCTGCACCGTCGCGGGCAGCGCCGAGGAGGTCCTGGCGGGCCTGCGGGACGCACTGGAGCGAGCGCCGCTGCTGTAGCCGATCCCGCTCGCTCGCCGGATGTCATGAAAGAGTCGTTCATGACGTCCGGCGAGGGGAAAGAGTCTTTCCTGTCGTCGGAGCGGGCGGCGCGTCGGATGGCGGGGCCGGAAAGTTCCCGCGTTCCCGCCCGCGGAAACTGTCGGTGGGGCCGGTTAGAGTCCGGTTCGTGGTGGATGTCGAGGAGACCGAGCGGGTTCCGGCGAAGCGCGTGCTGGGCCTGGCCGTGCCCGCGCTGGGAGTGCTGGCCGCCGAGCCGTTGTACGTGCTGGTCGACACCGCCGTGGTCGGCCACCTCGACGCGCTGTCGCTGGCCGGGCTCGCGCTCGGCGGGGTCGTGCTGGCCCAGGTGTCGAGCCAGCTGACGTTCCTGTCGTACGGCACGACGTCGCGCACCGCCCGGCTGCACGGCGCCGGCCGCCGGGCCGACGCCGTCCGCGAGGGCGTGCAGGCGACCTGGCTGGCGCTGCTGGTCGGGCTCGTCGTGCTGGCCGCCGGGCAGCTGCTGGCCTGGCCGGTCGCGCGGGCGCTGTCGGGCAGTGACGAGATCGCGGCCGCGGCGACGTCGTGGCTGCGGATCGCGCTGTTCGGGGCGCCGCTGATCCTGGTCACCATGGCGGGCAACGGCTGGATGCGCGGGGTGCAGGACGCCGCCCGGCCACTGCGGTACGTGCTGGCGGGCAACGGGATCTCGGCCGTGCTGTGCCCGGTGCTCGTCTACGCCGCCGGGCTCGGCCTGGAGGGCTCGGCGATCGCGAACGTCGCCGCGCAGGTGATCTCGGCGTCGCTGTTCTTCGCGGCGCTGGTCAAGGAGAAGGTGGGGCTGCGGCCGGACTTCACGGTCATGCGCGCCCAGCTCGGCCTCGGCCGGGACCTGGTGCTGCGCAGCCTGGCGTTCCAGGCGTGCTTCGTCTCGGCGGCGGCGGTCGCGGCCCGGACGTCGACCGAGGCGGTCGGCGCCCACCAGGTGGTGCTCCAGCTGTGGACGTTCCTCGCGCTGGTGCTGGACTCGGTGGCGATCGCGGCGCAGTCCCTGGTCGGCGCCGCCCTCGGCGCGAACTCCGCCCGGCAGGCGCGTGGCGTCGCCGCGCAGATCACCGGGTACGGGCTGCTGCTCGGGTGTTTCCTGTGCGTGCTGTTCGCGGCACTGTCGTGGGTGCTGCCGCGGGCGTTCACTTCGGACGCGGGCGTGCTCGCCGAAATCCCGCACGCGTGGTGGTTCTTCGTGGCACTGCAGCCGATCGCCGGAGTGGTGTTCGCCCTGGACGGCGTGCTCCTCGGCGCGGGCGACGCGGCCTTCCTCCGCAACGCGACGCTCGGCAGCGCGGCCCTGGGCTTCCTGCCGCTGATCTGGGCGTCCCTCGGGTTCGGCTGGGGCCTGACGGGCATCTGGACCGGCCTGTCCCTGTTCATGCTCCTCCGCCTGGCGTTCGTCCTGGCCCGCTGGCGTTCGGGCCAGTGGGCGGTGACCGGCGCCATCCGCCCGGCCTGAAAGAGGCATCACGCGTGATCCGGCGGGCATCACGTGTGATCCGGCGGGCATCGGACGTGATGCCCCTCCAATCACGCGTGATGCCTCCCTGATCACGTGTGATGCCCGTGACCTGTGGTGAAAGCCACCCGGGTCACGGCTATGTTTCGACGTTGCTTAGGCGATACAAGTAGCAGGGACGGCAGCGCAGGCGTCCGCACCACCCGCACGCCGAAATCCTGGAGGAACTTGTGCCGCCCGCCACCGGCCGCGCCACGGCCCGGTCCTGGCTGATCTGGCTCGCCGCCGTCACCGTCTACCTCCTCGCCGTCTTCCACCGCACCTCCTTCGGCGTCGCCGGGCTGCAGGCGGCCGAGCGCTTCGGCGTCGGCGCGGCGGCGCTCGGGACCTTCACCGTCCTGCAGGTCGGCGTCTACGCCGCGATGCAGATCCCGACCGGCGTCCTGGTCGACCGCTACGGCCCGCGCCGCGTCCTCACGGCGGCGGTGCTGGTGCTCGGCACCGGCCAGCTCCTGCTCGGCGTCGCCCACTCCTACGGCCTGGGCCTGCTCGCCCGCGGGGTGCTCGGGCTGGGCGATGCGCTCACGTTCGTCAGCGTGCTGCGGCTGGTCGCGGCCCACTTCCCGGGCCGGCAGTACGCGCTGCTGACGTCGTTCACCGCGGCCGTCGGCTACATCGGCAACCTCGCCGCCACCGTCCCGCTGGCGCTGGTCCTCGACGGCGCCGGCTGGACCCCGACGTTCCTCGCCGTCGGTGCCGTCACCGTCCTGTACACGCTGGTCGTGGCGCTGCGCGTCCGGGACGTCCCGGCAGGGGAGCAGCCTCCGGTCCGCGAAGCCGTCCGGCCGCGCGAACTCGCCCACCAGGTCGCCGAGGCGTGGCGGACGCCGGGGACGCGGCTGGGCTTCTGGGTCCACTTCAGCACGATGTTCGCCCCCAACGCCCTGACGCTGCTGTGGGGCGTCCCGTGGCTGGTGCAGGGCCAGGGCCAGTCGAAGGCCACCGCGAGCGCGATGCTGACGGTGTTCGTCTTCGGCTCGATGGCAGGCGGCCCGCTGCTGGGCGGCCTGATCGGACGGCGCCCGTCGCTGCGGATGCCGCTGGTCGGCGGGTACATCGGCGGGGCCGCGCTGGTCTGGGCGGTGCTGCTGGCCTGGCCGGGCCACGTCCCGGTGCCGGTGCTCGTGCCCGCGTTCGCGTTCCTCGCCCTCGGCGGCCCGGCCTCGATGATCGGCTTCGCGCTCGCCCGCGACTACAACCCCCTCAGCCGCGTCGGCACGGCGACGGGCGTCGTCAACGTCGGCGGCTTCGTGGCGACGACGGTCGCGGCGCTCGCCGTCGGCGTGCTGCTGCAGTGGACCGGCGGCAACTTCCGGCTGTCGCTGCTGGCGATCGTGGCGGTGCTGGCGCTGGGCACGGTCCGCCTGCTGGTGTGGTGGCGCCGCACCCGAGCCCACCTGTTCCTGGCTGCGGCCCGTGGCGAGGAGCTGCCGGTCCGGATCACCCGCCGCCGCTGGGACGCCGCGCTGCCGGAGACGCCGGTGGTCGCGGCCTGAGCGGTTCGGCCTGCAGCAGCACCGGCGCGACGGCGAACCCGCGCCGCTGGTAGGCGGGCACGGCCTCCCGCGACGAGTGCACGGTGACCCGTTCCAGCCCGAGTTCCCCGGCGAGCCGCAGCACGGCTTCGATCAGCAGCCCGCCGAGGCCGCTGCCGCGGGCTTCCGGCACGACGTAGACGCTCTGCACGTCCCCCGACGCCCGCGTGAACGACGACGGTGCCGGAACACGCGGGGTGACCGCCAGGAACGCCATCCCGAGCAGCCGCCCGTCGCGCACCCCGACGAGGCAGGGGTGCGTGGCCGCGTTCTCCCGCGCCCAGGTGGCGAAGCCGCGCACGAACGCCTCCCGGCCGTCGCCGGGCAGGCCGTCCCGCTCGGCCACCCAGCGCCACCGCAGCCCGGCGACGGCGGCCAGCTCGCCCGGCCGGGCCGCCCGCACTTCGATCTCCGTCACACCCCGATCATGGCGCGCCGAGCGGCCGATCGAAGCCCAAGCGACGGCCGCTAGGGTTTGCCGCGTGTCGAGCCCGAAACCGCCCCGCCGTCCCGCCCCGCCTCCCGGCCTGCTCATCGTCGACAAGCCCGCCGGCATGACGTCCCACGACGTTGTCGCCCGTGCCCGCCGGATCATGGGTACCCGCAAGGTCGGGCACGCCGGCACGCTCGACCCGATGGCGACCGGTGTGCTGGTGCTCGGCATCGAGCGGGCCACCAAGCTGCTCGGCCACCTGGCCCTGGACCGCAAGACCTACCTGGCCACCCTGAGCCTCGGCAGCAGCACCACCACCGACGACGCCGAGGGCGAAGTCCTCACGCAGGCCGGGACCGGGCACATCACCGACGACGACATCGCCGCCGGCGTCGAGAAGCTCACCGGCGACATCCAGCAGGTGCCCAGCGCCGTCAGTGCCGTCAAGATCGACGGCAAGCGCGCCTACGCCCGCGTCCGCGCCGGCGAGGACGTCGTCATCCCGGCCCGGCCGGTCACCGTCTACCGCTTCGACGTCCTGGCCGTCCGGCACGAGGACGACCACGTCGAGGTCGACGCCGTCGTCGAGTGTTCCTCCGGCACCTACGTCCGCGCGCTGGCCCGCGACCTCGGCGCGGACCTCGGCGTCGGCGGCCACCTCAAGGCCCTGCGGCGCACCACCGTCGGCCCGTTCACGCTGGCCCGGGCGCGCACCCTCGACCAGCTCGAAGAGCAGCCCGAGCTGAGCCTTGACCTCGACGCCGCCGTCGCCGCCGCCTTCCCGCGCCGCGACCTCGACGCCGCGACGGCCAGGGCGGTCCGGCACGGCCAGCGCATCCCGGCGGCCGGGATCGAGGGCACCTACGGGCTCTTCGGACCCGACGGCCGGGTGCTCGCACTGGCCGCCGACGAACAGGGCGTGTCCCGCGCAGTGGTCGTGTTGCTGCCCGCCTAGGGTGGGCGCTGGAGAGACAGGAGGGCGAACGTGCTGCGGTGGCGTGGGCTGGGGGACCTTCCCGGCGGCTGGGGCCGGTGCGTGGTCACCATCGGCGTGTTCGACGGTGTGCACCGCGGGCACCAGGAGCTGATCAACCGGACCGTCGCCGCGGCGGCCGAGCGCGGGCTGCCGAGCGTGCTGGTGACGTTCGACCCGCACCCGTCGGAGGTGCTGCGCCCCGGCAGCCACCCCGCGCAGCTGACCACGTTGCGGCGCAAGGCCGAGATCGTCGAAAGCCTCGGCGTCGACGTCTTCTGCGTGCTGCCGTTCACCCTGGAGCTGTCCCGGCTGCAGCCGGAGGAGTTCGTGCACGAGGTGCTCGTCGACCGGCTGCACGCGGCCGCGGTGATCGTCGGCGACAACTTCACCTTCGGCGCCAAGGCCGCCGGCGACGTCGCGATGCTGCGCACCCTCGGCCGCCGCTTCGGGTTCGCCGCCTACGGCGCGGAACTGCAGGGCAAGGAACTGTCCGAAGAGGACCAGTCGGCGATCACCTTCTCCAGCACCTACGTCCGGTCCTGCATCGACGCCGGCGACGTCGTCGCTGCGGCCGAGGCGCTGGGCCGCCCGCACCGCCTGGAGGGCATCGTCGTCCGCGGCGACGGCCGCGGCCACGAACTCGGCTACCCGACGGCGAACCTGTCCACCCCGCGGTTCGCCGCCGTCCCGGCCGACGGCGTGTACAGCGCGTGGTTCACCCGCTCGGCCGAGCCGGGACGGCGGCTGCGTGCCGCGGTCTCGGTGGGCACCAACCCCACGTTCTCCGGGCGCGAGCGGACGGTCGAGGCGTTCGTCCTCGACGTCGACGAGGACTTCTACGGCCAGCACGTGGCGATCGACTTCGTGACGCGGCTGCGCGACCAGGTGCGGTTCGCCGACTCGGCCGGGCTGGTCGCGCAGATCGACGAGGACGTCGTCGCCACGCGCAAGGCGCTCGCGGAGGCCCCGACCGGGGACGAATAGGGGAATCCGCGGTCACGCACGGGGCAGCGATGGCAAGATGCTCACGGACGGTGTGCGCGAGCGGGGCAAAGGGGAGCGGGAACTGGTGGAGGACCACAAGATCGTCCAGCGCAACATCGCGTTGCAGCGCGAGTGGTACGGGGAGCCGCTCGGCGACCGCGTACGCCGCCTGGTCGTGGCGTTCGACGTGTCGCAGGCCTTCCTGGCCGAGGTCCTCGGGATCAGCGCGCCCATGCTCAGCCAGGTGATGAGCGGGCGGCGGGCGAAGATCGGCAACCCGGTCGTGCTCGCCAGGATGATCATGCTGGAACGCAAGATCCTCGTGCCCGAGGTCGCCGCCGGCAACCGCGACGCGATGCTGGCGGCGCTCGAGGACGTCCGCGACTCCCGTCCCACCGTCGGCCGCGACAACATCCCGGTCGTCTCCGAAGACCAGAAAGTCCTCGCCTACCTGCGTGACGTCGCCGAGGACGAAGACCTCGGCGAGGCCGCCAAGCGCCTCGACGACGAGTTCCCGGCCATCGCCGACCTGCTGCGCCGGGCGGGCAACGGCGCCTGATGCCGGTCCTGTTCAGCGCGCTGGTCCCGCCCGACGACGTCGTCGGCGCGGTCGCCGCCGCCCTGGACGAGCCGGACGGGCGCCTGCGCTGGGAGCCGCCGCAGCGCTGGCACGTCACGCTCGCCTACTACGGGCCGGACGACGTGGAGACCCGCGGGGAGTGGCTGGCCCGGCGGCTGGCCGGCCGTCCCGCCCCCGATGTCCGGCTGGAAAAGGCCGCGACGTTCCCCGGGGTGCTGTGGTTGACTGTCGCCGGATCGGAGCTGGCGCCGCTCGCGCGGGCCGCGGGCGCCGACGCCGAGGCGAGGCCGTACGTGCCGCACCTGACGCTGGCGCGGTTCCCCCGGGAACAACCGGCGCTCGCCACGCGTTGGACCGGTAAGCTCGCCGGCTTCACGAGCCGGCATTGGCAGGCCACCGAGGTGGTGCTGATGACCAGCGAGCGCGAGCCGGGCGGCCCCCGCTACCGGGTGGCCCGCACCTTCGAGCTGGACCGCGCCTGAACACGCTGTTCAGCGGGCTGGTAACCTCGACGATCGGGTCCGGCTGCAGTCCGTGGCGGCCGTGACCGTCTTCCCGGCGCGTCTGCGCGTCCGGGGCCGCACGGCACCGAAACACATCGAGGAGCAACACAAGTGGCGCTGTCCACCGAAGAGAAGAAGTCGATCCTGGCCGAGTACGGCGTGCACGACTCGGACACCGGATCCCCCGAGGCCCAGGTGGCGCTGCTCACCAAGCGCATCGTCGGCCTCACCGAGCACCTCAAGGCTCACAAGCACGACCACCACTCGCGTCGCGGGCTCCTGCTGCTGGTCGGCCGCCGCCGCCGGCTGCTGAACTACGTGATGAAGGTGGACATCGAGCGTTACCGTGCGCTGATCCAGCGCCTCGGCCTGCGCCGATAGCTTTACCCGAGGGGGAGTGACCACGCGGTCGCTCCCCCTCGCCACACAACACGGCGCGAGCGCGCGAGAGGGTCCGTCCGCCGGTCCTCGGTAGTGGCTCCCGGGAAGAGTCCCGGGGGCTTCGATCGAAGACCGGCCTCATTCCTCGAGCGTCCTCAGGCGAAACGGGTCCCAGGGTGGGAGACTCGCGTCGTACGAAGGAACCAAAGAGGAGAACTCTCTATGACCGACTCCACCGGAGTCACCGTGTTCGAAACCGAAGCCGTCATCGACAACGGCAAGTTCGGCACCCGCACCGTCCGCTTCGAGACCGGCCGCCTCGCCAAGCAGGCCGCCGGCTCCGTCGTCGCCTACCTCGACGAAGAGACGATGCTGCTCTCGGCGACGACCGCGTCGAAGCACCCGAAGGAGCACTTCGACTTCTTCCCGCTCACCGTGGACGTCGAGGAGCGCATGTACGCCGCGGGCCGCATCCCCGGCGCGTTCTTCCGCCGCGAGGGCCGCCCGTCGACCGACGCGATCCTCACCGCCCGCCTGATCGACCGCCCGCTGCGCCCGTCGTTCACCGACGGTCTCCGCAACGAGATCCAGGTCGTCATCACCGTCCAGAGCCTCAACCCGGACGACCCGTACGACGTGCTGGCGATCAACGCCGCGTCGGCCTCGACCCAGATCGCCGGCCTGCCGTTCTCCGGCCCGGTCGGCGGCGTGCGCGTCGCGCTGATCGAGGACCAGTGGGTCGCGTTCCCGACCTGGACGCAGCTGGAGAAGGCCACCTTCAACATGGTCGTCGCCGGCCGCATTGTCGGTGACGACGTCGCGATCATGATGGTCGAGGCCGAGGGCACCGAGCACACGCTCGACCTGATCGCCGCCGGCGGCAAGGCGCCGGACGAGGCCGCCGTCGCCGAGGGCCTCGAGGCCGCGAAGCCGTTCATCAAGGTCCTGTGCGAGGCCCAGCAGCGGCTGGCCGCCGACGCCGCCAAGCCGACCGGCGAGTTCCCGCTGTACCCGGCGTACGAGCAGGACGTCTACGAGGCCGTCGCGGCGATCGCGACGGAGGACCTGACCCGCGCGCTGCAGATCCCGGGCAAGCAGGACCGCGACGCCGCGACCGACGAGGTCAAGGCCGCCGTCATCGAGAAGATCGGCCTGGGCGAGGGCGAAGCCTTCGAAGGCCGTGACAAGGAGATCGGCGGGGCGTTCAAGGCCCTGACGAAGAAGATCATGCGCCAGCGCGTCCTGACGGAGAAGATCCGCATGGACGGCCGTGGCCTCACCGACATCCGGTCGCTCGCGGCCGAGGTCGCGGTGATCCCGCGGGCGCACGGCTCGGCGCTGTTCGAGCGCGGCGAAACCCAGATCCTGGGCGTCACCACGCTGAACATGCTGCGCATGGAGCAGCAGATCGACTCGCTCTCGCCGGAGACGACGAAGCGCTACCTGCACCACTACAACTTCCCGCCCTTCTCCACCGGGGAGACCGGCCGCGTCGGTTCGCCGAAGCGGCGCGAGATCGGCCACGGCATGCTCGCCGAGCGCGCCCTGGTGCCGGTGCTGCCGAAGCGCGACGAGTTCCCGTACGCGATCCGCCAGGTCTCCGAGGCGCTGGGCTCCAACGGCTCGACCTCGATGGGCTCGGTCTGCGCGTCCACGATGAGCCTGTACAACGCCGGCGTGCCGCTGAAGGCGCCGGTCGCGGGCATCGCGATGGGCCTGGTCTCCGACGAGGTCGACGGCGAGACCCGGTACGTGGCGCTCACCGACATCCTCGGTGCCGAGGACGCCCTCGGTGACATGGACTTCAAGGTCGCGGGCACCAAGGACATCATCACCGCGCTGCAGCTGGACACGAAGCTCGACGGCATCCCGTCGGAGGTTCTCGCGGCCGCGCTGAAGCAGGCGAAGGACGCCCGGATCACCATCCTCGAGGTCATCGCCGAGGCGATCGACGGGCCGGACGAGATGAGCCCGTTCGCCCCGCGCGTCACCTCCGTGAAGATCCCGGTCGACAAGATCGGCGAGGTCATCGGCCCGAAGGGCAAGATGATCAACTCGATCACCGAGGAGACCGGCGCCGACATCTCCATCGAGGACGACGGCACGATCTACGTGGGCGCGGCCGACGGCCCGTCGGCGGAGGCGGCGATCGACAAGATCAACGCCATCGCCAACCCGCAGCTGCCCAAGGTCGGCGAGCGCTTCCTCGGCACCGTGGTGAAGACGGCCGCGTTCGGCGCGTTCGTCTCGCTGCTGCCGGGCAAGGACGGCCTGGTGCACATCTCGAAGCTGGGCAACGGCAAGCGGATCGCCAAGGTCGAGGACGTGGTCAACGTGGGCGACAAGCTCCGCGTCGAGATCGCCGACATCGACAACCGCGGCAAGATCAGCCTGATCGTCGTCAAGGACGAGGACGCGGCCAAGCCGGCCGAAGCCGACGAGAAGAAGGCCGACGCCGACAAGGCCGACGCCAAGTAGGACAGCTCGTTTTCTGGTTCGTGAAGGCCACCTCGGGATGTCCCGGGGTGGCCTTCACGGCAAGCTGAGTAAGGAACCCATGGCACGGCAGGTTTCCGGGCACGAGCAGCCCGTCGGCAGCACCCGCACGCTGGAGTCCACTTCGGACGGTGCGGTCGTCAAGCGCAGCGTCCTGCCGGGCGGCCTGCGCGTGATCACCGAGCACGTCCCGGCGTCCCGGTCGGCCACGGTCGGGCTGTGGGTGGGCATCGGCTCCCGCGACGAGCCGGTCGCGGTCGCCGGCGCCGCGCACTACCTCGAGCACCTGCTGTTCAAGGGCACGAAGCACCGCGACGCCAAGCAGATCGCCGAGGAGATCGACGCGGTCGGCGGCGAGTTCAACGCCTTCACGGCCAAGGAGCACACCTGCTACTACGCGCAGGTGCTCGACGCCGACCTGCCGCTGGCCATGGACCTGGTCACCGACGTCGTGTTCGACGCGCTGTGCACCGACCGCGACATGGAGATGGAACGCAGCGTCGTCCTCGAAGAGATCGCGATGCGCGACGACGACCCCGAGGACCTGCTGCACGAGACGTTCGTGACCGCGATCCTCGGCGACCACCCGCTCGGCCGCCCGGTGCTCGGCACCGAGAAGTCGATCGTGGAGATGTCGCCGTCGGCGCTGCGCAACTTCTACAAGCGCCGCTACACGCTGCCGCGGATGGTGCTGGCGGTGGCCGGGAACATCGAGCACGGCCAGGTGCTGCGGCTGGTCCGCAAGGCGCTCGGCGAGCGCCTGACCGGCACGGCGACGCCGGTCGCGCCGCGCGAAGGCCGCGCCCGGATCAAGACGGTCCCGAAGCTGGCGCTGCACACCGACGACACCGAGCAGGCGCACGTCATGCTCGGCCTGCGGTCGCTGTCGCGGCACGACGACCGGCGTTTCGCGCTGTCGGTGCTCAACGCGGCGCTGGGCGGCGGGATGTCGTCGCGGCTGTTCCAGGAGATCCGCGAGCAGCGCGGGCTGGCCTACCAGGTGTACTCGTCGGTGGCGAGCTACGCCGACACCGGCCACATGGCCGTGTACGCGGGCTGCCAGCCGGAGAAGCTCGGCGACGTCGCCGGGGTCATCCGCGAGGTGCTCGACAAGGTCGGCGTCGACGGCCTGACCGACGCCGAGGTGGCCCGCGCGAAGGGCCAGCTGCGCGGTGGCCTGGTGCTGGGCCTGGAGGACACATCGTCGCGGATGTCGCGAATCGGCAAGACCGAGCTGAACTACGGCCGCTACCTGGGCGTCGACGACACGGTGGCGCGCATCGACGCGGTGACCACCGAGGAGGTGTGTGCGCTCGCTCGCACTTTGTTCGCCCGGCCCGGTGGCGTCTCGGCGGCGGCGGTCGTGGGGCCGTACGCTCACGCCGACGACCTTCCGGACGACCTGCACGAGGTGATCGCTTCATGACCATCAACGTCGGTGTGCTCGGCGCACGCGGCCGCATGGGCGCGACGGTGGTGAAAGCCGTCGAAGGTGCCGGCGACATGAAGCTCGTCGCGGCGCTGGACGCGGGCGACGACTTCGCGGCGCTGGCCGACGCCGAGGTGGTCGTGGACTTCACCCACCCCGACGCCGTCATGGACAACCTGAAGTACCTGGTGGAGCACGACATCCACGCGGTGGTCGGCACGACCGGCTTCAGCGAGTCCCGGCTGGCCGAGCTGCGCGCGCTGCTGGAGCCGAAGCCCGCCTTGGGCGTGCTGATCGCGCCGAACTTCGCCCTCGGCGCGGTTCTCGCGATGCGGTTCGCGGCCCAGGCGGCGAAGTTCTACGCCTCGGCGGAGATCATCGAGCTGCACCACAACCGCAAGGCCGACGCACCGTCGGGCACGGCGGCGCACACCGCGCAGATGATCGCCGCGGCGCGTGCCGAGGCGGGCGTGACGCCCGGCCCGGACGCGACGACGGCGGAGCTGGACGGCGCCCGCGGCGCCCTGGTCGAGGACGTCCGCGTCCACTCCATCCGGCTGCCGGGCCTGGTCGCGCACGAGGAGATCCTGTTCGGCGGCGAGGGCGAGACGCTGACCATCCGCCACGACTCGCTCGACCGGACGTCGTTCATGCCGGGAGTGCTGCTCGGCGTGCGCGAAGTCCTGCGGCGCCCGGGCCTGACGGTCGGCCTGGAAAACGTCCTCGACCTGTGAAGGCACGCGAAGTGGCGCTGCTGCTGACGGTGGCGCTGGTGGTCTACCTGGTCCTGCTGACCGACCGGGCGTTCGTGCTGTTCGAGTCGGGCACGGGCACCGGCATCGCGCTGGGGGCGGGCGTACTGCTGCTGCCGGTCCTCGGCATCTGGGTCGTGGTGGTGACCTGGCGCAACGGCTTGCAGATCCAGCGCCTGTCCCGCCGCCTGGACGCCGAGGGCGCGCTCCCGGACGTCTCCGACCTGCCGCGCCGCCCGTCGGGCCGGGTGGACCGGGCGGCGGCCGACGCGTGGTTCGAGCAGCGCCGCGCGGAGGTCGAGGCCGACCAGGGCAACTGGCGTGCCTGGTACAAGCTGGCGTACGCGTACGACATCGCGGGTGACCGCCGCCGGGCGCGCGAGACGATGAAGAAGGCCATCGAGCTGGAAGCCGCCGATCGCTGAGGTGCCGGGTAGTTCCGGAGCGAAGACCCGCTCGGCTCAGTGGTGCAGCCACCCCGCGAAAACCGCGGGTGACGCGGCAATCAGGCTGAACCGGATCCACCGCCCGGCGAGCCCGGCGGTCAGGAACGTCGACAGCCGCATCCGGACCAGGCCTGCCAGGACGCTTGTCGCCATGAACGGGGGCAGCCCGAGCAGGGAACTCACCCCGTATGTCCCGGCCATCCAGTGCGGGTGCCGGTGGCAGCGCTCGCGGAGGCGGTCGAGCCACGCCCGGATCCGCTTGGTCCGCAGCTGCCAGCGCACCCGCCTCGGCGTCGGCGGCCGTTCGCGGTGGAGGCGGTCGTGCAGGAACCGGGGGAGCTTGATCGTGCCGCGGGCGGCCAGGTAGTACAGCGTCTTGCCGGCGATCTGCCCGACCGCCACCGCCGCGCCGAGCCACAGCCAGTGCAGGCCGGGCTGGCTCGCGCACAGGCCGAGCAGGAACACTTCCGCGCTGATCAGCGGCACGATGGCCGAACCGAATGCCACGCCCAGCGTCAGCAGGATCCAGCTCATCGTGTCACCTCCCGAAAATCGCTCGCGTTCTTCCAAGTTATCAGCCCGAAATCTCCGCGCACGGGGGTTCGCCCTACTCTTCGGCCGGTGGACGGCACCAGAAGATCACCTGCGGGCCGTCTCGCGGTCACCTTCCGCTGGGACGCTGGCGGGGTGGCCGCCGAGCAGCTCCGTTCGCCTGCCGACCGGTTCGGCGCCCTCTGCCGGGCCGTCGTGCGCGTGCTTCCGCTGGGGCTGTCGCGGATCGTGGCGCCGACCTTCCTGGGTTTCTGCCTGATCAACGGCTTCACGTTCGGCGTCGACCTCGTGCTGCTGACGGTCTTCCACGGGTGGCTGCACTGGCCGGTGTGGCTGGCGATCACGCTGGCGTACGGCTGTGCGTTCGGGCTGAGCTTCGTGCTGAACCGGACGTTCAACTTCCATTCCCACGCCGCCGTCGGAATGCAGCTCGTCCTTTACAACGTGGCGATTGCTGTCAATTACGCCGTGTTTTTGCTGGGTGTGGGCGCGGGCCTGACGGCGCTGGGCGTCGAATACCACCTCTCGCGGCTGCTCGCGGGCGCCGGCGAGGGCGTCTTCATGTACGCCGTGATGCGGTGGGTGATCTTCCGCGGCTCAGGCGAGCGCGAGGTCCAGGGTGCCGGTGAGCCGGACCTCGCGGACCATGCGCTCGCCGGTGTCGAGGGTGCGGACCGTGCCGTCGGGGTTCCAGCCGGCCCGGCGGTAGAAGCCGAGGGAGGCGTGGTCGCCCTGGGCGACCCAGGCGATCCCGCGGGAGGCCCCGTCGGCCCGCAGCCCGGCGGCGGCCGTGGCGAGTAGCCGCCCGGCGTGCCCGCGGCGGCCCCACCGCGGCTCGACGAGCAGGGTGGCGATCAGGCCGGTGGTGGCCGCGTCCTCGGGCAGGCTGCCGTCGGCGGCGGCGACCTCGCCTTCGGGCGCGCGGCCGGCGACGCAGAACCCGACCGTGAACTCGCCCTCGGTGGCGACGTAGACGAAGCTGCCGGGGTAGTCGATGGTCTCGGTCCAGGTGCCGACGAGGTCGGTGGCGTCCAGCTCGGCCAGCGCCTGCTTGCCGAGCAGGTCCTCGTAGGCGGCGTGCCAGGTGTCCCGCTGGATGCGGGCGATCTCCGCGGCGTCGGACAGGTCGGCGGGGCGGACGGCGGCGTCGCTCATGACAAGAAATTAGTACAGCGGAGCGCAGCTCCTCCGTTGAGGGCGGTGGTGGGGGCATGGACGGAGATAGCGGGACACCGGAAATTGTCGGGGGTGGGTGGCACCATGACCTCACCATGCAAACGATCAGCGTCGCGACGGCCCGGAAGACGTTCCTGGCCGCACAGGGCTTCACCGACCCACGTCCGGCCGCCGTGCCGTCACGGCGGCATCTGAAACGCGTGCTTTCGCGGGTCCAGCTGCTGCAGCTGGACTCGGTGAACGTCGCGGTCCGGGCGCACTACATGCCGGTGTTCTCGCGGCTGGGCGCGTACGAGCCCGAGCTGCTCGACACGGCGGCGTGGGCGCATTCGGCGCGGCAGCCGCGGCTGCTGGTGGAGACGTGGGCGCACGAGGCGAGCCTGCTCCCGGTCGAGGACTGGCCGCTGATCCGCTCGGGCGCGAAACGGGACGGCTGGTGGCGCCACTACCGCACGCTGGTGGAGAAGTCGCCGGGGCTGGTCGAGGAGATCCTGGCGGTGGTCAAGGAGTTCGGCCCGATCGGCGCGGGCGGCATCGAGCGTGCGGTGGAGGCGGACGCGCAGCGGCGCGGCCCGGGCTGGTGGTGGGAGCGTTCGGAGGTCAAGCGCGTCTGCGAGTACCTGTTCGGCATCGGCCAGCTGACGACGGGCACGCGGAAGTCGTTCGAGCGCCTCTACGACCTGACCGAGCGGGTGGTCCCGCCGGAGATCCTGTCCCGGACGGTCTCGGCGGAGGAGGGCGCCCGCGGCCTGATCGAGCGGTCGGCGCGGGCACTGGGTGTCGCGACGGAGACGGACCTGCGCGACTACTACCGCCTCGGCCCGGCCCCGGCCCGCCAGGCGGTCGCGGAGCTGGTCGAGGAGGGAGTACTGGAGCCGGTGGCGGTCCACGGCTGGAAGGCGAAGGCGTACCGCCACGCCGGCGCCCGCACCCCACGGTCGGTGACGGGCCGGGCGCTGCTGTGCCCGTTCGACCCGCTGATCTGGGAGCGCGCCCGCACCGAGCGGCTGTTCGGGTTCCACTACCGGATCGAGATCTACGTCCCGGAGCCGAAGCGGGTGTACGGGTACTACGTGTTCCCGTTCCTGCTGGACGGCGAGCTGGTGGCGCGCGTGGACCTGAAGGCCGACCGGGCCGCGGCAGTGCTGCGGGTCCAGGGCGCGTTCGCGGAGGAGGGCGTGGACGTGGCGCGGGTCCTCCCGGAGCTGGCGGGCGAGCTGCGGCACATGGCGGAGTGGCTCGGCTTGTCGGGTGTGGCGGTGGGCAGCCGCGGCGACCTGGCCCGCCCGCTGGCCAAGCTGGTGCGCTGAGAGGCGCTTTTCAACCCACCCCACCGGTCCACGACAAGCCGCGGCAGACCCCGGGCTTCGACGCACCTTCAGAAGCGGGCCACCGGCCGGGCGGAACCAGCCGGGGAAGGCACTCCGCCGCCCGCCTCCGGAGCGCCGGGACGGGAACCCGTACCGGATGCCGGCGCATGCGTGGTCCGGTCGACCCGCGCCGCCGGTGCACACGGCTGCGGGAACAGCCGCCACCCGGCCACCGCGCCGGCCAGGGCCGTCAGGGCCAACGCCGCCGCCACCCTGGTCCGGGCCCGGCGGCGGTGGGCCCGGGCCGCGCGGACCAGGCCCGGCAGCAGTGTCGCCGGGGTGGCCAAGGTTGCCGGGCCCAGCAGTTCCACCGACGTCTCGCGGGGCACTGCCGACAAAATTCCCGGCAGGCCCGCGAACGACGCCACCGCCGCCGCGCACTGGGGGCAGTCCGTCAGGTGGTGCTCGTACTCGCGGCGGTCCGCCGGGGACAGCGCGCCGAGCACGTAGGCCGCGTCCCACTCGCCGTACGGATCCGTCAACGCCTGGTCAACCCCCTCTCCTGCAATGCCAGCCGCAGGGCGCGCAGGCCGTAGAACAGCCGGGAGCGCACCGTGCCCTCCGGTACCTCCAGCTCCTCGGCCAGCTCCGCCACCGACTGCCCCATGTAGTACGCGCGGACGATCACCGTGCGGTGGTCCTCCGTCAGCTGCGTCAGGACGTCGGTGATCACCCACGCGTCCAGTGCCGAATCGATCGGGTCGGACCGGGTCACCTCCGGCACGCAGGACGGCACCTCCCGGCGCGAGCGCGCGCTGCGGCGTTCGTCGATCACCACGTTGCGCGCGACCGTGAACAGCCACGCGCGGGACGCCGGCTCGCCCTGGTCCAGGACCGACGGGCTGTTCCACAGCCGCAGCAACGATTCCTGGACGACGTCCTGGGCGAGCTGGTCGTCCCCGGTCAGGCGCCGGACGTACCGCCAGAGGGCCGGGGCGTGCTGGTCGTGCACTGCCTGCAGCAGCGCGGTGTGCGTCTCGTTGATGGCGCACCTACTCGGCAGGCACCGCGGTCCGGCTGCGGAACGCGGGTTCGCGTTTGCCGAGGAAGGCCGTCGTGCCCTCGCGCATGTCCGGGGTCGTGAACGCCAGCCGGAACGCCGAAAGCTCCAGCTCCAGGCCGGTGTCGACGCTGTGGCCGCGGCCGGCGTTCAGCGCGTTCTTGGCCAGCGCCACCGCGTCGCGGGAATTGCGGGACACCGCCGTGATCGTCGCGCGGGCGCCGCCGAGCATCGCTTCGCGGCTGTCGAACAGCTCGTTGACCAGGCCGATCCGGTGCGCCTCCGCGGCGTCGACGTGCCGTCCGGTGAAGATCAGCTCGCGGGCGCGGCCCGGCCCGACCTGACGGCGCAGCCGGACGCAGCCGCCGAAGCCGGGGATCAGCCCGAGCAGCACCTCCGGCTGCCCGAAGACCGCCTTGGGCGTGGCGTAGACGAAGTCGCACGCCAGCGCGATTTCGCAGCCGCCGCCGAGCGCGTAGCCGTCGACGCAGGCGATCACCGGCACCGGCAGCCGTTCCAGCTCGCGCGTGACTTCCTGGCCGAGCGCGCCGAACCGCGCGCCGCGCTCGGGGTCCATCGCGGCCATCTCGCGGATGTCGGCGCCGGCCACGAACGCCGGCCCCGGCGCGCCCGTCAGGATCACGCCCGCGATGGCGGGGTTGCCGCGCAGTTCCGCCAGGGCGTCGAGCAGCCCGGTCAGCACTTCCGACGACAGCGCGTTACGCGCCCGAGGCCGGTTCACGGTCACGGTCGCGACGGGCGCCTGCACTTCGACTACGACGGTCTGCTGGTCCATGCTGTCTCCCTCACGAGTCCCAGATGGCGCCGAAGGCCGGAATCCCGCGGGCTTCCAGTTCCTCGACGACGTGCCACGTTGTCTTCTTGTTGGAAATGCAGATGACGGCCTCGGCGGCGAAGTCCCGGTGCGCCTCCAGCGCCAGTTCGACCAGGTCGGGCTTGCCGGCACTGTCGGTGTCCCACACGACGGCGCCGGGCTGGACGGCGAGGATCTCGTCGACGAGCGCGTCGCCGTACGTGCGCCGGGGATGCCGGGTCGACCACACCAGCCGCGCGGGGGTCTCGCCGGAGAGCAGGTGCGGCAGGCAGGGCCCGATCCCGCTGCCGGTGGCCACCCAGACCACCCGGCGGAACAGCTTGTCGATGTTGCCGACCCCGGCGGTGGGGATGCCCTTGACCCACAGGTGCGACGGCCGGTCGTCGATCAGCGCCCCGGTCCAGTCGCCCGCACGCGACACGGTCAGCCGGAATCCGGTGCGCCCCGGCGCGGGCACGTTGGCGAAGGAATGCCACTCCAGCAACGGGTTGCGGCTCAGCGCCGTCGACGAACCGGCGAACGGCGTGACGCCGTAGTCGAACGACAGCAGCGCCACGTGCGGCGACGGGCTGGAGATCCGCACCGGCACCCGCCGCAGCCGCAGCCACGGCAGCGCCACGCTCGTGACGACGACCAGCAGCACCCAGAACGCCGCCGAGCCGATGAAGCGCTTTCCCGCGGCGTCGGCGAGCAACACCGCGTGCAAGGCGAACAGCACCAGCAGCGTCCAGCCGCCGAACCGGTGCGATCGCTCGAACAGGTCGTGCCGCCGCGCCCGCACCCGCGGCAGCGCCGCCGCGACCATGACGGCGAGGACACCCGCGATCACCCACGAGACCAGGATCAGCGGCGCGGGCGCACCGCGCACGGTCAGCGTCCCGGTGAGCACGAGGAACCAGGCGGTGGCGCACACCGCGCCGCCGACGTGCAGGCCGCCGAAGTGGTAGACCTTGCCCAGCGTCCAGCGCCACCGCAGCGACCGGCGCAGTGACGCGGCGGTGGCCAGCCGGAACAGCAGGTTGATCACCAGCTGCTGGCGGATCAGCACGGCCAGCGTCAGGTTGCCCAGCACCAGTCCGGTGAGGACGTCGAGGTCGGGCCCGGCCATGACCGCGACGACGGCGTTGAGCAGGACCACCGCCGCGGCCAGCCGGTTGTGGTGAGTCCACGGCCGCCGTTTCAGCCGGGCGCGCAGGGAACCCGGCGCGGGCGTGAGCGTCGCGGTCATGCGACGGTTCCCGCGGGCTCGCGGCTGTCCAAACAGGACAGCAGGGCCCGGCGGTCGACCTTGCCCCGCTCGGTGAGCGGCAGGTGGTCGACCGGGACGATCATCGTGGGCACGCAGTAGTACGGCAGCTCGGCTTCCACCGCGCGCCGGACGACGCCGGGATCGGCGGTGGCGGGACTCACGAAGCCGACGAGCCGCCCTTCGGACACCAGCGTGGCCGCCCGCGCGCAGCCCGGCGCCCGCTCCAGCGTCGCGGTGACCGCGTCCAGCTCGACGCGGAAGCCGCGGATCTTGACCTGGTCGTCGGTCCGCCCGTGGTGCTCCAGCTGGCCGTCCGGCGTCCACCGCACGAGGTCGCGGGTGCGGAACATCCGGTGCGCGCCGCCGAGGAACGGGTCCGGGCGGTAGCGTTCGGCCGTGAGGTCCGCGTTGCCGGCGTAGCCCGCCGTGACGCACGCGCCGCCGGCCCACATCTCGCCGACCTGCCCGATCGGGCACGGCTTGAGCTCGTCGTCGAGCACGTACACCGTCGTGTTCGGCACCGGGCGGCCGATGGTCAGCGGCCCGCGCCCGGGATCGTAGTGCTGGACCGTGTTCACGATGGTCACTTCGGTGGGGCCGCAGGCATTGTGGAACCTCGCCCGCCGCGCCCAGGCGTCGGCGAGCCCGGCCGGGCACCGCTCACCCGCCACCGCGACGGTGCGGACCCGCGCGCAGGCGGCAGGATCCACTGTGGACAGAACGCCGGGCGTGGCGATCAGGACGTCGGCCCGGCGCGCGGTTTCCTCGATGTCCCGGCCGCGGATGAGCAGGGTGCCGCCGTGGGCCAGCGTGCCGAGGATCTCCCAGGCCGCCATGTCGAAGGCGATGTTCAGCAACTGCGCGACGCGGTCGCCGGGCCGGACGCCGAGCGAACCCGGGGCGGTGAGCAGGACGTTGGCCAGGTTGGCGTGGGTGACCTGCACGCCGTTGGGACGGCCGGTCGTGCCGGACGTGAAGATCACCATCGCGGTGCCGCCGCCGGACACCGGCGGGGCGTCGCCGCGGTGCGCCGAGTCGATGGCGACGACCCGGCCGAGGCCGGCGGGCAGCGCGGACTTGTGCTCGCGCGTGGTCAGGACGACCTCGATGCCCGCGGTGGCCACGATGTGCCGCAGCTGGGCCGCGGGCGCGATCCTGATGTCCTGCGGCACATAGGCCGCGCCCGCGCGGAGAATCGCCAGAATGCCGACCACCATCGGGATCGACCGGGTGAGGAACAGTCCCACGTGCTGCCCGGGCCGCACGCCGAGCGTGCTCAGTGCCGACGCGAGCGCGGCGGACCGGCGATCGAGTTCGGCATAGGTGAGGGATTCGCCCGAATGCTCGACGGCGAGCGCGTCCGGACGGGCGCGTGCCTGCGCGAGCACGGCGTCGTGAATGCGGCGGAACGGGACCGCCGCGGGTTTTCCGGTGCCGAACCGCTGGAACAGCACGCGGTCGGCGGGAGACATCCCCGGCAGCAGGCCGGATCGGATCATCGCTGTCACTCGGTCACCTTTCGCCAAGCCGACGCGGTCAACCGAGGGGAACGAGACAGCCCGGCGATTCATTCAACGCGCAACCAAGAAAAGTGGCCGATTTCGTGGAAGCTGCCCGCTGTAACATTCATTCGACGGATTCATCCGTCGTTCGCCGGATTTCTGCGGTGCGGGCTTTCTGGTATTCACGCGCGAACGGGCCGTCCCCGGCACCCCGGCCGGGAACGGCCCGTTCTTCCCCCTTACTCAGCCGGCCGCGCGCGTCACCACGGCGTCGCCGGAGCCCGTGCGGGCGCGGACCTTGAGCTGCACGCCGCCCTCGGGCGCGGTGTCGGCGACGTCCAGCTCGCTGGACACCTTGCCGCTGCTGGAGGTCAGGTCGACCTCGGCGGCCGTCCCGCTGCGGATGCCGATCCGCACCTCGCCGGAGCCGGTGATCAGGTCGAGCGTGCCCGACGCGGCGTCGGCCACCGAGAGGTCGCCGCTGCCGGTGCGGGCCATCACCTCGCCCGAGACCGCGCCCAGCCAGACGTCCCCGGTGCCGGTGGCCAGCGTCGCGGACCCGGCGATCGACGACGCCTCGACGTGACCGCTGCCGCTGCGCAGCTGCAGCCCGCCGAGCGTCGGGCCGAGCTTGATGCCGCCGCTGCCGGTGCGGATCGTGGCCGAGCCGTCGGCGCGGTCGAGCTTCACCTCGCCGGAACCGGTCAGCAGGTCGACCCGGCCCGCGGAGCCGGTGACCGTGACGTCCGCCGCGCCGGCCCGCACCTCGACGTGCGACCCCGCCGGCGCGTGCACCTTCACCGCCAGTGCGACGTTGCGCAGCTGCCACGCCTTGGGTGCCTGGACGACCAGGCGGTTGCCCAGCTTCTCGATCCGGCTCTGCCGCACCGCCTCGGCGGGGGAGGCCGCCGGGTCGACGCCCAGCTGGTCGCCGAAGCGCTCGCCGACCCAGGACAGCAGGCTGTTGACCCCCGCCACCCACGGCTGCTGCTCGCCCTGGTCGTGCCGCAGCTCGACGTGCGCGCCGGACTCCCCGTCGAGGACGACCTCGACGCGGCCGATCGTGACGCCGACGTCCAGCTCCAGCGGGCCCTCGGTCTCGAAGTCGTCGATCCGCACGAGGTCGTCGTTCGGGGTGGTCTGTTCTTCGCTCATCGTCTCTTCCCTCAGCCTTCGACCCAGCCGTGCAGGCGCGACCCGGACCGGTCGTCCTTGCCGTGGTGCTTGGACCCGCCGAGTGCGCCGTGGCCCAGCGCCCCCTGCACCGCCTGGGACACGAACGTGTTCAGTGAGACGCCCTGTGCCGCCGCGGCGCGCTCGGCCTGCCCCTTGATCTGCTCGACCAGGCGCAGGGTGATGCGGGTGATGTCCCCGCCGTCCACCGGCGGTGGCGGCGGCGTGGTGTCACGTGGTGTCGCGCGTGACGTCGTCTCCTCGGCGGTGCCGGTGACGACCACGCGGACGTCGCGCCCGTCGAGCCGCACGTCCACCACCTGGCCCGGCAGGGCGGCCGTGACCTCGGCGGCAAGGTCGGCGAGGGCGTTCATCAGCGTCAGGCGGACAGCGGGTTCGAGCGCGGAAGACAGCAGCGCGGCCGCCCGCCGGGTGTGCTCGTCCCCGGCGGCAGCCGTGTTCGCGAGGTCTTCGCGAAGGTTGGCGATGTACGGCGTCAGGTCCATGACACCACTATGACGTCACCAGTGGTGTCAGTCAAGGCCTTCGTGATGTCACGCGGCTCCGCGGTTAGGCTGCCGGGAGTCGTGGAGAAGGAGTGGACGTGGCCTTGTCACCCAGGGTGCAGCTGATCGCGAAAACCGAGTTCTTCCCGCCCGGGGACGTGCCGTGGTCGACCGACGCCGAAGGCGGGGAGGCGCTCGCCGAGTTCGCCGGCCGCGCCTGCTACCAGTCGTGGAAGAAGCCGAACCCGGCCACCGCGACCAACGCCGGCTACCTCGAGCACATCATCGACGTCGGGCACCTTTCGGTGCTGGAGCACGGCTCGGTGACCTTCTACATCACCGGGATCTCGCGGTCGCTGACCCACGAGCTGATCCGGCACCGGCACTTCTCCTACTCCCAGCTGTCGCAGCGGTACGTCCCGGAGCGCGACGCCGAGTTCGTCGAGCCGGACGTGATCGCCCAGGACCCGGTGCTGCACGAGAAGTTCCTGGCCGCGACCCGGGCGAGCGTCGAGGCCTACACCGAGCTGCTCGCCGGCCTGGAGGAGAAGTTCGCCGACGTCCCGAGCGCGACGCTGCGGCGCAAGCAGGCCCGCCAGGCCGCGCGCGCCGTGCTGCCCAACGCGACCGAGACGCGCATCGTCGTCACCGGGAACTACCGGGCGTGGCGGCACTTCGTCGCGATGCGCGCGACCGAGCACGCCGACGTCGAAATCCGGGAGCTGGCCGTGGAATGCCTGCGGCAGCTGCAGAAGGCCGCGGCGAACGTGTTCGCGGACTTCACCATCTCGACCCTGCCCGACGGCACCGAAATCGCCACGAGCCCGAAGGTGTTCGAAGGCTGATGAAACGACTTGCGATCGACGTCCGGCCCGGCGAGTACGCCGTCGTCCGGCTGCCCGCGGACGCCGCGGTGCCCGCGGAGCTTCTGGCGCCAGGGCAGGACTTCGTCTCGGTGACCCGCACCGCGGGCGAGCTGTCGGTGATCTGCCCGGCGGGCCACGAGCCGCCCGGCAGCACGGCGGCCGAGGACGGCTGGCGGCTGCTGTCGGTCCGCGGCCCGCTGGAGTTCACGCTCACCGGCATCATCGCCGCGCTGGCCTCGGAGCTGGCGGCGGCCGGGGTCGCGCTGTTCTCGATGTCGACCTTCGACACCGACCACATCCTGGTCCGCGCCACCGACCTCGACCACGCGGTGAAGGCGCTGCGCGAGTCCGGCCACGAGGTCGTCCACTCCTGACGCGTCGTCCGTGCGGGCCGCCTCGGTGAACTCCGAGGTGGCCCGCACGGCTTTCCGGGGTACCCGCCGGTGCGAGGGTGGTCACCCTTGCCAGGAAAAGTTCGGCATGCCTAAACTTCGGTTTAGGGTCCCCGACAACCGGTGTCCGAGAGGTGGCGTCATGGCTGTGACCGAGGCTGTCCGGCCGAGCCTGGCGTCCCGCCTGCGCACCGGGTCGGCGCTGCTCGGGCCGGCCTTCGTCGCGGCGATCGCCTACGTCGACCCCGGCAACGTCGCGTCCAACATCAGCGCCGGTGCCCGCTACGGCTACCTGCTGGTCTGGGTGATCGTCGCGGCGAACCTGATGGCCGTGCTCGTGCAGTACCTGTCGGCGAAGCTCGGCCTGGTCAGCGGGCGGTCGCTGCCGGAGGCCCTGCGCGCCCGGCTGTCCCGCCCGGCGCGGCTGGCGTACTGGGCGCAGGCGGAGATCGTCGCCATCGCCACCGACCTGGCCGAGGTCGTCGGCGGGGCCATCGCGCTCAACCTGCTGTTCGACCTGCCGCTGATCGTCGGCGGCCTGATCACCGGCGCGGTGTCGCTGACGCTGCTGGCGGTCCAGGACCGCGGCGGGCAGCGAACGTTCGAGCGGGTCGTCACCGGCCTGCTGGCGGTGATCGCCATCGGGTTCCTGGCGAGCCTGTTCGTCGAGCCGCCGTCGGCCACGCAGACCCTCGGCGGGCTCGTGCCGCGCTTCGACGGCGCGGGCAGCATCCTGATCGCGGCGGCGATGCTGGGCGCGACGGTCATGCCGCACGCGGTGTACCTGCACTCCGGCCTGGTCCGCGACCGCCACGGCCATCCCGAAGGCGAGCGCCGCCGCAGCCTGCTGCGCGCGACCCGCGCGGACGTCGGCCTGGCGATGCTCCTGGCGGGCGCGGTGAACCTGGGCATGCTGCTGCTCGCGGCGACGAACCTCCAGGGCCAGGACGGCGTGGACAGCATCGAAGGCGCGCACGGCGCGGTCGCCCATGCCCTCGGCCCGGGCGTGGCGCTGCTGTTCGCGATCGGGCTACTGGCATCGGGCCTGGCGTCGACGTCGGTCGGCGCGTACGCGGGCGCGATGATCATGCAGGGCCTGCTGCACAAGCGGATCCCGCTGGTCCTGCGCCGCCTGGTGACGCTGACCCCGGCGATCGTGGTGCTGGCACTGGGCGCCGACCCGAGCACGGCGCTGGTGGTGTCCCAGGTGGTGTTGTCGTTCGGCATCCCGTTCGCCCTGGTCCCCCTGATCCGCCTGACGGCCGACCGGACCCTGATGGGCGAGCACGCGAACCGCCGCCTGACCACGGTCGCGGCCTCGGTGGTGGCGGCGATCATCATCGCGCTGAACGTGGTGCTCATCTACCTGACCTTCGCGGGCTGACCGGCCCGGTGCGCCCCAGCGGTGGCCTTGGCGCGTGCTGAAAGGGACGTTCCTGGCGTCTGGCGCGACGAAAGTCCCTTTCACCGCACGGGATGAGACGAAAGCGCCTTTCAGCCTGCCGGGGCACACCCTGCAAGCGCCCTGCCCGGCGCGGACGCCCGGTCTGCTGTCACCGTCACCGCGTCACGGAACCCGCCGCCGGGTCACGAATTCCGCGGAACCTCCGGTGCTTCGCGGCGGTCCGACTAGCATCTGCGCGACCGCCGCCCGAAGGAGCACCGTGACCGACGAACAGACCCGGCCGTATCCCCCGCAGGCGCCCGCCACGCCCGGTCCGCGGGTCGTCGCCGGCCGTTATCTCCTGCTCGGGGAACTGGGCCGGGGTGGCATGGGGGTCGTCTGGCGGGCGCAGGACCAGGTCATCGGGCGGCCGGTCGCCGTCAAGGAGCTGCGGCTGCCCGACGCCGAGTCCGCCGCCGTCTTCTCCGAACGCGCGCTGCGGGAGGTGCGGACCGGCGGGCGGCTCAACGATCCCGCCATCGTCACCGTCTACGACGTCGTCACCGACGGCGGCACCACCTTCATCGTCATGGAGCTGGTCGAGGCGCCGAGCCTGGCCGACCTCGTGCGGCAGCGCGGCCCGATGCCCGCCGCGCAGGCCGCGCAGCTGGGGGAGCGGGTGCTCGCCGCGCTGCAGGCCGCGCACGCCGCCGGGATCGTGCACCGGGACGTCAAGCCCGCGAACATCCTGGTCGCGCCGGACGGCCGCGTGAAGCTCACCGACTTCGGCATCGCCCACGCCGTCGACGACCCGCGGCTGACCACCAGCGGCATGATCGTCGGCTCGCCCGCCTTCATGGCGCCCGAGCGCGTCGAAGGCCGCGAAGCGCTGCCCGCGTCCGACCTGTGGTCCCTCGGCGCGACGCTGTTCTTCGCCGTCGAAGGCACCATCCCGTTCGAGCGCGCCACCACTGCCGCGACCCTGCACGCGATCATGACCGAGATCCCGTACCTGACGCGCGTGCAGGGCCCGCTCGCCGCGGCGATCCTCGGCCTGCTCGTCGCGAGCCCGGACGCGCGGCTGTCCGCCGCGCAGGCCCAGCACCTGCTGACCACCGCGCAGGGCGTGCGGCCGACCCCGCCCCACGGCACCGCGCTGCTGGGCGCCGGGCCGCCGTCGAAGAGCCACCGCGGCTGGTGGCTCGCCGCCGCCGCGGTGCTCGTGGTGGGCGCGCTCGCCGGCGGTTTCTTCGCGGGCAAAGCCGCCGGGGCGCCGGACGTCGACCCGCAGAAGCTGCCGGCCATGACCTTCGGCGTCGGCGGCCAGGTCCGGGCCGAGATCGGCAGCAGCTACCCGTGCTACAACGCCACGGTCCAGGAGGGCGCGATCATCAGCAGCGACAACGAGGTCAGCTGCGAGCGGAGCCACACCCTCGAGGTCTTCGACTCCTCGGACGTCATCGACGTCGAGAACTGGAGCAACGACAGCGCGGTCGTCGCCGCCTATCCCGGCCTGCCTGCCGTCACCGCGGCCGCCGAGGCGCGCTGCGCGGCGGCGTTCCGCTCCTCGATCGTCCCGGACGCCAAGCGGCCGGGCCTGGTCTACCGGGCGCTGGTGCCGACCGAGGCGGAGTGGCGGCGCACGCCCGAGAAGGAGGAGGCGACCCGCTGGACCTACTGCGTGCTCGCCAAGTCCGACAGCGGGCCCATCACGGCCCCGATCGTGACCAAGGTCAAGTAGAAGTTCCGCGACGAGCGGCGCGGTCCCGGAAATCCTCCTGGTGACCAGGTCGACGCGGTTTTCGCCGGACCGGCGAGGTACCGTCTCCCCATGTCCAACCCACCTACCGCAGCGCCCGGACGGCCCTTCGGGCGCGTGCTCACCGCGATGGCCACCCCCTTCGACGCCGAGGGGGCGCTGGACCTGAAGCGGGCGCAGGAGCTCGCCGAGCACCTCGTGGAGCTGGGCAACGACGGCCTGGTCGTCAACGGCACCACCGGCGAGAGCCCGACCACGAGCGACGCGGAGAAGCAGGACCTGGTCCGCGCCGTGGTCGAGGCCGTCGGCGACCGCGCGACCGTCGTGGCCGGCGCGGGCACCAACAACACCGCGCACAGCATCGAGCAGGCGAAGCAGGCCGAGGCGGCCGGGGCACACGGCCTGCTGGTCGTCACCCCGTACTACTCGCGGCCCAGCCAGGCCGGGCTGCACGCGCACTTCACCACGGTCGCCGACAGCACCGGCCTGCCGGTGATGCTCTACGACATCCCCCCGCGCTCGGTCGTCCCCATCGAGGTCGACACGTTGCTGCGGCTGGCCGAGCACCCGCGCATCGTCGCGGTCAAGGACGCCAAGGGCGACCTGATCGCCGGCTCCGAGGTCATCGCCAACACCCACCTCGCCTACTACTCCGGCGACGACGGGCTGAACCTGCCGTGGATCTCCGTCGGCGGGGCCGGCGTGGTGAGTGTGATCGGTCACGTCGTCGCGGGCCGCATCGGCGCGATGATCGACGCCTACGAGAACGGCGACACCTCCACCGCGCGCACCAACCACCGCGGCATGCTGCCGGTGCTGCGCGCGATGTCGCGGGTCGGCGGGGTCGCGTTCAGCAAGGCGGCGCTGCGGCTGCGCGGCTTCGACATCGGCGACCCGCGGCTGCCGATCGTCGCGCCGACGGCCGACCAGACGGCCCTGATCGCCGCCGATCTGGCGCAGGGCGGCGTGCCGCTGGGCGACACGGCGGCCCAGGACTGGCATGGTGAGCGGGTGGCACAAGCAGACTCGCGAGCGGCCTACGTCGCGCCGACCTCGCACACCAGCGTTGGGACACTGCCTCGGTGAGCTCACTTCTCGTCGGCCCAGGCCCCACCAACGCCCCGCCCGCACTGCCCGAAGGAGCCCTGCGCGTCGTCGCGCTGGGCGGCATCGGCGAAGTCGGGCGCAACATGACCGTCTTCGAGTTCGGCGGACGGCTGCTCATCGTCGACTGCGGGGTGCTCTTCCCCGAGGACGACCAGCCCGGCGTCGACCTGATCCTGCCCGACTTCCGCGCGATCGAGGACCGCCTCGACGACATCGACGGCCTGGTGCTCACCCACGGGCACGAGGACCACATCGGTGCCGTCCCGTTCCTCCTGCGCCTGCGGCCGGACCTGCCGATCTACGGCTCGAAGTTCACCAACGCCCTGCTCGCGGCCAAGGCCAAGGAGCACCGGCAGCGGCCGAACCTCGTCACCGTCCGCGAGGGCGAGCGCCGCGACGTCGGCGTGTTCAACCTCGAGTTCTTCGCGGTCAACCACTCGATCCCGGACGCGCTCGCCGTCGCGATCCGCACCCCGGCGGGCGTGGTCCTGCACACCGGCGACATCAAGCTCGACCAGCTCCCGCTCGACGGGCGCCTCACCGACCTGGCCGGCTTCTCCCGGCTCGGCGACGAAGGCGTCGACCTGTTCTGCGTCGACTCGACCAACGCCGAGGTGCCCGGGTTCGTCATGCCCGAGCGCGACATCGGCCCGGTCCTCGACGACGTCATCCGGCGCGTCGACCAGCGCGTCATCGTGGCCTGTTTCGCCAGCCACGTGCACCGCGTCCAGCAGGTGCTGGAGGTCGCGGAGCGGCACGGCAGGCGCGTCGCGTTCGTCGGCCGCTCGATGGTCCGCAACATGGGGATCGCGGCCGAGCTGGGCCTGCTGAACGTGCCGGACGGCCTGCTGGTCGACCTCGACCAGGCCAGCAACCTGCCCGAGAGCAAGGTCCTGTTCGTCTCGACGGGCTCGCAGGGCGAGCCGCTCTCGGCGCTGTCGCGGATGGCGCGCGGCGAGCACCGGCAGATCTCGATCCGCGCGGGCGACACCGTCGTGCTGGCCAGCTCGATGATCCCGGGCAACGAGACCGCGGTGTTCGGCGTGGTCAACGGCCTGACCCGGCTCGGCGCGAACGTCGTCCACCAGGGCAACGCGAAGGTGCACGTGTCCGGCCACGCGTCGGCGGGGGAGCTGCTCTACCTGTACAACGCGGTGCGCCCGAGCAACGTGATGCCGGTGCACGGCGAGTGGAAACACCTGCGCGCCAACGGCGAGCTGGCCATCCGCACCGGCGTCGCCCCGGACAACGTGGTGATCGCCGAGGACGGCGTGGTCGTCGACCTGGTCGACGGCAAGGCGTCCCGCACCGGCCGCGTCGAGGTCGGGCACGTGTACGTCGACGGCCTCTCGGTCGGCGACGTCGGCGAGTCGACGTTGTCCGACCGCCTGGTGCTTGGCGAAGGCGGGTTCATCGCGATCACGGTCGCGGTGGACTCCAGCACCGGCCGCGCGGTCAGCAGCCCGACGGTGTCCGGCCGCGGCTTCTCCGACGACCCGAAGGCACTCGACGCGGTCGTGCCGCTGGTGGAGATGGAGCTGGCGCGCACCGAAGCCGAGGGCATCACCGACACGCACCGGATCGCGCAGGCGGTCCGCCGGGTGGTCGGCCGCTGGGTGGCCGACACCTACCGGCGCCGCCCGATGATCGTCCCGACGGTCATCCCGGTCTGAAGTTCGCGAAGGCCACCGTCACGGCGTCCGCTGCCGTGACGGTGGCCTTCACGGCTTTCCGCGCCCGGCCTTGGCCAGCAGCAGCGCACCGGCCACGATGACGCTCTGCCGCAGCAGCGCGTGGCGGGCCCGGCGTTGTTCGGCACGTGTCGGCTTCATGCCGTCCAGTGTTTCGCCGCGTGCGGCCCGCGGACATCCCGCTGTGGGAGGGACGGTATCCCTCCCGGGGACCAATTTCTGCGCCTGTTACGCCGTCCGGACCACGAGACGGGCCTTCGCCGCGGGCTAACCTTGATCGCACCCCGCCTCGCGCAGAGAGGCCGCGCCGATGGGACGTCACTCGCCGGACGGACGACGCCGGCTGCTCGTTCCCGCGCTGGCCACCGCTCTTGTCGTCGTCCTCGGCGCCGCGGCGTGGGTGACGACGGCGGTGCTCACCGCCAAGCCGTCCTGCGAGCAGCCGCCGCACGTCCTGGTGACGGCGTCCCCGGACATCGCGCCCGCGCTGACGCTGGTCGTGCGCGGTCTCGGCCTGCAGTGCGGCCACATCGAGGTCCAGACCAGGGACGCCACGCAGGCGGCCGAGCGGCTCGCGGTCTCCGACGGCAGCCCGCGTCCGCAGGTCTGGGTGCCCGACTCCACGCTGGCGCTGCGCCGCGCCCGCCAGCTGGGTGCCGCCGACGTCCCCGAAACCGGGGCGTCGGTGGCCAGCTCGCCGGTGGTGCTCGCGGTCGCCGTCGACGTCGTGAAGGGACTCGGCTGGCCCGACCACACGCCGACGTGGGCGGAGGTGCTGGCGGCGCCGGGAGCCGTCCCCGGAATGCCCGACCCGGCGCGCGACGCGGTGGGGGCGCTGGCGCTGCTGGGTTTGCGGGACAGCGTCAGGGCGGTGCCCGAATCCGCGGCCGCGTACGTCCAGCTGCTGCGGCGGTTCTCGGCGAACACGCTGGGCGCGCAGAAGGACCTGATCGCCCGGCTGCCGGAGTCGAGCGGCAGTGACCCGGCCGCGGTGACCGTGTTCCCGGCCTCGGAGAACTCGGTGCTGCGCCACAACGTCGAGGACCCGGCGTCACCGCTGGCCGCCGTCTACTCGACGGCCGTGCCCACTTTGGACTATCCGCTGGCCGAGCTGGGCGGCATCACGCCGCAGCAGCGTCCGCTCGTCGAGGCGCTGCGGGACGCCCTGCTCGGCGACCTCGGCGGCGAGGCGATCGCGAAGACGGGCCTGCGCGCGGCGGGCGGCCAGGCGCTGCGCGAGCACACCGACGACCCGCGGCTGTCGCCGACGGGCATCCGCGCGGCGAGCCTGCCGCCCGCGGCGGACGTCGACGAGCTGCTCAACCAGTGGGCCGGGATCAACCTGAGCGCGCGGGTCCAGGTGCTGGTCGACGTCTCGGGCTCGATGAACGCGCAGGTCCCCGGCACCGGGCTCGACCGGATGCAGGTGACGATGCAGGCGGCGGCGAAGGCGATGCACCTGTTCAAGCCGGCCACGCAGCTGCGCATGCTGGCCTTCTCGACCCGCCTGGACGGCGAGAAGGACTACCGTGAGCTGCTCCCGATGGCCCCGGTCGCCCAGCACCTGGCCGACGGCGCGCTGGACAAGCTCGCCCGCGTGAAGGCGACCCCCGACGGCGGAACCGGGCTGTACGACAGCGTGCTGGACACCTACCGGACAGCGCGCCGCGAGTGGGAACCGGGCAGGCTGAACCTGGTGATCGTCATGACGGACGGCCGCAACGAGGACCCGCACGGCATCTCCCGCGCGGACCTCCTGGCAGAGCTGGCCAAACTCCAGGACCCCCGCCGCCCGATCCCCCTGATCGGCGTAGGCATCGGCCCGGACGCGGACAAGACGGAACTGGACCAGCTGACCGCGGCAACGGGCGGCCAAGCTTTCGTGACCCCGGACCCGGCCAAGATCACCGACGTCTTCTTCACAGCCCTGTCCCACCTGGCCGGCGGCTGACTTACCCGTAACTCGCGTGATCGAAGCCGGATCTCGTGTGATTGAAGCCGGAACTCGCGTGATTGGAGCCGGAACTCGCGTGATTGGAGCCGGAACTCGCGAGTTACGGCCCCAGTCACGCGAGTTCCGGGCTCAATCACGCGAAACACGTGCCGGATCACGGGGTGAGCGGCGGCGGAGGAGGGCGTAGACGGCCAGGATCACGGCCAGGCTGATCAGGCTCAGGTACAGCTGGGCTCGCGTGTCCTCGTCGACGAACAGCATCGACGCCACCACGACCAACGTCAGGACCAGCGTCAGCCAGCTGAGCCAGGGGTATCCCCACATCCGCAGTTTCAGGCGCTCCGGCGCCGAAGCCTCCAGGCGGCGGCGCATCCGGAGCTGGGACCCGCAGATGATCGCGTAGACGAACAGCGCGACCGCGCCCGCCGAGTTGATGATGAAGTAGAAGATCTTGTCCGGGGACACGTAACTCATCACCACGGCCACGTAACCGACCGACGTCGAGGCGAGGATCGCCTTCCACGGCACGCCTCGGGCGTTCGTGTCCGAGATCCACGCCGGGGCCCAGCCGTGCCGCCGCAGGGCGAACAGCATCCGGGAAGCCGTGTACAGCCCCGAATTCAGCACCGACAACGCCGCCGTCAGCACGACCGCACTGACCAGAGTGGACGCCGCCGGGACGCCGAACCGGCCGAACGCCGCCGCGAACGGGCTCGTCTCGCTCGGGATGTCGCGCCACGGCGTGATCATCACCAGCAGTGCCACCGAGCCGACGTAGAACACGATCACGCGCCAGACGATCGTCGAGGTCGCCTTGCGGACCGCCGTCTCCGGCTGGTCGGACTCCGCCGCCGCGATCGTCACGATCTCCGCGCCGAAGTAGGAGAAGATCACGATGACCACGCCGTGCACCACCGAAAACGGGCCGTTCGCGACGAAGCCGTCGAGGCCGATGTTGCCGGCGGAGAAGTGCGCGCCCGGCCAGAGCCCGAGCACGAACAGCAGGCCCAGCACCAGGAACACCACGATGGTCGCGACCTTGATCGAGGCCAGCCAGAACTCCGTCTCGCCGAACGAGCGCGCCGACGCCAGGTTCGTCGCCGTCAGCAGCAGCATCAGCGCCAGCGAGAACACCCACTGCGGCACGGCGGGAATCCAGCCCTGCAGGATCTTCGCGCCCGCGACCGCCTCGAACGCCACGACGCCGACCCAGAAGTACCAGTACAGCCAGCCGATCGTGAAGCCGGCCCAGCCGCCGAGCGAGTCGCGCGCGTACTCCATGAACGAACCCAGCGAAGGCGCGGCGGTCGCCATCTCGCCGAGCATCCGCATGACGAGCACGACGAGCAGCCCGCCGAGTGCGTAGGACAGTACGGCCGCGGGGCCGACGGTGTGGATCACCGCGCCGCTGCCGATGAACAGGCTCGCGCCGATGATGCCGCCGAGGGCGATCATCCGGACGTGCCGCTGCCGCAGGTCGGGCCGCAGCCCGGACTTGGTCGTCAAGGTGCTTCCTCCCCGGGTGAACGCGGATCGCGGAATTCTCGCACCCGGGCGCGTGGTGGTGCAGAATTTGCGCAACTCAGTGCGCGAGCACCGCCGACTTCCGCTGCACCAGGAACGCCCCGGCGAGCAGGACGGCCGAGCCGAGCAGCTGGACCCACGTCAGCTCCTCGCCGAGCAGCGCCCAGGCCGCCACCGTGGTGATGATCGGCTCGACCAGCCCGAGCACGCTCGCCACCGACGCGGGCAGGTGCCGCAGCGACGAAATGCCACAGACGTACGCGAGCACCGTCGCCACCAGCACCAGCAGGGTCAGCAGCAGCCACACCGGCGGCTGCCAGGCACCGAACGCGACGGGCGTGCCGAGCTGCCGGACCGGCCACGTCCACGGCGGGGCGGCGAAGGCGATCGCGACGGCGCCGATCACCATGCCCCAGGTGACCAGGCCCAGCGGGTCGAGGCCGGCCACCGCGCGCTCGCCGAGCAGGAAGTACCCGGCCGAGCACAGCGCCGCGCCGAAGCCGGCGAGCAGGCCGGCGGCGTCCAGGGTGACGCCCTCCCAGACCTGGGCGACCAGGGCGAGCCCGGCCATCGCCAGCGCGATGCCGCCCCACACCGACCGCGGCAGCCGGTGCCGCCGCACGAACCGCACCCACAGCGCGATCAGCACCGGCGAGACGAACTCCAGCAGGATCGCGATGCCGACCGGGATCCGTCCCGCGGCGACGAAGTACAGCAGCTGCACGCCGGCCACGCCGAGCAGGCCGTAGCCGCCCAGCACGGGCAGCTGGTCCCGGCGGACCCACAGCTTCCGCGGCGCCACCACGGCCACCCCGGCGAGCAGCACGAGCCCGGCCAGCCCGATCCGCATCGCGGCCACCTGCTCCGGGGTGATGCCCGCGGACATCGCGGACTTGCCCAGCGTCCCCGACGTGCTGAAGAACAGCGCGGCGAGCAGGACGAGGGTGGTTCCGCGGCCGCGGTGGGCGACCCGGGGTGGCGCGAGGACGGGCAGCTCGGTGGTCACCGTCGCGACTCTAAGACCCGCCGCAAGCCAATTTGCGGTTATTCGGTTCGCTTCAAGCCGGTCGCGACGTGTGTCGTGATCGTGGCCAGCCGCCGCCCCTGGACGCGCAGCGCGCCGAGGGCGACGTCGTCCGGTACCGCCGACTTCCGCGACACGAACGAGCCGCCGTAGGGGTTGCCGGACTCCATCAGGTGCGGGTCGGTGTAGCCGAGCGGCACCACGATCGCGCCCCAGTGGTAGAAGATGTTGTTGATGGCCAGCAGTGTCGACTCCAGGCCGCCGTGCCGGGTGGACGCCGTCGTGAACGACGTCGCGACCTTGTCGGCCAGCTTTCCCTGCGCCCACAGGCCACCCGTGCTGTCCAAAAAGGACTTCAGCTGGGCGGCCGGGCCGCCGAACCGGGTCGGGCTGCCGACCGCGAGGCCGTCGGCCCACTCCAGGTCGGCGAGCGTGGCCTGCTCGTGGTGCGGCCCGGACTCCACCCACGCCTGCCAGCGCGGATTCTGCGCGACGACGTCGGCGGGCACGGTCTCGGGCACCGCCCGCAGCCGGACCTCGGCGCCGGTCTCGCGGGCGCCCTCGGCGAGCGATCCGGCGAGGGCGGCGGTGTTCCCGGTCGCGCTGTAGTAGACGACGAGTATCCGTGTGCTCACGTCCGCGACTCTAGGGCCGCCGGACCGGGCGTCCCAGAATCCGGGATGTACCGGTTTTGTACGCCGGTCGGCTGTGCTGGGCCCATGAAGCTGGTGCCACTCCTGGCCGTCCTGGCCCTCGCCGCCGCCGGGCCGGTTCCCGAAGCCGCCGCGGCCACCGTGCCCGACCCGGTGATCGGGCACGCGGTGTTCAACGACCCCACCGGGACCGCCGCCCGGCAGAACGCGATCGTCGTCCAGCTCGCCGGGCTGATCGACCGGGTGCCTGCCGGCGAGGAGATCCGGCTGACGGTGTTCGGGTTCGACACCCCGGACACCGAGGACCGCGCGGACGCCCCGGACCTGGTCGACCACTTCGTCGCCGCACACGACCGCGGCGTGCGCGTCAAGATCATCCTCGACCAGGGCCAGGCGGGCAACGGCCCGCACACGCGGCTCAAGGCCGCCCTCGGCACCGACGACACGCAGCCCAGCTGGGTCGTCACCTGCGGCGACCAGTTCCCGTCCGGCCCGAAACGCGGCTGTATCGGCACCCGCGTCAAGCAGTGGTCCGACAGCACCGCCTACGCCGACAACCACAACAAGTTCGGGCTGTTCTCCAAGGTGCGCCTGAACGACGGCAGCGTGCGCTCGAACGTCGTGTACGTCGCTTCGGCCAACATCGGCGTGTGGGACGCGAACGAGTCCTACAACAACGCGTTCACCTACAGCGATCCCGGCACGTTCGGCGCCTACGGCCGGTACTTCGAGGACCTGCGCAGCTACCGCTACAGCAAGGACGGGAACAACGACTACTACCGCGATTCCGGCTCCGGCACCGACTACCGCGCGTTCTTCTTCCCGCGGCACGAAGGCGCGGGAAAGCCGTTCGAGGACCCGGGCACGGACACGATCGTCAGCACGCTGAACTCCGTGCACTGCAGCTACACCGAGACCGACGGCTCGAAGCACCAGACCGACGTCCGGATCGCGATGTGGGCGTTCACCCGGCCCGCGATCGCGCAGAAGCTGGCCGCGCTGCGCCAGGCGGGCTGCTGGGTGGACGTCGTGTACAGCACGGCGAGCCAGTCCGTGCTGGACGCGCTGGCCGGCGTCCAGGTCACCAAGTGCGACTTCAACGCCGGGCCCGGCATCGACGTCCGCGTGCACTCGAAGTACCTGCTCGTCGACGGCGGCTTCGACGACGACATCGTGCCGCGCGTCTACACCGGCAGCCACAACTACGCGTGGTCGTCACTGCGCCAGGAGGACGAGAACCTGCTGCGGATCATGGGCCGCGGCCCGCACACCGAGTACCTGGCGAACTTCCACCAGATCCGGGACACCTGCCGCGCTAGGGCCTAGGTTTCCAGGGACTGACGGTGTCGGTCGGCCGCGTCGGGTCGTGGAAGCGGGGCAGATCCGGCTCGTCGCGGCGCAGCGGCACGAGGCCGTCGGTGATCGCCTGCATGATCTTCGCGTGCGCGCGCACCCCGGCCCCCGGCCGCTCCGGCTCCACTTCGGACAGGTCGACGGGCTCGCCGAAGTGCACCCGGAACCGCGGGCGGCGCAGGGGAGCGCTCAGGCCGGAGCGGGCGAGCGGGACGAGGTCGGCCGGGCCGGTGACGGTCTCGGTGCCCCAGTAGACGGCCTCGTGCGCGCCCCACTGGCTGATCGGGATGACCGGCACGCCCGCGGCCAGCGCGAGCCGTGCGGCGCCGGTCTTCCCGCGCTCCGGCCACAGGCCAGGATCGTGGCTGATCCGGCCTTCGGGGTAGACGATGATCGGCTCGCGGGTGGTCCGGAGCGCCTCGACGGCCTCGGCGAACTGCCCCACCGCGGTGCCGGCGTGCTTGCGGTCGACCCGCAGGTGGCCGCTGAGCTTGAGCGCGGGCCCGATGACGGGCGCGTCCAGGATGCCGCCGGCCAGCATGAACCGCGGGTTGATGCCGATCCGCTTGCACGCGGCCATGAGGACGAAGGCGTCGAACACGCCGATGTGGTTGGCGGCCATGAGCAGCGGCCTGCCCCGCAGCTGCGCCGGGATCCGGCCGGTGACGGTGAGCCGTCCGACCAGGTTCACCAGTCCCCGGTCGATGTTCAGCATGGTCCGCCAGATGGCGGGAGCACGGCGGGGCGGTTCGTCGGTGCGCAGCGCGAGCATGGGCAGAGCATGGCAGACGCCGTTTTCACCCGTTTGCGCACTGGCCGGTAGCGCCCCGCCCTCCGCTCCCGAGCGCCACATTGGGTTTCTCGGCAGCGGGCCACGGTGACCGGAGGCTCCGGGCCCGCGCCGCGGGCTGAAAGGGACGTTCCTGGCGGGGGGGGGGGGGGCACGGCCCGTCGGCGCCCCCCCCCCGGCCCCCCGCCCCCGGTGCCGCGCTGCGGGCTGAAAGGGACGTTCCTGGCGTCTGGTGCGACGAAAGTCCCTTTCGCCGCACCAGACGAGACGAACGTCCCTTTCAGCCCACCCGGGCGACCCCATCGGGGCGCTGGGGCCCCGCCGCTGCTGTTCACCCGGATGGCCCCTCAAGGCCCGGTGTGAGGCAGAAGTTCACCGTGCGCTGCGAGTGGCGGATGGGACGAACCGCGAGGGCCGGTTACCGTTGAACCATGGCTGGGTCGGCGACGAGAAAGCGAAGCACGGGAAGCGGCGCGAAAGGGGCAGCGGCGCGTAAGCCGCGTACGCCGGCGAAGCCACGTACCTCCGCCGCGCGCAAGCCCGCGCCACGTGCGCGCCGCAAGACGCCCGGGATCTTCGGCAAGTCCGTCCGGGGGACCTGGAACCTGCTGGCCAAGGGCCTCGGCACGCTGGCACGCACGGTCGGCCGGACCCGCGAGCTGGAGCCGGAACACCGCCGCGACGGCCTCGCGCTCGGGCTGATCGCCGTGGCCATCGTCGCGGCCGTCGGTGTCTGGTGGCGGGCCGCCGGGCCGATCGGGGCCGGGGTCGAGATCGCCACCCGGACCGTCCTCGGCGCCGGTGCGGTGACGCTGCCGCTCGTGCTGGTCGTCGTCGCCGTCGCGCTGATGCGGTCCGAGCCGCATCCCGAGACGCGGCCGCGGATGGTGATCGGCACCATCATGGTCGTGCTGTCCGTGCTCGGGATGCTGCACATCTTCACCGCGCTGCCCGAGACCAACGACGGCCGGATGTACGCCGGCGGCATCGTCGGCGCCTTCTCCGGCGGGCTGCTCACCATGGGCGTCACCACCTGGGTCGCCGTGCCGCTGCTGATCCTCGCGCTGGTCTTCGGCATCCTCGTGTTCACCGGCACGCCGGTCCGCGAGATCCCGCAGCGGCTGCGGAACTGGGGCCTCGACGAGGACGAGATCGCCGAGGCCGAGGCGCTGCGCTCCGGGTTCGCCACCGACGAGGAGAAGGTCACCGAGGCCGACCCGAAGTCCGCGCGGCTGCGCAAGCCGTCGCGCCGCCGCCAGGCGTCCGAGACGGCCGAGCAGCTCGACCTCGACGCCGCGCTCGCCGAGGCGCCGACGCCGATCAAGCCGCCGAAGCCCGTGGCCAAGCCGGCCGAGGTGCCGGAGAAGAAGCCGAAGAAGGCACCGGAACCGCCGCTCGCGGTCACCCGGACCGTCGAGGGCGACTACCAGCTTCCGCCGCCCGACCTGCTGAAGCTCGGCGACGCGCCGAAGTCCCGCAGCAAGGCCAACGACGCCATGATCGAGGCGATCACCGGCGTGCTGGAGCAGTTCAACGTCGACGCGCAGGTCACCGGCTTCACCCGCGGCCCGACGGTGACGCGCTACGAGGTCGAGCTCGGTCCGGGCGTGAAGGTCGAGAAGATCACCGCGCTGACCAAGAACATCGCCTACGCGGTGGCCACCGACAACGTCCGGCTGCTGGCGCCGATCCCCGGCAAGTCCGCGGTCGGCATCGAGGTGCCCAACTCCGACCGCGAGATGGTGCGCCTCGGCGACGTCCTGCGTGCGCCGTCCACGGTCAAGGACAACCACCCGATGGTGATCGGCCTCGGCAAGGACATCGAAGGCCACTTCGTCACCGCGAACCTGACGAAGATGCCGCACCTGCTGGTCGCCGGCTCCACCGGGTCCGGTAAGTCCAGCTTCGTCAACTCGATGCTGGTGTCGCTGCTGGCGCGTTCGACGCCGGAAGAGTGCCGGATGATCCTGATCGACCCGAAGATGGTCGAGCTGACGCCGTACGAGGGCATCCCGCACCTGATCACGCCCATCATCACCCAGCCGAAGAAGGCCGCCGCCGCGCTGGCCTGGCTGGTGGAGGAGATGGAGCAGCGTTACCAGGACATGCAGGTCAACAAGGTCCGGCACATCGACGACTACAACAAGAAGGTGCGCTCGGGCGAGATCACCGCGCCGCCGGGGTCCGAGCGCGAGTACCGGCCGTACCCGTACATCATGGCGATCGTCGACGAGCTGGCCGACCTGATGATGACCGCCCCGCGCGACGTCGAGGACGCGATCGTCCGCATCACCCAGAAGGCCCGTGCCGCGGGGATCCACCTGGTCCTGGCCACGCAGCGGCCGTCGGTCGACGTCGTGACCGGCCTGATCAAGACGAACGTGCCGTCGCGGCTGGCGTTCGCGACGTCGTCGCTGACCGACTCCCGCGTCATCCTCGACCAGCCGGGCGCGGAGAAGCTGATCGGCATGGGCGACGCGCTGTACCTGCCGATGGGTGCCGGCAAGCCGGTCCGCATCCAGGGCGCGTTCGTCGGGGACGAGGAGATCGCGGCGGTCGTCAACTACGCCAAGGAGCAGGCGCAGCCGGAGTACCAGGACGGCGTGACGGCGGCCAAGGCGGGCGAGAAGAAGGAGATCGACCCGGACATCGGCGACGACCTGGACGTCCTGCTCCAGGCGGCGGAGCTGATCGTGACGTCCCAGTTCGGCTCGACGTCGATGCTGCAGCGCAAGCTGCGCGTCGGCTTCGCGAAGGCGGGACGGCTGATGGACCTGCTGGAAAGCCGCGGCGTGGTGGGCCCGTCGGAGGGGTCGAAGGCCCGCGACGTGCTGATCAAGCCGGAGGAGCTGGAGTCGGTCCTGTACATGATCCGCGGCGGCGGCCCGGTGGACGCGGACGCCGACGGCGAGGACGAGTAGCCGAACCGGCGCCCGTGCAACCCGCGCCCGGGCTGCTTCCGTCCTGGGCACGTGGACCTACAGCGATGGATAGCCGGACTGTTCGCCTTCGCCGTCGTCACCGTGGGCGCCGGAAGCTCGGTCGCCGCCGGGCGGGACGCCGCTGCCGGGCCCGCCGGGCCGCCCGCGCCCAGCACCGTGAGCGCGCCGGCCGGGCAGGACGTCACCCTGCGGCTCGGGCAGGAGGCCGCCGTGCAGGGGAAGGACCTGACCGTGCGGTACACGCGGCTCGTCGCCGACTCGCGGTGCCGTCCCGGCATGGAGTGCATCTGGCAGGGGGAGGCGACGCTGGCCTTCCTGCTGAAGGAGCCCGGCCGCGGCGAGAGCACCACGGCCGAGCTGCACAGCGGCCCGCGGACCGGGCCGCAGGCGACCGCCTTCGCCGCCAGCCGGGTCGAGCTGGTGGCGGTCAGCGCGGACGGCCGCGAGGCCACCGTGCGGATCAGCTGAGCGGCGTGCCCCAGCGGTCGGCGTAGGCCACTTCGGACAGCGGGATCCGCGGGGCGGGCTTGAAGTCCGGCACCGTCGTGTACGCCACCGGCAGCAGGCCCACCTGCGTGTGGCCGTCCGGGATGCCGAGGATCTCCGCGGCCTCCGCCTCCCGCGCCAGGTGGTACGTCGTGAGCGTCGAGCCGAGGCCGCGCGAGCGCAGCGCCAGCTGGAAGTTCCAGACGGCCGGGAAGATGCCGCCGTAGAAGGCCGCGTCGAGCGCGTTGTCGCCGGCCGGGCGGCCCGCCAGGACCGGGATGACGAACACCGGCACGCGCTCGATGACGTCGATCAGGTGCCGCCCCGACGCCAGCGCCCGCGGTGGCGCCGTGGCCGCCCGCTCCGCCAGGTAGGCCTCGCCCACCTCGCGGAAGATCGCGCCGAGCCGGTTCTTCACGTCCTGGTCGCGCACCACCAGCCAGCGCCACGCCTGGACGTTGCCGGGCGTCGGCGCCTGCAGCGCGAGGTTCAGGCACTCGTCGAGGACTTCCGGCTCGACCGGCCGGTCGAGGTCGAGCTTGCGGCGCACCGCGCGGGTCGTGCTGAGCAGGTGGTCGATGTCCATGATCACCATTCTGGCCCGGCCCGCGCGGCGCGGCTCAGCCGCCGAACTTGCGGACCGCCTGGTAGTACGTCCAGGCGGCGCCCTTGCACGCCACGTTGGACCCGCAGACGCTCTTGAGGTCGGTGTAGAGGTTCTCGTCGATCTTCAGCCGGTTCGCCTCGGTGAACCGGCCCTGCTTCTTGTAGTTGCGGTAGCCGAAGTCGTGCCGGTGGCAGCCGGGCAGGAACTGCCAGCCGAACGGTGTGTCCGGCGACCACGAGCAGCCGTCGGACGACCAGTCGAGCTGGCCGGAGTACGGCGCCTGGTTGCGGATCGATTCGAACCCGGACAGCGTCGTGTGGAAGAGGTACTGGTCGGTGACCGCCGGAATGTCGACGGCCGCCGCGGTGCCGGTGCCCAGCAGGGCGCCCGCGCCGACAGAAACGGCCACCGTCACGGTGGCCCCCAGGTTCCGCAGTGTCGTGCGCATCGGTGTTTCCCTTGCCGATCGGAGAGAAAGTGTGCGTGATCAGCTTCGGGCCCGCCGTGGCGTTCGTCACCGCCCGAACGGAGGGTGTCGGGAACTTTTCGCTCAGAGTTCGAGCAACATGCGGGAATTTCCCAGCGTGTTGGGCTTGACGTAGGGCAGGTCGAGGAACTCCGCGACGCCGGTGTCGTGCGAGCGCCGCATCTCCTCGTACACCTCGTGCGACACCGGGGTGCCCTGGATCTCGACGAACCCGTGCCCGGCGAAGAAGCGGGTCTCGAAGGTCAGCACGAAGAGCCGTTTGAGACCCAGCTCGCGCGCTTCGTCGACCAGCCGCGCGACGAGCACCCGGCCGACGCCCTGGCCGCGCACGGCCTTGTCGACCACGACGGTGCGCAGCTCGGCGATGTCCTCCCAGAGCACGTGCAGCGCGGCCGCGCCGACGACCTCGCCCGCCACCTCGGCGACCCAGAACTCCTGGACCGCCTCGTACAGCGTGACCAGGTCCTTTTCCAGCAGCACGCGCCCGGCATCCGAGTCGACGAGGGCCTTGATCTTGCGGACGTCGGCGATCCGCGCACGGCGGACGGTCGGGCGGGGCGAGTCGGACGGCACGATCGTCAACCCTGCCACATCGCCCGCCGGGGGCGGCGACACGACCGGCCGTCGCCGCCCGGGACCGCGAGGTGACGGAGCGTCGTATGCTGCCCGGCGGAGGACGACCGGCCAGGGGTCGCGAAGGGGGAGTCGATGACGCGCGCCGGATGGGATGCGTTCCACGCCGCCGAGGCGCAGGCAGCAAGCGGTCAGACGGCGGCGGTCGGCACCCCGGACGGGGTCGTCTGGCTGCTGGTCCCGGGCCAGGCGTGGCAGTGGCGGCGGCCCGGGACACCGTGGCAGTACGGGCACGCGCCCGTCGACCCCGCCTACCGCGCGGCCGGGCGTCCGCTGGTGCCGCCCGGAGCGCCGGGTTCCGCATCCGCTGCGCCGGTGCCGCCCGGGACCCCGCCCGCGGGGCCCGCTTCCGTCGCGTCGGTGCCGCCCGGGACCCCGCCCGCTTCCGCCGCGCCAGTGACGCCTGGAACCCCGCCCGCGGGTGCCGCTCCTGCCTCGCCGGTGCCGTCCGGAACCCCGTTCCCGGGTGCCGCTCCTGCCGCGTCTGTTCCGTCCGGAACCTCGGCCTCGGGTTCCGTTCCCGTCGCGCCGGTGCCGCCCGGGACCCCGCCCTCGGGTCTCGCCCCTGCCGCGCCGATGCCGTCCGGAACCCCGCTCCCGGGTGCCGCCCCCGCCGCGCTGCCCGCCGTGCACGTCGAGCAGCTGAGCGCGCGTACCCGGTTCGTCTCCGGCACCGAATCCGTCACCGCCTTCCTGCAGCGGGCCGCCCAGGTGGTCGGCTGGGCGGACAAGACCCGCCACCCGGACCGGCACCACGCCGGCGCGAGCTGGGGATCGGACCTGCTCGACAGCGTCGCCCGGAACACCCGCTCGCTCACCCTCGACCTGCTCGCCGCGGGCGACCGGATGCGGCGGCTGTTCGACGAGTGGCAGGAACAGCGGCAGGAGCAGGACCAGGCCGGGCGGCGGCTGCCGAACCCCCTGGTCTTCCTCGCCGGACCCCCGAACACCGGCCAGCGGCGGCTCTACCGCGCCCTCTACACCGCCCTCAACGACGCCGGCGTCGGCTTCTCCGGCGGCAGCTTCAGCACGGCAGCGGCCCTGCTGCAGGACGACTACGGCCAGGCGGTGCCCGCCGAGGCGGCCCTGCGCGGATTCGTCGAGGAAGCCGAAGAGACCGACGACCCGAGCTGCCTGCTCGTGGAAGAGATCGACGCGCTGTTCGACGGCAACCCCGCCGGGGTGCTCCGCTACCTCCGCCAGCTCGCGCACGACCAGGAAAGCTGCCGCCTGCTCGTGCTCGCCGGCACCGACCGGGCGCTGGAGACCCTGCGTTCCGAAGCACCCGAGCTGGCGCCGAGCCTGCTGGTGTACCGGATGCCCGAGTTCACCCACCCGGCCCGCGCCGCCGCGCTGCTGGACGTCCTCGCCGCGGAACGGTCGATGGCACTCGCCCCGCCGGTCCGCGACAGCCTGGCCGCGCTCGTGCGCGGCGGTGGCAGCGCCCGCGAGGCCGAGGCCCTGCTCGTCGCGGCGAGCCAGCACGCCATCGCCCGCGGTCCCGCGCCGGACGGCCGGGTCCACCTGCTGCCCGCCGACGTCGAGGCGGTCGCCCGGCACGCGGGACAGCGGGCCGGGAAGCCGGTCGAGGAGCTGCTGGCCGAGCTCGACGCCATGATCGGGCTCACGTCGGTGAAGCAGCGGGTGCGCACGTTGGTGGACGAGCTGGCCGTGGACGCGCGGCGCCGCGAGGCCGGCCTGCCCGTGGCGGCGCGCAGCCGTCACCTCGTCTTCACGGGCAACCCGGGAACAGCGAAGACGACGGTCGCGCGGCTGGTCGGCCGGATCTACCAGGCGCTGGGCGTGCTGCCGAAGGGGCACGTGGTCGAGGTCGCGCGGCCGGACCTGGTCGGGGAGTACATCGGCGAAACGTCGCTGAAGACCCGCAGCGTCTGCGAACGCGCGATGGGCGGCGTGCTGTTCCTCGACGAGGCCTACAACCTCGTCTCCGGCGACGAGGACGACTTCGGCCGCGAGGCGGTCACCGAGCTGCTGCTGCAGATGGAGAACCACCGGGACGGCTTCGTGGTGTTCGTGGCGGGCTACCCGAAGGAGATGGACGAGTTCCTCGAGTCCAACCCGGGCCTGCGGTCGCGCTTCGCCGGGCGGGTCGAGTTCCCGGACTACTCCGACGAGGAGCTCGCGGGCATCTTCCGGGCGATGGCCACCGGCCAGGGCTACCGGCTCGCCGACGACCTGGCGGCGGCGCTGCCGGAGGCGATGCGCCGGATCCCGCGCGGGCGCGGGTTCGCCAACGGCCGCTCCGCGCGTGGCCTGCTCGAAGCGGCGATCGGCAAGCAGGCAGGACGGCTGGCCGCGCGGCCGCGGACGTCCGCCGACGAGCTGGCGACCCTGATCGCGGCGGACCTGCCCGAGGCGGGGGAGTCCGGGGTGGCGGCCACCGACGACGCCGGGCCGCGGCGCGGCCTGGAGGAGCTGCTCGCCGAACTCGACGCCATGATCGGCCTGGCCGACGTCAAGCAGCGGGTGCGCGCGCTGGTCGCCGAGACCCGGCTGGACGCGCGCCGCCGCAAGGCCGGGCTCCCGGTGGCGGCCCGCAGCAGGCACCTGGTGTTCACCGGCAACCCCGGCACCGCCAAGACGACCGTCGCCCGGCTGATGGGCCGGCTCTACCAGGCCCTCGGCGTGCTGCCGTCCGGGCACCTGGTCGAGGTCGCGCGCCCGGACCTGGTCGGCGAGTACGTCGGCCAGACCGCGCCGAAGACCCGCGACGCCTGCGAGCGCGCCATCGGCGGCGTGCTGTTCATCGACGAGGCTTACACCCTCGTGCAGCACTCCCGGGACGGTGCCGACTTCGGCGCGGAGGCCGTGGCGGAACTGCTGGTGCAGATGGAGAACCACCGCGAAGACCTGGTGGTCGTCGCGGCAGGCTACCCGGCTGACATGGACCGGTTCCTGGACAGCAACCCCGGCCTGCGGTCGCGGTTCGGCGGCACGGTCGAGTTCGCCGACTACACCCCGGCCGAGCTGGCGGCGATCTTCACCGCGATGGCCGTCAAGCAGGGCTACCGGCTGGCGCCCGACCTGGCCGCCGCGCTGCCCGGGGTGATGGCCGGGCTCGACCGCGGTCCCGGGTTCGCCAACGGCCGCACCGCACGCGGGCTGCTGGAACAGGCGATCGGCGCGCAGGCGCTGCGGCTGGCGGGGCCGGACGCCGACCTCGACCGGCTAGCCGACGCCGAGCTGGTCCTGCTGACCCGGGCGGACCTGCCCGGCCCGTCCTGAGCCACCCGGGATGGGTGACGCCGTCGTCGGCTCGTCCCGACCCGGCGGCTACCCTGAACGTCGTGCCTTCCCCTGCCACGGACCCAGCCGCCACCCGACGTGTCTCCCTGCTGACCCTGGGCTGCGCCCGCAACGAGGTCGACTCGGAGGAACTGGCGGGCCGGCTCGCGGCCGGCGGCTGGGAGCTGGCGGCCGACCCCGAGGACTCCGACGTCGTGGTGGTCAACACCTGCGGCTTCGTCGAGTCGGCGAAGAAGGACTCGGTCGACACGCTGCTCGCGGCGTCCGACACCGGCAAGAAGGTCGTCGCGGTCGGCTGCATGGCCGAGCGCTACGGCCACGAGCTCGCCGACAGCCTCCCCGAGGCCGACGCGGTGCTGGGCTTCGACCACTACGCCGACCTGTCCGCGCGGCTCGACGACGTCGTCGCGGGCCGCAAGATCGCCTCGCACACGCCCGGTGACCGCCGCAAGCTGCTGCCGATCAGCCCGGTCGAGCGGCCCGCCGCCGCGGAGTCGGTCGAGGTCCCGGGCCACGGCTGGGGCCCGCGCGTACTGCGTACGCGTCTCGACGACTCGCCGGTGGCCGCGCTGAAGATCGCCTCCGGCTGCGACCGGCGCTGCTCGTTCTGCGCGATCCCGTCGTTCCGCGGGTCGTTCGTGTCGCGGCAGCCCGACGAGATCGTCGCCGAGGCGCTGTGGCTGGCCGAGCACGGCGTCAAGGAGCTGTTCCTGGTCAGCGAGAACTCGACGTCCTACGGCAAGGACTTCGGCCGCGACGGCGCCACCGCGCTGGAGCGGCTGCTGCCGCGGCTGGCGGAGATCGACGGCATCGAGCGCGTCCGCGTCTCCTACCTGCAGCCTGCCGAGACGCGCCCGCAGCTGGTCAAGGCCATCGCGACCACGCCGGGCGTCGCCGAGTACTTCGACCTGTCGTTCCAGCACTCCAGCGAGCAGGTGCTGCGCCGGATGCGCCGGTTCGGCTCGACCGACTCGTTCCTGGCGCTGTGCGAGCAGATCCGCGAGTACGCGCCGGAGGCGGGCATCCGGACCAACGTGATCGTCGGGTTCCCCGGCGAGACCGAGCACGACCTGGCCGAGCTGGAGCGCTTCCTGACGGGCGCGCGCCTCGACGCGGTCGGCGTGTTCGGCTACTCCGACGAGGACGGCACCGAGGCCGAGACCTTCGACGGCAAGCTCGACGCGGAAGAGGTCGCGGCGCGGGTCACCCGGATCTCCGCGCTGGTCGAGGAGCTGACGGCACAGCGCGCCGAGGAGCGCATCGGCACGTTCGTCGACGTGCTGGTCGAGCTGGACGACGACGGCGAGCTGACCGGCCGCGCCGCGCACCAGGCGCCGGAGGTCGACGGCGAGTGCGTCATCCTCGACGCGCCGGAGAAGACGCAGGTGGGCGACTTCCTGCGCTGCGAGGTCGTCGACTCGGCGGGCGTGGACCTGATCGTCCGCGCGGTACCGGACGCCGACCGGTGAGTGCGCTCCCCAGCGACGCCGCCGACGAGGGCCTGACGCACGAGGCACCCGCCCAGGTCCCGGAGCCGACCCCGGTCCCGACCCTGAACATCGCGAACCTGCTGACGCTGTCCCGCCTGGTCCTGGTGCCGCTCTTCGTGCTGGCCCTGTTCGTCGACGGCGGCCACGACACGACCTGGCGCGCGCTCGCGACCGGGCTGTTCGCGATCGCGTCGGTCACCGACCAGCTGGACGGCTGGGTGGCCCGCAAGTACGGCCTGATCACCGACTTCGGCAAGATCGCCGACCCCATCGCGGACAAGGCACTGACCGGCGCGGCACTGGTCGGCCTGAGCGTGCTGGGCGAGCTGGGCTGGTGGGTGACGATCGTCATCGCGGTCCGCGAGATCGGCGTGACGCTGCTGCGGTTCTGGGTGATCCGCCACGGCGTCATCCCGGCCAGCCGAGGCGGGAAGGCCAAGACGATGGCCCAGATCGCGGCGATCGTGGCGTACCTGCTGCCGCTGCCGGCCGGCGCCGACCCGGTGCGGTGGGCGTTGATGGGACTGGCGCTGGTGCTGACGGTCGTGACGGGCGTGGACTACCTGGTCCGCGCCATCCGCCTGCGCGCGGCCGGGCGCCGGGTCACCGGGAGCTGAGGGTGCCGGGAACCTGCGCCGGGGTGTCGCGAACGGGTCAGTCGCGACCTTCGGGCGCCGGTCAGAGCGCCGCCGCCTCCGCGGGGATGCCGCGCATGGGCCATCCCGCCGAGACCGCCCCAGCCCCGCCGAGGTGCCGCGAATGACGCAACCTTCCCCGCCCGCCGACAACCAAGCCGCCGCCCTCATCGCCACCCTCACTGCCCGCGGCGAGACCGTCGCCGCGGCCGAGTCCCTCACCGCCGGTCTCGTCTGCGCCACCCTCGCCCGCGTCCCCGGGGCCAGCGCCGCCCTTCGTGGCGGCCTGGTCGTCTACGCCACCGAACTCAAGACCGCCCTCGCCGGCGTCGACCCCGCCCTGCTGGCCGAGCACGGCGCCGTCCACCCCGAAGTCGCCGCCCAGCTGGCCGCCGGGGCCCGCGACCGCTGCGGTGCCACCTGGGGCCTCGGGCTCACTGGCGTGGCCGGTCCGTCGGCCCAGGACGGCGTCGAGCCGGGCACGGTGCACGTCGGGCTGGCCGGGCCGGGAACACGCACAGTCCGTGCCCTGGCGCTGAGCGGCGATCGCGACTTGATCAGGACCCAGTCGGTCTTGGCGGCGTTTGCCCTGCTCGGGGAACATCTGGCGTGAAACACGCGTTCGCCCTTGGCGTACGTGCACACCAACTCCTGCGCCCGGGGCACCGCTCTGGGTAACGTAGGGGGTACTTGTTCGGAAGGGAGGCGCGTGATGACCGTGCTGTTGCGTGAGGCGATCGGTGATCGGCTCCGTCATGCCCGCACCAACCAGCGTCGTACGCTGCGCGACATCTCCCGCGCCGCCAGGGTCAGCCTCGGCTACCTTTCGGAGGTGGAGCGGGGCCAGAAAGAGGCGTCGAGCGAGCTGCTCGCGTCGATCTGCCAGGCCCTGGACCTTCCGCTCGGCGAGCTGCTGCACAACGTGGCGGCGGACGTTTCGGCCCTCGACAACGTCGAGGTCGCCCCGGTCGACGAGCGGATCACGGAAGGCGCCCCACGGGAGAAGCAGGGGGCCGAGGCCTCGTCGGCAGGCATCGAAGGCGGTCGCCTGATGTCCGAGCTGATCGGCAACGACCTCGCCGACCTGCGGGTTTCCCCGGCGCCACGGATGAACACCACCCTGCGGACGACCATCGGCCAGCCCAAGCTGGCTTCGACAATCGCCGCGTAGGCTCGGGGCTGGGCGACGTGTGCTCGCGGAGTGCGCTCGCCGGAACCCCTCGCCGTGTCCTCTGGGGGCCGAGCCCCCAGACCCCCGCCGGGGGCAAGCCCCCGGACCCCCGAAATCGGGCAACGGCCCCGGGCAACCCGCCCGGGGCCGTTCGCGTTGCCTACGGGAAGTGATCAGGGCGATCCCTGAATTCCACCGGGTCGCCTGGAACGGACGTGGCCGACCTGACACGATGGAACCCAACGCCGGGGTCGGAGCGTTGCATGAGCAGGGGAGCGACGCCCCACCCCGAGGATCACTCAAGGCCCGTGGGACGCAAGAAGGCAGGCGGAGGAGATGGCCAACCCGTTCGTGAAGTTCTGGAAGTACATGATGGCGGCGTTCTCGTCGAAGATCGACGAGCACGCCGACCCGAAGGTACAGATCCAGCAGGCCATCGAGGAGGCACAGCGCAACCACCAGGCGCTGACGCAGCAGGCCGCCTCCGTGATCGGCAATCAGCGGCAGCTGGAGATGAAGCTCAACCGGCAGCTCGGCGAGGTCGAGAAGCTGCAGGCCTCGACCCGGCAGGCGCTGGTGCTGGCCGACGAGGCGCGCGCCAAGGGTGACGAGCAGAAGGCCGTCGAATTCGAGAACGCCGCGGAGAGCTTCGCGACGCAGCTCGTCACGGCCGAGCAGAGCATCGAGGACCTCAAGACGCTGCACGACCAGTCGCTGCAGGCCGCGGCCCAGGCGAAGCAGGCCGTCGAGCGCAACTCGCAGATGCTGCAGCAGAAGCTGGCCGAGCGCACCAAGCTGCTTTCTCAGCTGGAGCAGGCGAAGATGCAGGAGCAGGTCTCCGCTTCGCTGAACCAGATGAGCCAGCTGGCCGCGCCGGGCAACACGCCGTCGCTGGAAGAGGTCCGCGACAAGATCGAGAAGCGCTACACCACGGCGCTGGGTCAAGCGGAACTTGCCCAGAACTCGGTCCAGGGGCGCATGATGGAGGTCCAGGCCTCCACCACGCAGCTGGCCGGCCACTCGCGGCTCGAGCAGATCCGCGCGTCGATGCGCGGCGACTCGGTCGCGCAGGTGACCGACGGCGGCAAGGCCGCGCAGCCGTCGACCAGCCAGGCCGACATCCAGCGCGAGATCCAGGCGCGGGTGCAGGCGGAGCAGGGCAAGAACCCGGCCTGACACACAGGCCATCCGTTCGAAGGGGGCGAGCATGGGGCAGCAGGGCAGGCGCCGCGACTTCGGTGAGCTGAGCGCCAAGCTGGAGAAGCACATCGAAAAGCTGCCCGACTACGCCGTGCGCGCCCAGGAAAAGCTCCAGAAGGTGCAGAAGTACTTCCCGCCTGCCGACCCGGCGGGCGGGAAGTACGCACCGCAGCGGCCCAACCCGCTGCAGCGGCCGCCGGCGCGGCGGCCCGACCTGGCCTCGCTGAGTTCGATGGCCAGCCAGGTTCCGGCGTTTGCCGAGGCACGGGCCAAGTGGGAGCGCTGGAACCACCCGGCCGCGAAGCTGGAACGCCGCAAGCGCCGGACGTCCCGCGCGCTGACGCTGTGGATCGTCCTGACGATCCTGTGCGGAGTCATGACCCTGGCCGCCGGGATGGGCTGGATGAGTGCCACGGGCGCGGCGATGATGCCGCAGGCGATTGCGGCGTTCGCCGGAGCCGTCGTGTTCGGCACGTTCGGCGTCCGGTCCGGGATGAAGCTGCGGGAACTCAAGCGGACGCCGATCCCGGTGGCGCCGGCCGGCCCGCCGCCGTTGCCGCCCGCCGGTTCCGCGGCCCGCGAGCCGATGGAACGGCTCGCCGAGTGCGAAGCCTCGCTGACCGAGCTGCTGCGCCAGCTTTCGGTGCCTTCGTCGATCGGGACGATGCCGGTCTCGGAGGTGTCCGTCGCGGACGCCCGCCAGACGGCGACCGAAGCGGCGGCGGCCCTGCGCGGCCTGGCGGCCCGCATCCAGGCCATCGAGCGCGGCCGAAACTCCGCCCCGGCCCGCGAGCAGGCGGCCCTGGACGCGGCGGTGCGCAAGCTCCGCGAGCAGCTCGACGACGGCCTCGAAGGCTACCGCGGCCTGGTAGCCGCGGCAGGCCACACGGTCGCCGCGGCCGGCGACGGCCTGGTGACGTCCAAGCAGGCCCTCACCGACGCCACCGACCGCCTGGCCGGCCTGGCCATGGCTCTCCGCGAACTCTCCTGACCCCCCGTCCGCCGTGACGGAGAAGCCGACACGCGTGAGGGAAGGGTCGACTCGCGTGATTGAACGGTCGACACGGCAGGCAAGCCCGCCCCGCGGCGTGTCGTCTCCTCAATCACGCGTGTCGACCTGTGGATCACGCGTGTCGACCCTTCCATCACGCGGTGGCGGGGCGGAATCCGCGTGATCCGGGGCGGAACTCGCGTGATTGGACCCGTGACTCGCGTGATTGAAGCCGGATCTCGTGACTTACGGCCGCAATCACGCGAGTTACGGCTCTGATCACGCGAGTTGCGGGGTGCGTTGGGCCATCCGGGCGGGGCAATCCGCCGTTCGGGGGCGGCCATCCGGTCGTGCGGCGGGGTTGTCACCGCGCGTGCGTGATCGTGCGTTTCACGTCGGCGTCGCGCCCTGTTCACCTCTTGGTGCCGAAACCCGCGCGTAATCGGAAACTGATGGCTACGGAAACGTCGGCGACCTAACGTTTCTGTCATGCATGCAGAGGTGTCACTCGCCGGGAGGCCCGCCGTGCACTGAGGTTCGCCGGCGCCGACCGTACACAGTGGACTTTCTCCGACCGCCGAGGAAAGGACGCCCCGTGACCACGCTCCCGCCGGATCCGGACCCCGTTCCGACCACTCCACCGTCCGCCACCCAGCGCGTCATCGCGGCCTTCGAACGGCTCACCGAGGCCGCCCGCCCCGAGCTGTGGACCACGCTGCGCGCCGTCGAGGACGTCCTCGTCGACGCGAAGGCCGTCGACGAACGGGTCAAAGCCGGGGAGCGCCTGCCGCTGGCCGGCACCGTTCTCGCCGTGCACGACTCGATCGACGTCGAGGGGGTGCCGGACACCTCCGCCACCGTCGTCGCCCGGCTGACCTCGGCGGGCGCCGTCGTCCTCGGCAGGACCGGCACCGGCCGGCTCGCCGCGGCCTGGGACCGGACCAAGGTCGGCGGCAACGGCGCGGCGGTCGCCGTCGCGCTCGGCATCGTCGATCTGGCACTGAGCACCGGCGGCGCGGTCCCAGCTGCGCTGAACGCCGTCGTCGCGGTGAAGCCGACGCGCGGCCTGTTGCCTGCCACCGGTGTGCGTGCCGACGACGGCGTTTCCGTGTACGCCACCGGCCTGCGTCCCGCCCACCGTGCCCTCACCCTGATGACCGGCGGCGACCGCACCTGGCCCGCGGACGTCCGTCTGGGCGCGGGCGAGCACCCGCGGATCGCCTACCCCCGTGACCTGTGCCTGAGCGAAGCGGCGAGTCTCGCCTTCAAGGCCACCATTGCCCGGCTGACGGCGTCGGGGGCCGTGCTCGAACCGGTCCCCGAAGCGCGGATCCCGGACGGCTTCGACGCCCTGGTCGTGCCCACCGTGCCCGATCACCCCGGGATTGCCGAAGCTCTCGCCGATCCGGACGGCGTGGGACACCGCCTGGCCTCCTGCACCGCGTTCGCGAACCTGCTCGACCTCGCCGCGGTCACCGTCCCGGTGCTGCCGGGCGACCGCCGTCCGTTCGGCGTCACCTTCCTGACGCGGGCCTTCGAGGACCAGATCGGCCTCGACCTCGCGACCGTCTGCACCGACGAGCCGATGACGCCGTACCCGGAGCCGGGCGTGGACGTCGTCGTGTTCGGCGCGCACCTGCGCGGCCAGCCGCTCAACGGCGAGCTGACCGCGCTCGGCGCCCGGTTCGGCGGGCCGGTCCGGACCATCGAGGGCTATCGGATGGTGCTGCTGGACACCGATCCGCCGCAGCCCGGCGTCGTGCCGGGCAGCGCGAGCCTGGACGGCGAACGCTGGCGGCTGTCCCCGGCCGCTTTCGAACGGTTCGCCGCCACGCTCGGGGAGCCGTTCGAGCTCGACCGCGTCGAGCTGGACGACGGCTCGGCGGCGCTGGCCGTCCGCAGCCGTGTCGCGGACGGGCCCGGCCTGGACCGCTACGAGTCCTGGCGGGGCTACGTCCGGTTCGCCTCTACCGCCGGGCCGCGAGACCCCGGCTGACGCGGCGCACCAGCCCTGGCCCGTGCAGCGCGAAGCCCGTGTAGAGCTGCACGAGCGACGCCCCCGCGTCCACCAGCCGGATCGCGTCGTCCGGGCCCATGATCCCGCCGACGCCGATGATCGGCAGGTTCCCGCCGGTGTGGTCGTGCACGAACCGCACGACCTCGGCCGCGCGGGTGGTCAGCGGCCTGCCGGACAGTCCTCCCGCCTGTCCGGCCAGGCCGCTTTCCGCGGGTGCGATGCCCTCGCGCGACAGCGTCGTGTTCGTGGCGATGATCCCGGCGACGCCGTGCTCGAGCGCGACCTCCAGCAGCTCGGCGAGCGCGTCGTCGGTCAGGTCGGGCGCGACCTTCACCAGCACCGGCGTCGGCGACCTGTCGCCGGCCAGCTCGAGCGCCGTCGAGCGCAGCTCGCCCAGCAGCTCGGCGAGCGCGGCGCGGTCCTGCAGCTGCCGCAGCCCCGGCGTGTTCGGCGAGCTGACGTTGATCGCGAAGTAGTCGGCGTAGGGGTACAGCGCGCGCAGCGAGAAGCGGTAGTCCTCGACGGCCTCTTCGAGCGGCGTCACCTTGGACTTGCCGATGCTGATGCCCAGCGGGACGCCGGGCTTCCCCTCGCGGGCGAGCTTCGCCGCAAGCGCCGAAGCGCCGTCGTTGTTGAAGCCCATGCGGTTGATCACCGCGTCGCTGGCGGGCAGGCTGAACAGCCGCGGCTTCGGGTTGCCCGGCTGCGCCAGCCGCGTCACCGTGCCGACCTCGACGAAGCCGAAGCCCAGCGCGGCCCACGCGGGCAGGGCGCGGCCGTTCTTGTCCATCCCGGCGGCCAGGCCGACGCGGTTGGGGAACCGCAGGCCCAGCACGTTCACCGGGTCGTCGATGCGGAGCACGCCGCGGGGCGCGAGCTTGCCGAGCCGCGCCAGGACGGCGATCGTGCGCTCGTGCACCAGCTCGGGGTCGTGGTAGGACAGCCGGTACAGCGCCGGGCGGACGATCTTGTCGAAGAGCACGTCCTTACTCTGCCAAATCGCCCCGGCCGCGCGACCGGAGCGTCACTTTCACGTGAAAGTGACCACTAGGCGCGGGCCTTCCACTCGTCTTCGAGCATTGCGTAGATCAGCTCGTCGGTCCACTCGCCCTTGACGATCTCGTTCTCCTTCAGATGCGCTTCCTTGCGCATGCCGAGGCGTTCCATCAGCGCGGCGGACGCGGTGTTGCGGCCGTCACAGCGGCCGATGATGCGGTGCAGGCCGAGTTCTTCGAAGCCCAGCCGCAGCAGTTCGGTCGCCGCTTCGGCGGCCAGGCCCTTGCCGTGGTGGTCCGGGTGGAAGACGAACCCGATCTCGCCCTGCCGGTGCTCGCTGCTGAGCCACTCCAGGTTCAGGTCGCCGATCAGCTGTCCCGTGGCGGCCAGCTCGACCGCGACGGCCAGGAACTGCCCTTCCTTCGTCAACGTCGAGCTGTGCACCCGTTTCGCCAGCGCGGCGGCCGATTCGGCGCGGCTGCGCGGGCCCCAGTAGAGGTAGCGGGCGACGTCGGCGCGGGACTGGAAGGAGTTCAGCGCGTCGAGGTCGTCGGGGGTGAAGGGGCGCAGGAGCAGACGGGCCGTGGTGATCGGGTAGTCGGGCCTGAGCATGCGTCCAGGCTAGCGAGCTTCAGCCGTCCGGGGGACAGGACGGGTGAACGCCGATCGCCGGACGGTCGTCCTGCGCCGCCGGATGGCATGGTGCGGAAAATAAGGAACCCCCAGGGCGGCTCTCAAGCGCCGTCAAACGCCTGAGCCCGAGCCGGACTGGTGCTCGGGAGCCCCGGGGGCACGGTGACTGCCTGGTATTCGCTATCAGGCACCACGTGAAGCAGGCGATGAGCCGAAGGTGGCTCGGTTGTATCGCTGCTCAAAGTCCTCCACGTGCCATCCGCTAGCGGACAGCCACCTCACGAGTCCTGTTGGAATACAACTTTGGACCACCTCCTTTCTCGTGTACCGCCACGCTAGGTGAAGTCCGCGGTGTCGTGCAACGTCATTTTCCGGATCTCGTTCCGCAGAAGCGCTTTCCGTGCCTCGCCGAGGAAGGACGCGTCGACGGCGTTCTCGGCCAGCCGCGCCAGTTCCATGGCGGTCAACCCCAGCGTCCGGGCGACGGCGACGTACTCGCCGGTGAGGGTGGTGCCGAACATCGGCGGGTCGTCGGTGTTGAGCGTGACCACCAGCCCGTGGTCGAGCATTCGCCGCACCGGGTGCGCGGCGACGTCGGCGACCTGGCCGGTCCGCACGTTCGACGTCGGGCACACTTCGAGCGGGATCCGGTGTGCCGCAAGGTGTTCCAGCAGTGCCGGGTCGGCGGTGCAGCTGGTGCCGTGGCCGATCCGCTCGGCGCCGAGGTCGTGCAGCGCGGACCAGATCGTGGCCGGGCCGGTGGTCTCCCCGGCGTGCGGGACGCTGTGCAGCCCGGCTTCCCGCGCCCGCGTGAAGAACGGCTCGAACTGCGCCCGCCCGACGCCCAGTTCCGGGCCGCCCAGCCCGAACGACACGAGCCCTTCGGGCCGTTCGCGTAGCGCGAACACGAGCGTCTCCTGCCCGGCCTTGACGCCCTTTTCGCCCGGAATGTCGAAGCACCAGGCCAGTTCCACGCCCAGCTCGGCGGCGCGGGCCCGGCCGGTCTCCAGCCCGGACAGCAGTTCGTCGCCGGGCATCCCGTCCAGCAGGTGGTTGTACGGCGTCACGGTGACTTCGGCGTAGCGGCAGTGGTGCGCGGCGAGGTCGGTGGCCAGTCCGGTCACCAGCGTGGTGATGTCGTGGCGGTCGCGCACGAGCGAGGTGACCGCGAGGTAGACGGTGAGGAAGTGGGCGAAGTCGCGGAAGGTGAAGAACTCCGCGAGCTCCCGCTCGTCGGTGGGGACGCCGGCGGCGGGGCGCCGCCGGGCCAGTTCGAGCACGGTCGGCAGGCTCGCCGAGCCGACCAGGTGGACGTGCAGTTCGACCTTGGGCAGGGCGTGCGCGAACGCGCGCAGCGCCTGCCCGGTGAGGATTCCGGGCATGACGAAGCTCCCTGGGATTTCCGGAAAAGGGTGACGGGAAGACGCGGGCGGCTCAGGGAGCGAGGTCGCCGCGTTCGGTGTCGGCCCCGTAGAGCGGGAGCTTGAACGTCGTCACCCGCTCAGCTTACTGCGCCGGGTAGGGCCCTGTCTGGTCCTTCGGGCAGAACCACGTCGGCCGCTGGTGGACGTCGTGGCCCTGCGTGCGCACCAGGAGCTTGCCACCGCAGCGGAAACAGCCCTGGCGGGTCCGCTCGTACACCCAGTTCTTGCGGTTGCGGTCGAGGTGGCCGGTGGTGCTCTGCTCGAACCGGCCGGAGCGGGCGTTGGCCAGCAGCAGCTTGCGGCCGAGCGCGACGGTGCGTGCGGCGTCCACTTCGGACACCGGCGTCCACGGCGTCACGCCGAGCAGGAAGCACATCTCGCACTTGTACAAGTTCCCGATACCGGCCATCACGCGCTGGTCGAGCAGCGCGAGCCCCAGCTCGCGATCCGGGTCGGCGGTCAGGTTGGCGGCCGCGCGGTCCGCGTGCTCGTCGGTCCACTGTGGATCGAGAAGGTCGGGGCCGAGGTGGGCGACGAGGTCGCGTTCGGCGGCCGTGGCCACGAGTTTCAGGTCGTGCACGCGGAACCCGACCACCTGGACGTCGGCCGCGGCCAGCACGACGCGGGCGTGGTGGCCGGGCCGCCGCCACTTCGCGCCCGCCGGGTAGACGTCCCACATGCCGTCCATCATCAGGTGCGAGTGCAGCGTCAGGTCGCCGGAGAAGCGGGTGAACAGGTGCTTGCCGACCGTCCCGACGCCGAGCACCTCACGGCCCGCGAGGTCCACAGTGGCCAGTTGCGGCACCCGGAACTCCCCGCGCAGCAACGTCTTGCCCGCCAGAGCCCGGTCGAACCGGCGGCCGACGAGGTAGACGGTGTCACCCTCGGGCACGGCTCACCCCGCGGATTCGGACACCTCGGCAGGCGCCTCGGGCGTCTCCGGGGCGGGGCCCTCCGGCCAGTCCGGGCCGTCGCCCTCCTCGCCCGCGATGCGGTGGCGGCCCGCCCGGTTCGAGCGCAGGATCTTGGCCAGCACCATGTTGAACGTCAGCGCGATCTCCTGCGCGCCGGGCGAATGCCACTCGTGGATCGGGCTGCACGCGCCCTGCGCCTGCTGCACCGCCAGCCGGTCGGTGATCGCCGTCGGCATGACCAGCGGGCCGAAGTTCTCGCGCAGCTCGGCGATCCGGAACTGGTGCTCGTAGGAGCGCACGCGCAGCTTGTTCACCAGCACGCCGATCGGGCGCAGCTCCGGGTTGAGCTCCTTGCGGATCTTCTCGATCGCCTCCAGGGCGCGGTGCGCGCCCGCGACGGCGTACATCGTCGGCTCGGTGACGATGAGCGCGCTGTCCGCGGCGACCAGCGCCGACTTCGTCAGCCGGCCCAGCGACGGCGGGCAGTCCAGGATCACCAGCTCGTACGGTGTCTCGCGCAGCGGCGTGCGGTGCAGCTCGTCGAGCGCGCGCGAGAAGTTGGCCAGGCGCTCGCTGCCGGCGTCGGGGTCGTTGAGCAGCTCCAGCTCCTCGGCGCCGACCAGGACGTCGACGTCCTCGCTCCAGACGCTCGGCGCGATCGCGCGTTCGAGCATCGCCCGGGTGGGCGTCTCGAGCACGTCCGCGAGGGTGGCGTCGGTGTAGGGCGGGTCGAGCGAGGTGGTGGCGTTGCCCTGCGGGTCGAGGTCCACCACCAGCGTCCGGGTACCCCTACGCAGGGCGGCGGACGCGATACCGAGAGCGACCGTCGTCTTGCCGACGCCTCCCTTGAGGCTGAGTACGGCGACCGTGTGCACGGTGCCCAGCCTACGGGTGCGCGCGAGGGCAGCCGCCGGGCAAGGGGCCTGCGCTCGCCGTCCCTCCTGGTGTCCGGGGGTCGCTTCACTCGAAGGGAGGAGCCCGGGAGGCGGCCGGGGGCCGGGCACTACCCTGTGCGGCATGAAGACGGAGACCGTGGCCGCCCGGGGTTCGGGCGCCGTCCGCCGGGTGCTCGAGGCCGAGCTGAAGGCCGCCCGCGCCCGGGGCGCCGAGCACCCCCACGTCGTCGACGTGGGCGGCGGCAGCGGCGGCTGGGCGGTGCCGTTCGCGGCGGCGGGCTGCCGGGTGACGGTCGTCGAGCCGAGCCCGAACGCGCTGGCCACGCTGCAGCGCCGGGCCGAGGAGGAGGGCGTCGCCGAGCTGATCACGGTGATCGCCGACGACGCCGACGCGCTGGGCCGCCACATCGAGGCGGGCTCGGCCGACCTGGTGCTGGCGCACGGGCTGCTGGAGATCGTCGACGACCCGGCGGCGGTCCTGCGGGCACTGGCGACGGCGGTCGCCCCGGGCGGCGCGGTGTCGGTGCTGGTGGCCAACCGCCACGCGGCGGTCCTCCACCGCGCGCTGGCCGGTCGCGTCGGCGAGGCCCGTCGGCTGCTGGAGAGCGTGGACGGGATCGTCCCCGGCGACACGATCCTGCGCCGCTTCGACCCCGAGGGCCTGCGCGCCCAGCTGGTGGCGGCGGGCCTCGACGTGACCCTCCTGCAGGGCGACCGGGTGATCGCGGACCTGATCCCGGGCGACGTCCGCGAGGAGGAACTGGCGGACTTCGAACGCGCGGCGGCGGGCACACCGGCGTTGCGGGACATCGCCGGCCGCCTGCACGCGGTGGCGCGGCCACCCGCCTGAACCGCGGGTTCGCGTCCCGAAACTGTCGGACCCTCCCGGTACCGTCCCCTCCCGTGGGGCGAAATGCTGAACTACCAGGCGGGATGGGCCGGTTCCGTGTCCGGCCGGGCCACCCGCCGCCGGACGACACCGGGTGCGGGCTGCTGCACGTCGACATGGACGCGTTCTTCGTGTCGGTCGAGCTGCGGACCCGGCCCGAGCTGGCGGACAAGCCGGTCGTCGTGTCCGGCGGCGGCCCGCGCGCGGTCGTGGCCGCGGCGAACTACCCGGCGCGGAAGTTCGGCGTGCGCTCGGCAATGCCGTTCGCCACGGCCAAGCGGCTCTGCCCGCACCTGATCAACATCCCGCCCACCTCGGGGCTCTACGGTGAGGTCTCCCGCGGCGTGATGGGCATCTTCCGCGAGCTGACGCCGCTGGTCGAGCCGCTCAGCCTCGACGAGGCCTTCCTGGACGTCAGCGGGGCGCTGCGCCGCCTGGGTACGACACCGGCGCAGCTCGGCGCCCGGATCCGCGAGCGCGTCGCGGCCGAACACGGGATCACGTGCTCGGTCGGGGTGGCGAAGGTCAAGTTCGTGGCGAAGCTCGCCTCCGGCATGGCGAAACCGGACGGCATGGTCGTCGTCCCCGCGGCGGAAACCCTGGCCTTCCTGCACCCGCTGCCGGTTTCGGCGCTGTGGGGTGTCGGCGCGCGGACCGAAGAACACCTGCGCCGGCTGGGCCTGGACACGATCGCCGACGTCGCCGCGTTCCCGCCGGAACGGCTGAAGAAGTCGCTCGGCGTGGCGGCAGGGGAGCACCTGTACCGGCTCGCGCACGGCATCGACGAACGGGCGGTCGTCACCGAGTCGCCGGACAAGTCGATCGGCGCCGAGCACACCTTCGACGTCGACCGGCACGACCGGGCCGAGCTGGGGCTGGAGCTGCTGCGGCTGGCCGAGCGGGTGGGGGCGACGCTGCGGGCGCGCGGCGTGCGCGGCCGGACCGTCTCGATCAAGGTGCGGTTCGCGGACTTCCGGACGATCACGCGGGCCCGCACGCTGGTCTCGCCCACCGACGTCGCGCGGGAGATCCACGCCGTCGCGGTCGCGCTGCTCGCCGAGCACGCGCCGGCGGGCGCCGTCCGGCTGATCGGCGTCCGCGTCGAAGGACTGGACACCGGGGAGGCGGGGGAGCAGCTGGTGTTCGACTCCCCGGCGCCGCGGTGGCGGGACGCCGAAGTCGCCGCCGACGTCGCCCGCTCGAAGTTCGGGTCGGCGGCGATCCGGCCGGCCTCGCTGCTGGCGCCGAAGGAGCGGTGAGCGGCTGCCCACCCGGCGGGCACGGGTCGTCAAACGGCCACGAAAGGCGGTGGTGACGGTCCGTCAACCCGCACGGGGCGGGAATTAGCCCAATTCGATCCCTTCTGGATGCGGGATCGGGTAGTCGTGCGGGCGCGGGCCTCGTATCCTGGACAGTGCCACCCCGCCTGGGGTTGGCTGTTGGGTCCAGGACGTTGCGCGGCCCGGCGCCCGCGACAGCTGTGCCGGAGGAGGAAAGATGCCACTCTCCGAGCATGAGCAGCGGCTGCTCGATCAGATCGAGCGCGAGCTCTATGCCGAGGACCCCAAGTTCGCATCCACGGTGCGTGGCACCCGGTTGCGTCGCCCCGCTCGCCGACGGCGTATTCAGGGCATCGCCCTGTTCGTAGTGGGCGTGGCCCTGCTGGTGCTGGGCGTGGTGGTGCCGCAGTTCCGGGTGGCCGACATCCCGCTGATCAGCGTGCTCGGGTTCCTCGTGATGTTCTTCGGAGTCATGATGGCCGTCACATCGATTCGGCACGGAGCCGACGGGGACGGCAAGGCCGGTGGGCCGGGCGCGCGCGGAAGCAGGTCATCGGGCCGCCGCAGCTCGTTCACCCAGCGGATGGAGGAGCGCTTCCGCCAACGCTTCGAAGAGCAGTAGCGCCGCAAGACCACGAGATCCGCGTCTCGCCGCCGGGCGGGACGCGGATCTTCTTGTGTGCTCACCCGGCCAGGCTCACGCGGGTGACGGTGGGTGACCCCCGCCCGGGTGACCCGCCGGGGCATCACGCGTGTCTGGAGGGGCATCACGTGTGATTGGAGGGGCATCACGCTGATGCCCCTCCAATCACGAGTCATGCCCGCCGGATCACGCGTGATGCCCCTCGGGACACGCGTGATGCCCGTTCAGTCCCGGTTGCGGAAGAGGGACTTCGGGAACAGGCGGCCCTTCCAGGACAGCGGGGCGTTGCGGTTGAGGCTTCGGCGGAGGTGGTCGAACGCTGGGGGCAGCGTCGGGTCCGGTTCGCCGCCGGCGCCGTACCAGGACCGCTCGACCACGCCGATGACCGTGCGCAGGCCTTCGCGGCCCTCCTCGTCGAGGTGGTGCTTCGCCGCCAGCTTCTGGCCTGCGACCCGGACCGTGTCGCTCGGCGGGATCGGCAGGCCGCGGTCGGCGCACTCCGCCCGCAGCTCGGACCACGCCGCGTCCGCCGCGCCCGGACGCTGGCCGGCGATCTCCTGCAGGCGCCGGCGCCTGCCGACGTCGCGGGCCGCCGACGGGCCGAGCAGCCCGGCCAGCAGCAGCACCACGAGCAGGCTGAACCACCAGGCCACCAGCCAGGTCAGCACGCCGAGCACCACCACCCACAACGCGGCGGCGATCAGCGGCAGCCAGTTCTTGAGCACCGCGCCGAGCCCGGTCGCCGCCGGTTCGCGGTCCGGCCGGTTCCGCCCGCGGACGCCGGAGACGACCACCAGCACCGTCGCCACCAGCGCGAGCGCGACCAGCGCCAGGACCAGCAGCCACACCCAGGACGGCGTGCCCGGGTTCTCCTGCTGCGGGGCCTGCGCCTGCGGGTTCTGCTCGTTGTCGCGCGGGGCACCGGTCGGCGGGGCGCTCGACTGCACCGTGCTCGGCGCCACCTGGGTGTCGTCGGGCTGGGTGCCGTCCTGCGAGCCCGCCTGCAGGTACGACGGCGTGATGCCGCGGCCGTCGGACAACGGCGTCGGGTCGAACGTCACCCAGCCCTTGTCGCCGAAGTACGCCTCGACCCATGCGTGCGCGTCCTGGGTGCTGATCGACAGGTAGTCGTTGACCTGCACGCCCGGGGTGAAGCCGATCGCCACCCGCGACGGGATGCCCGCCACCCGCAGCATCACCGCCATCGCCGAGGCGAACTGCTCGCAGAAGCCGCGCTTGTTGTTGAGGATGAAGTCGGTGAGCGCGTCCGCGTCGGTCGCCGGCCCGGTCTTCGTGTCGTAGACGAACCCGCTCTGCGCCGTGAAGTACCGCCAGATCGCCGACGCGCGGTCGAAGTCGTTGGTCGCGCCGGTGATCAGTTGCTCGGTCTTCGCCTTGACGCGGTCGTCGACCCGGTCGATCCGCGTGTACCGCGGCGGCAGGTCGTCGACGTGCGTGGCGGCACGCAGCTCCTGTGCCGTGGGTTCCTTCAGCGACGCGTATTCGGTGTAGGACGGCGGCACCTCGCTGCGCGTGGTGAACACCGTCCCGCTGACCTGGTCGTAGAGGTAGCCGTTGGCCGCGCCGTCGATCACCCGGGGCGCGCCGTACACCGGCAGCCAGTTGTCCCGCCAGCTGGTCGGTTCCACGTCGATCTTGCGTGCCGCGCCGGTGCCGTCGTCGCCCGGCGCGGGCGGCAGCTGCGGCCCGACCGGGACGCCCTGCTGCGACCGGCCGTCGTCGTGCAGGCCCCAGCCCTTGTTGGGGTAGTAGGTGTCCAGCGTCAGCGCGCGCAGCAGCCGCCGGTCGGTGCCGAGGCCGCGGACCTTGAACAGCTCGCGGTTGGACCCCTGGTCGAGCATGCCGCGCAGCTCCGTGAACGGCTGGATGCCGAACCCGCCCGAGCCCGCGCCCGCGCCGTTTTCCCCGGCACCGAACGGAATCCGCCCGACCGTGCCGACCCAGGTGATCGCCCCGCCGAACAGGCCGAGCACGATCGCCATGCACACCACCGCGACCGGCGCGGACAGCACACCCGGCTTGCCGCTGCGCCCGGGCGCTTCCCGCGTGCGCCAGCGCCGGTGCCGGTGGTTGCCGTCGACGGCCAGCAGGGCGGCGAACGCCGCGCCGCCCAGCAGGAACGTCCACCACGGCAGCATTTCCTCGCTCAGCGCGGCCGGCACGGCGTAGACGCACAGCAGCACCAGCCCGGTCGCGGCGGGCGCCGCGGCAGCCACGGTCAGCGTGTCGACCAGGACGGCGACCAGGCCGATCAGGATCGTCACCAGGCACAGGATCGGCTGGCTGCCCTCGACCGGCGGCAGGCCCACGCGGATCTGCTCGGCCGCGGCCGACAGGGTCGTGCCGATCTCGGCGAAGGCGTCCGGACCCGGGATGACCTGCAGGATCCCGTGCGTGGTGAACGCACCGGTGATGAGGAACAGCAGCACCAGCAGCTGGCCGAGGCCGACCAGGACGGTCGGCACCTGCAGCGAGCGCAGCGCCAGCCCGGTCGCGGCGATCAGCAGGACGGCGACGAACAGGTAGCCGAACCAGGCCAGGCCGGACACGACGCTCGTCACCGACGTCGCCGCGCACAGCGTCGCGATGCCGGCCGCGACCGGCGCCAGGACGCTGCTGCGCCAAGCGGCAAGCGGGCGTGCGGCAGGCCGGCCGGGCGTGCGCGGCGGGGCGGCGGTGCTCATCGCGGACCACCGATCAGCGTGCCGCGGCGGGCGCCCGCACGGCAGAGTTCGGCCCACACCTGCGGCATCGGCGAGCCGGGCCCGGCGATCACCACGCCCCAGCCTGCCGCGCGCAGCAGCGAAGCCGAGTCCTCGGTGGCGGCGGCCCGCTGCTCGGGCGCGCTCACCCCGGCCGACCACGTGGGCGTGTCGAGCAGGACAGCGAGGCTGCGGATGCCGCGCGGGCGGTACTGCGTCAGCTCGTGGACGGCCTCGGTGCTGACCGTGCCGAGCACGGCGATCAGCTCCTGGCCCTCGCCGGGGTCGCCGGCCAGCGTGATGTCGCGCTGGTGGGCGGGCTGCAACGCGGCCAGCGCGTCGAGGATGACGTTGTCGTAGTGGTCGCCGCCCTCGCCGGGGGCGTCGGCCAGCGTGACGCCGTGCTCGCTGATCAGCCGGACGCGGTGCCCGGACCGGCGCAGGTGCAGCGCGGCCGACGCCGCGAAGGACACCGCCCACTCCAGGCTGGCGGCCGGGCCGCTGCCGTGGTGGGCGGCCGCGCGGTGGTCGAGCAGCACCGTGGTGCCGCCGCGCCACGGCCGTTCCTCGACGCGCACCATGATCTCGTCGCGGCGCGCGGTCGAGCGCCAGTGCACCTTCCGCAGGTCGTCGCCCTGGCGGTACTGCCGGACGATCACGTCGGGCTCGCCCTGGCCGGCGTGCAGCCGGACGGTGCCGTCGTCGCCGACGCCGATGCCGGCCCCGCTCGGCAGGCCCCACAGCGGGACCACCCGGGGCACGACGACCAGCCGCGAGTGCCCGATCAGCTCGCGCTCGAACTCGCACAGCCCGAACGGGTCGGTGATGGTTGCGCGCAGCGGCCCGACCTGCTGGACCCCGCGCAGCACCGGCTGCAGCGGGTAGCGCAGGGCGACGCGCCGGTCGTGCGGGAGCCGCTCGACGACGAACCGCGGCCGCGAACCCAGCGCGTACGGCACGCCGTCCTCGAGCAGGATCTCGCCGGCCGGCAGCCGCCCGCTGCGCCACAGCTCCAGCTGCACCTCGCCGTTGCCGCCGACGGCGACCCGCTGCGGGTGCAGCGCGCGGGTGGCGCCGATCCGCAGCCGGGTCGCCGAGATGAACACGGCGACCAGCAGCGGCAGCGCCACCACGAACAGCGCGACCCGCAGCAGGTCGCGTTCGTTCAGCACGAACGAGCAGACGGCGGCGGCGATCCCCGCCGCCAGGAGGCAGCGGCCGCGGGTCGTCAGGCCGGACAGAGCACGCAGCATGCCGTTCTCTTCTTCTCTCCGCCGGCTACTGCCGGGAACCCTGCGGCACCGGCACCCGGTGCAGCACCGCGCGCACGACGTCGGTCGCCGACCGGCGGGCCGCGTGGGCCTCGGTGGTCAGCACCAGGCGGTGCGCCAGGACCGGGACCGCCACGGTGTGCAGGTCGTCCGGCACGACGTAGTCGCGGCCCGACAGCGCCGCCTGCGCCCGCGCCGCGCGGACCAGGTGCAGCGTGGCCCGCGGGGAGGCGCCGAGCCGGATCTCCGGGACGCCGCGGGTGGCCGCGACCACGTCGACGGCGTAGCGGCGGACCTCCGGCGCGATGTGCACGCCGCGGACGGTCTCGATCAGCCGGTGCACGGTCCGGCCGTCGGAGACCGGCTGCAGCTCTTCGAGCGGGTTGTGGCCGGCGTGCTCGTCGACCATGGCCAGCTCGGCCTGCTGGTCGGGGTAGCCGATGGAGACCCGGGCGGTGAACCGGTCGCGCTGGGCCTCGGGCAGCGCGTACGTGCCCTCCATCTCGATCGGGTTCTGGGTGGCGATCACCATGAACGGCGCGTCGAGGTGGTAGGTCGCGGTGTCGACGGTGACCTGGTGCTCTTCCATGCACTCCAGCAGCGCCGACTGCGTCTTCGGCGACGCGCGGTTGATCTCGTCGCCGACCACGATGTTCGCGAACACCGGGCCGGGGCGGAAGTCGAACTCGCCGGACTGGCGGTTGTAGATGGAGACGCCGGTGACGTCGCTCGGCAGCAGGTCCGGGGTGAACTGGATGCGGCTGACCGTGCAGTCGATCGACCGGGCGAGCGCCTTGGCCAGCGACGTCTTCCCGACCCCGGGAACGTCCTCGACCAGCAGGTGGCCTTCGGCGAGCAGCGTGACCAGCGCGATCCGGATGACGTCGGGCTTGCCGACCAGCACCCGCTCGACGTTCGCGGCGATCCGCCGCGCGGTCTCGTGCAGTTCGTCCAGCGACACTCTGCCGGGATGGCCGTGGGCCCGGCCGTTGCCCGAGGACTCCGCCGGATAAGGCGGCCGCCCGGATGCCTGCTCGCCCGATCCGGGCGCGGCAGACTGGATTCTCGACGTCACTCGACCTCCTGGTGGCGCATGGCCGCGCGCACTGTGCGCACCGCCGGGCCGAACGGCCCCCATCGCTGCTGTCCGCGCGCAGCGACCAGCCTTCCATCCAGTGTGTCAAACCCGGGCGAACCAGGGGGCGGAACCCCGGGAAGCCCGGGGCATCACGCCCGGCACTGCGGTTGATGACACTGCGCAAGCAGGGACGATACCCCGATCGGGTGCTTTGTCACCCGGTTCTGGGTGCTCCCGCTGACGCCCTGCTCTGTCGTATGCTGCGGTTCGAGGTCGCCCGGCTACGGAGAGGCGTAACCGCTTATGAGCGAGGTGCGAACGCAGCCACCGTTCGACGTCCGCGGATTCGCGGTCGCGCCCGAACTGGCCACGGACGCGTACGCGAAGCTCGGCGAGCTGCAGGACGTCGTGGGGGAGATGGTCCGCGAAGCGAAGGTGCTGGGCCGCACGGTGCCCCTCGGCGGCGGGTACGCGGCCGAGATCGGCCGGTTCATGGCGGAGTACGGCATCGGCGGCGAGGGCTCGGCCGTCCAGCAGCTGACGGCGTTCGGCAAGGAGCTGGAGACGCTCAAGCACCGGATCGGCCAGGCCTTGGCGAAGTACCAGCACGCCGACGAGCAGGCCGCCGAAGGCGTGGACTGCACGGGTGGCTGAGCGCGTGCACGAGGTGGGGACGGGGACGCGCGGCGGTGGCCCGGGGCGGGTGGTGCCCGGCGGTGGCCTGGGGCGGGTGGTGCGCGGCGGTGGCTCGCGACGGTTGGTACGCGGCGGTGGCCCCGGGCGGGTGGTGCCCGGCAGCGGCCCAGGGCGGCTGGTGCCCGGCGGTCGCGTCCTGCTGTCTCTCGTGCCCCTCTTCGTTCTCCTGCTCGCCGGATGCGGGCAGGCGCCCGCTTCACCGGCTGCCGCGGGACACGCCTCGACGCGGGCCACCGCCCCGGCCGTCCCGCCGCCGTCCGCGACGGCCACCGGCCTGGCCGCCCTCGATCCCTGTGCGCTGCTGTCCCCGCAGGACCGGTCGGCCGCCGGGGTCACCGTGCTCGGCAAGCCCAAGGACATCGCCGGGGCCCGGGCCTGCGACTGGACCGTCCCGGGCACCTTCGGCGTCACCGTGACCTTCGACGACAAGCACGGCCTCGACGGCCTCGACCTCGCCACGAAGAACGTCACGAAGACGACCGTCGGCACCCGCCCCGCGCTGAAGGTGGCGGACAAGAAGGCCGCCGACGGCACCTGCGCCGTGCTGCTCGGGGTGGGCGGCGGCGCGAACGTCCAGATCGACGTCACCAACACCGGCTTCTCGGACACCCCGCTCGCCTGCCGCCGGGCGGGCACGGTGGCCGGGCTGGTCGAACCGAAGCTGCCCTGAGAAGAGGTGCGCCGTGCCCGAACCTCCCGTGCCCACCGCGCGGTACGAGTCCTACAGCCACGAGGCCATGGCCGCCGAGGTCGAGCGGGACAACGACCCGGCCGCCGCGGGCGAGGCGGGCGCGCGCTGGGACGGGCTGGCGAAACGGCTGGCGGAGTCGACCGAAGGCCTGGCCGCGCTGGTCTCGACCGCGGAAGAGCACTGGCGGGGCGGCGGGGGTGACGCGGCGCGGGCGGCGCTGATCCGCGCGGCGAAGTGGCTTTCGCACTCCGCCGCCGTCTCGGCGTCGGTGGGCCGGTCGGTGGGGGCGCAGGCGGAAGCCGCCGCGCGTGCCCGTGCCGACATGCCACCGCCGGTCGAGTACGACCCCGCGGCGATGATCCGCGACGCCGCGTCCTCGGGCAACGTGTTCGTGCTGGCCGGGCTGGCCGAGGAGATGGCGGCCCGCCGCGCCGAGGCGGAAGCCGCGCGGCAGAAGGCGATCGACGTCCTCCGCACCCGCGACGCGGCCCTGCGCGGCCACGTGCCGTCCGAGGCGTTCGCGGCCCCGCCCACGCTGGGGCGGGCTTGATCCGCGTCTCGGCGTCGGCGTTCGACATCCTCTGGGCCGACCTCGGCCACGACCGCCCGCCGGAGCCGCTGACCGTCCGCAGCGTCGGCGCGACCGACGAGGAACGCGCCGAGGTCCGCAAGGCGGTGTACGCCAACCTCGCCGAGCGCGGCCTCTACGACGGCTCGCTGGAACCGGCGCTGGCCTCGCGCCTGGAACTGCTGGCGGAGGCGGAGGTGTACGTGGCGTGCGAGGCACTGGCGGACATGACGGCGTCGACGCCGTTCCGCGCGGTGACGGCGGTCCGCGGCCGCCGCGGCGTCCTGGCGACCCAGCCGGAACAGACGATCGCCCTGGACTCGATCCGCGAAGCCGAGCTGTGCACGGCGATCGTCGACGTCCTCCCGGAGCTGACGGCCGGCCCGGGCTACGGCATCAGCCTGTCCTCCTCGACCCTGGCGGACCCACGGGCCCGCGGAGCGGCTTCGGCGGCGTCGTCCGCCCAGCTGCGCGAGGTCGAGGCGATCCAGGCGCGGCCGGTGTACGCGGCGGGCCAGTTCAGCGTGAGCCGCCGGTCCCCGTCCGGCCGGGTGACCCGCGTGGGCGGCCTGACGTGGTTCGACACGGACATCGGCGCGTACTGCGCGACGAAGACCCCGGGCCGGGGCGGCCAGGACTGGGTGACCGTGACCCCGGTGGACAGCGCCCGCCTCGCGGCCCGCATCGCCGCCCTGCTGACCCCGGAAGCCTGAGCGTCGCTGCTCCAGACGTCATGAACGACTCTTTCATCTCGTCAGAAGCCCTGAACGAGTCGTTCATGACGTCCGGCCAGGACCACCGGCGGGCGCGGACGGGCCGCAGCGGCACGATAGGCGGTCACGAGGTCGTCGACGACCGCGGCCGGTTCGCTGCGCAGGCGGCTCGGCACTGTTTGCACCACCGCGATACCAGCCGCGGCGTAGCGGTTGTTCCGGGCGAGGGTCGACGCGTAGCCGGGTTGCCCGAAGTGGAATTCGTAGGAGTCGATCTCCCAAGCCAGCGCCACATCGTCCCACCAAGCGTCGGGAGTGGCGATATAGCGGCCGCGCTGGTCATGGAGTTCGAAGTTCCACAACGGTGCGGGCAGCCCGCTCCTGCGCCACAGCGCCATGGCTTCGGCTTCCGCGGCCGACCGGGCTCCACCGGCGATTTCCCGCAGGACCGCGCGCGGCAGAGCGGTTCCCCGGCGGCTGCCGTTCTCGAGTTCCGTGGTCAGGGCGGCCGGGTCGAGGCCGAGCTGCTGAACCGCTTCGGCGAGGAGGGCGCGGATCGGCGGGCGTTCGCGCAGGCGCCGGCACTCGTCCAGCACCGCTCGAACGGCCGGGGCCAGTGGCACCCCGTCCGACCACACCGGAACGGGCATCCGCTTGGTCCGCTCGACGAGGACGTAACCGCTGCTGGTGGTCTTCAGGTGCAGAGGAAGGAGGAGGTGGATCGGCTCGCCCGCGCGGACAGCACGCTTCAGTCCTTGCCGACGGCAGGATTCAAGCCCGGTGACCACGGCTTGGTCGCCGCAGTGGAGAAGGGCGCCTTCGACCAGTTGCCGTCGCGTCGGCTCGCCGGTGCGCAGCAGCACCACGCCCGGCAGCAACCGCTGCCACGGCCCGCCCGGCAGGCAGCGCCGGTAGCTGGTTCCCGGTGGAACGCCCAGGGATTCCAGGTGTGCCACCGTGATCACGCCTCTGCGGCTGGCCGCGAAAAGGGCTTCCGCGTCGCGTCTCCACGATCCTCGAGTCACGAATCGATCGTGACCGGCCAGGCCGCCCGAAACCAGGCCTTTCCGTGATCTGTGGACTACTCGGCGTAACTCGCGTGGCCTGTGGACAACTCGCGCCTCGCCGGATGACATGAACGACTCTTTCATGACGTCTGGCGCGATGAACGACTCTTTCATGACGTCCGGGCGCCCCACCCGGCCCCACCGGAGTCCCCACTGGGCCCCACGCCGGGGGCTCGGGTAGGGGTCTCGCGGCCGTTATGCGGACGCACGGGCAGCAGCTGAGGTTGCTCCGGACCCCGGCGCGGGGGATCTTGGCCACCGTCCCCCACCACGGGCCCCACCCGGCCCCACCCTGCTGACCTGCGCAAACGAAACACTCGACGGAGTGGTCTGCCCGTTTGTCGCGTTGACTGTGGTGAAAAGTGGGGTACGGTGGTGGCCAGTGGGGCGGAAGGGAAGCCCCGTGGCCGTCGGAGGTGGCTCGCCACCGAAGGCGGTAGGGAGGTGGAGGCCGTGTTCCTCGGCACCCACACCCCGAAGCTGGACGACAAGGGGCGGCTCGCGCTGCCCGCGAAGTTCCGTGACGCCTTGGCGGGTGGGCTGATGGTCACCAAGGGGCAGGACCACTGCCTCTTCGTCTTCCCCCGCGCCGAGTTCGAGCAGATGGCGCGCAAGGTCGCCGAGGCCCCGTTCACCAACGAGGCGGTTCGGGCCTACCAGCGCTACCTGTTCGCCGGCACGGACGAGCAACGCCCGGACGGGCAGGGGCGCATCACCATCGCGCCCGAGCTTCGCCGGTATGCGGGGCTCAGCAAGGAGTGCGTGGTGATCGGGGCGATCACCAGGCTGGAGATCTGGGACGCCCAAGCGTGGCAGGCGTACCTGGAGGAACACGAAGACAGCTACGCGAAGGCTCGAGAGGAAGTACTGCCGGGCGTCTTCTAGGCGTGCGGTCGCGGTGCACCTTCGTCGTCGGGGGACGAAGAGGTTCGCCCGTCCGCGCGAGGAGGGGAAGCCCACCCGGATGCCGTGAGGCCTCTGTCCGCTCAACAGCCCTGGTGCACCTTCCCCGGTACCAGGTCCGCAGCGGGCGGACAGGGACCTGACGGCATCCGCCATATTTCCCCCGGGCCGCCCAGGCAGAAAGGGGGAGGGAACGATGACGGCACCCGAGCACGTGCCGGTGCTGCTCGACCGGATCGTCGAGCTGTTCACTCCCGTGTTCGCCGACCGCGACGGCGTCCTCGTCGACGCGACGGTCGGCCTCGGCGGGCATTCCGATGCCCTCCTCGAAGCCTTCCCGCGGCTGCGGCTCGTCGCGCTCGACCGGGACCCCGCCGCGCTGGAGAAGTCGCGGGAGCGCCTGGCCCGCCATGGTGACCGCGTCGACTTCGTGCACACCGTCTACGACGGGCTCCCGGAGGCGCTGCGCAGCGTGGGCCTCGCCAAGGCCGACGGGATCCTCTTCGACCTCGGCGTCTCGTCGATGCAGCTGGACCGCGCCGAACGCGGTTTCGCCTACGCCAAGGACGCCCCGCTCGACATGCGGATGGACCCGACCACCGGGTTCACCGCCGCGGACGTGCTCAACACCTACCCGCCCGGCGAACTCGTCCGCATCCTGCGGGACTACGGCGAGGAACGCTTCGCGCAGCGGATCGTCAAAGCCGTCGTGGCCGCACGGGAGAAGGAGCCGTTCACCACCAGCGGACGGCTGGTCGAGCTGCTCTACGACGCCGTGCCCGCCGCCACCCGCCGCACCGGCGGGCACCCCGCCAAGCGGACGTTCCAGGCACTGCGGATCGAGGTCAACCAGGAGCTGGAGGTGCTCCGCCGTGCCATGCCCGCCGCGCTCGGCGCGCTGGCGATGCACGGCCGGATCGTCGTCGAGTCGTACCAGTCACTGGAGGACCGGCTGGTCAAGCAGGCGCTGGCCGAGCTGGCGAAGTCCCGCACCCCGGAGGGACTGCCGGTGGAGCTGCCGGGACACGGACCGGAGCTGAAGCTCCTCACGCGGGGTGCCGAGAAGGCAGGCGAAGAGGAGATCGAACGGAACCCGCGCGCCGCCTCGGTGCGGCTGCGGGCCGCAGAGAGGATCGGAGAGCCGCGATGACCGCTCCCGCGAAGTCCCGCCGCCGGACCGCGCCGGCGACGCGGGGACGCAGCGAGGCCGCCCGCACGGCCACCGCCGAGCCGGACCCGCAGACCCTCGACCCGGGCCAGGCCGCGCCGCGGCGCGCGTCCCGTGGCCGCACCTCGGCCGCCGAGCGGGCCTACGCGCGCCGCGCCCAGCGGGCCGACCTGCTCAAGGACCGCGAGCCGCGTCCCGCGCCGAAGGCCGAGCCGGGTGAGCCGAAGCAGAAGGTCAAGCTCAAGCTGCGGCTGGTGCCGAAGTCGCGGGCGTCGTTCGTGCTGATGATGATGGCGCTGCTGGCCGTCGGCGTGGCCGCCACGCTGTGGCTGACCACGCAGGCGATCGCGGACTCCTACCGGCTCGAACAGCTGCGCACCACCAACGCCCACCTGGCCGAGACCAAGGAACAGCTGCAGCGCGACGTCGCCAAGGCCGAGTCGCCCGCCTCGCTGGCCCCCGCGGCCCAGCAGCTGGGCATGGTGCCCGGCGGCGACCCGGCGCGGATCGTCGTCGGTCCCGACGGCAAGACCTCGCTGGTCGGCGAGCCGAAGAAGGCCAAGGCCGACACGCCGCCGGTGGAGACCGCGCCGCCGGTCGCGGCCGCCGCGGGCACCCAGTCCCAGCAGGGCGCGCCGATCGAGGGCGACCAGCCCGCCGTGCCCGCCGAGGAACAGCCTCCCGCCCAGCCGGGAGGCGGCCAGTGACGGCTTCGAACCGGGGCCGGGCCCGCCCGCGCACCGCGGGGAGCGCGCGCCGCACCTACGCGGCCGGGACCCGCAGCGCGGCCGCGCGTCGCGGCAACGGCGGGCACCGCAGCCGGTTCTCCGCCGTGCGCATGCTGCTGGTCGCCGTCCTGCTGGTGGCGGGCGGGAAACTGGTGCAGGTGCAGTGGTTCGAGGCCGGGGCGCTGTCCGCCGCGGCCGAGCGGCAGCGCACGCAGACCATCGACATCCCCGCCCAGCGTGGGTCCATTGTGGACCGCAACGGCGCGAAGCTCGCGTTCAGCGTCGAGGTCCGCTCGCTGGCGGTGAACCTCAAGGCGCTGCGCAAGAACATGGACGACCTCAAGGCGAAGAACCCCGCCACCAAGCGGACCTTCGACACCGAGACCGCCGAAGCCGCGAAGTACATCGCGGCCAAGGTGCCCAGCCAGCTGACCGAGCAGCAGCTGCTGGACCTGCTCCGCAAGCCGGCGTCGTTCACCTACCTCGAGCACGACGTCGAGCCGTCGGTCGCCACCGACATCCAGAAGCACTTCACCTGGATCAGCATCGAAAAGCGCGCGAAGCGCGAGTACCCGGGCGGCAGCCTGGCGGCGAACATCGTCGGTGCCGCCAACTGGCGCTCCGACGACCCCGACGTGTCCAAGCACAACCTGCACGGCCTGGTCGGGCTGGAGCTGATGCGCGACAACGACCTCGCGGGCACGCCGGGCCGGATGCTGGTCAACACCAAGAACGGCAGCGACAACGTCGTCATCCCCGGCACCGAGCGCGACCTGCAGGCCGCCGTCCCTGGCTCGGACCTCGAGCTGACCATCGACTCCGACCTGCAGTACGAGGTCCAGCGCCAGCTGTCCGACTACGTGCAGCAGACGCACGCCAAGGGCGGGCAGGCCGTCGTCCTCGACGCCAAGACCGGCGAGGTCTACGCGCTGGCCAACGACAAGACGTTCGACCCCAACGACCAGTCCACCTGGACCACCGACGACATGGCCGACCCCGCGGTCACCACGCCGTTCGAGCCCGGGTCGGTCAACAAGGTCGTCACCGCCACCGGGGCGATCGACTCCGGCATCGCGACGCCGGAGTCGACCATGCAGGTGCCCGGCTCGCTGCAGGTCGCCGACCGGACCGTGCACGACGCCTGGAACCACGGCACGCAAACGTTCACCACCACCGGCATCTTCGCCAAGTCCTCCAACGTCGGCACCCTGCTGCTGGCGCAGAAGCTCGGCGCAGAGCACTACAGCAACCTGCTCAAGCTGTTCGGCCTCGGCCAGCGCACCGGCGTCGGCCTGCCCGGCGAGAGCGCGGGCAGCGTCCCGGCCCGCAGCCAGTGGTCGGCGAGCACCTTCGGCAACCTGCCCATCGGGCAGGGCCTGTCGATGACCATCCTGCAGATGGCCGGGATGTACCAGGCGATCGCCAACGACGGCCTGCGCGTCGAACCACGCATCGTCAAGGCGAAGGTCAACCCGGACGGGGTCACCGTGCCCGAACCGGCGCCGAAGGCGGTCCGGGTGGTCAGCCCGCAGACGGCGAAGACGGTGCGGGACATGATGCGGTCGGTCACGCAGAAGGGGAAGGGCCAGCAGAGCGGCACGGCGCCGTCGGCGGCGGTCGAGGGCTACCAGATCTCCGGCAAGACGGGCACCGGCCAGCAGGTCGACCCGCGGACGAAGGCCTACAGCGACCACCTGTACAACATCACCTTCGCCGGCATCCTGCCCGCCGACCACCCGCGGTTCGTGGTGGGCATCCGGCTGGACGCACCCGACACGACGCTGCCTGCCGGGCACAACGCGGCACCGTTGTTCCACAGCATCGCTTCCTACCTCACGCAGCGGTTCCAGATCCCGCTGTCGGACGGCCCTTCGCCGCAGGTCCCGCTCGTCATCCAGTAACGACAGTCCGTCAGGGCCCCCTCACTCCGGTGAGGGGGCCCTGACCGTCCACATCGGTCTGCCGGCGGGAAACCGTTGCGGCGCAAGCGAGTCCCCGGCGCCGCCTAGCACATGTGCCGGAACCGCGTGCAATCGCCGTACCGCGTGCGGGTGCCCGAACCGGCCGCCGGTAGCCTCTTGGCCGTGTCCGTGTCCTCGTCCAGTTCCCAGGTGCCGGAAAGCCCGGTGAAAGCGGTGCCCGCGCCGCCCCGCCCGGCGCGCATCGACCCGGTCCCGCTGGCGACGCTGCTCGCCAGGGCGGACGCGCGTCTCATCGCCGACCGGCCCGACGCCGCCGAGCTCACCGTCACCGGCACCACGCTGCGCGCGCAGCACGTGCTGCCCGGTGACCTCTTCGCCGCGCTGCCGGGCGCCCGCGCCCACGGCGCCGACTTCAGCGACCAGGCCGTCGCGGCCGGCGCGGTCGCCGTCCTCACCGACGCCGCGGGCGCCGAGCGGCCCGCCCTGCGCGACGCCGGTGTCCCGATCCTCGTGCACCCGGACCCGCGTGCCGCGCTCGGCGAGATCGCCGCGTGGATCTACGGCGAGCCGTCCCTGCGGCTGGCCGTGCTCGGGGTCACCGGGACCTCCGGCAAGACCACGACGTCCTACCTGGTCGACGCCGGGCTGCAGGCCGCGGGCCTGACCACCGGCCTGATCGGCACGGTCGAGACCCGGATCGCCGGCGAACGGCTGGCCAGCGGGTTCACCACGCCGGAGGCGCCGGACCTGCAGGCGCTGCTGGCGGTGATGCTCGAACGCGGCGTCACGCACGTGCCGATGGAGGTCTCCAGCCACGCCCTCGCGCTGGGCCGGGTCAACGGCACCCGGTTCGCCGTCGGCGCGTTCACCAACCTCTCCCAGGACCACCTGGACTTCCACAAGGACATGCAGGAGTACTTCGCGGCGAAGTCCCTGCTGTTCGACGGCCGCTCGACGCACGAGGTCGTCGTGGTCGACAGCGCGTGGGGCCAGGCCCTGCTCACCCCGCAGACGATCACGGTGACCACCGACCCGGGCACCGACGCCGCGTGGAAGGCCACCGACCTGCAGGCCACCCCGCACGGGGAGCAGACGTTCACCCTGCACGGCCCCGGCGGCGTCAGCGCGCCTGCCCGGATTCCGCTGCCCGGCGAATTCAACGTCGCCAACGCCGTGCTCGCCGCGGCGATCCTCAGCACCGCGGGCGTGTCCCTGGAGCACATCGTCGCCGGGCTCGCGCAGGTGCAGGTGCCGGGCCGGATGGAGCGGGTCCACGTCGGCCAGGAGTTCACCGCCGTCGTCGACTACGCCCACAAGCCTGCCGCGGTCGCCCAGGGCCTCGACGCGCTGCGGGCCCGCGCCGAGGGCCGGATCATCACCGTCCTCGGCTGCGGCGGCGACCGCGACACCGCCAAGCGCCCGATGATGGGCGAGGCGGCGGCCCGGCGCAGCGACGTCCTGATCGTCACCGACGACAACCCGCGTTCCGAGGACCCCGCGGCGATCCGCGCCGCGATGCTCGCCGGCGCCCGCGCCGTCGGGCCCGCCGAGGGCGGCGAGGTCCTCGAGATCGGCGACCGCCGCGAAGCCATCGCGCACGCCGTCGCGCTCGCCCAGCCGGGCGACATCGTCTTCCTCGCCGGCAAGGGCCACGAGTCCGGCCAGGAGGCAGGCGGCGTCGTGCACCCGTTCTCCGACCGCGACGAGCTGGCCGCGGCCATCCGCAACAAACTCGAGGTGAGTGTGTGATCGTGCTCAGCCTGGCCGAGATCGCCGACGTCGTCGGCGGACGGCTGCACCGCGCCGAGCCGGGCGCGCAGGTGACCGGCACCGTGGAGTTCGACACCCGGAAGCTCACGCCCGGCGGCCTGTTCGCCGCCCTGCCGGGGGAGAAGGTCGACGGCCACGACTTCGCCGCGCAGGCCGTCGAGGCCGGTGCGGTCGCGGTACTGGCCGCCCGCGAGGTCGACGCGCCCGCGATCGTCGTCCCGCCGGTCGGCGAGGGCGAGGCCCACGCCCGGTCGGTCGCGCTGACCGGCGACAAGGACGGCTCCGGCGCCGCGGTGCTCGCCGCGCTGGCCAAGCTCGCCCGGCACGTCGTGCAGCGGCTGTCCGAAGGCAACCTGACCGTCGTCGGCGTCACCGGCTCCTCGGGCAAGACCTCGACCAAGGACGTCATCGCCCAGCTGCTCGAACCGCTCGGCCCGACGGTCGCGCCGCCCGGGTCGTTCAACAACGAGCTGGGGCACCCCTGGACCGCGCTGCGGGCCGACGCCGAGACCCGGCACCTCGTGCTGGAGCTGTCCGCGCGCGGGCCCGGGCACATCGCCCACCTCGCCGAGATCGCGCCGCCGAAGATCGGCGTGGTGCTCAACGTCGGCAGCGCGCACGTCGGCGAGTTCGGCTCGCGCGAAGGCATCGCGAAGACCAAGGGCGAGCTGGTCGAGGCACTGCCCGCGGACGGTGTCGCGGTGCTCAACGCCGACGACCCGCTGGTCGCGGCCATGGCGAGCCGGACGAAGGCCCGCGTGGTGTTCGTCGGCGAGAGCGCGTCGGCGCAGGTCCGCGCGGCGGACATCACCGTCGACGACCAGGCCCGCGCGTCCTTCCGGCTGATCACCCCGGACGGCGAGGCCGACGTCAAGCTGCCGCTGCACGGCGAGCACCACGTCGGCAACGCGCTGTCCGCGGCCGCGGTCGCGCTGGAGCTGGGCGTGCCGACCGAGGAGATCGCCCGGCGCCTCTCCGGGCTGGAACGGCGGTCCGCGCGGCGCATGGAGGTCGTCACCCGCGCCGACGGCGTCACGATCCTCAACGACTCCTTCAACGCCAACCCCGAGTCGATGCGCGCGGGCCTGAAGGCGCTCGCGGCGATGACGCGGGAGACCGGCCGCCGGTCCTGGGCCGTGCTCGGCGTGATGGGCGAGCTGGGCGCCGACTCGGTCACCGCCCACGACGAGATCGGCAGGCTCGTCGTCCGGCTCAACATCAACAAGCTCGTCGTGATCGGCCCCGAGGCGGCGGCCATGCACCAGGGGGCGTTCCAGGAGGGTTCCTGGGGCGAGGAGTCCACCCTGGTACCCGACGTCGAGGCCGCCGTCGCCCTGCTGCATGATCAGCTCCGTCCCGGGGACGTGGTGCTGGTCAAGGCCTCCAAGGCCGCCGGACTCTGGCGTGTCGCCGAAGCCCTGCTCGAACCCCGGGAATCCGACAACTCCGAGAATCGCTCGAACGGTGGTGACGCGTGATCAGCATCCTGATCGCGGCCGCGGCGGGCCTGCTGATCTCCATCCTGCTCACGCCCTACCTGATCCGGGTCTTCTCCCGGCAGGGCTTCGGCCAGGAGATCCGCGAGGAAGGCCCCCAGGGACACAAGTCCAAGCGCGGTACCCCGACCATGGGCGGCGTCGCGATCATCGTCGCGATGGTCGTCGGGTACTTCGCCGCGCACCTGATCAACTGGATGTTCAACTCCCGCAGCGGCCCGCCGACGGCGTCCGGGCTGCTCGTCCTGATGCTCGCGGTGGGCCTGGGCATCGTCGGGTTCCTCGACGACTTCATCAAGATCCGCAAGCAGCGCAACCTGGGGCTGAACAAGACCGCGAAGCTGGTCGGCCAGCTCGTGGTCACCGTCGCCTTCGCGGTGCTGGTGCTGAACTTCCCGAACGAGCAGGGGCTCACCCCGGCGTCGGAGAGCCTGTCCTACGTCCGCGACCTCGCGCTGATCACCTTCCCGTCGGTGATCTTCGTGATCTTCTGCTACATCGTGATCTCCGGCTGGTCGAACGCGGTGAACTTCACCGACGGCCTCGACGGCCTGGCAGGCGGCTCGGCGGCGATGGTGCTGGCGACCTACGTCGTCATCTCGTTCTGGCAGGAGCGCCTCAACTGCGCGAACGGCCCGGCGGCCGCCTGCTACGACGTCCGTGACCCGCTGGACCTTGCCGTGGTCGCCGCCGCGGCGACCGGCGCCTGCGTCGGGTTCCTCTGGTGGAACGCGGCCCCGGCGAAGATCTTCATGGGCGACACCGGCTCGCTGGCCCTCGGCGGCCTGGTCGCCGGCCTGTCCATGACCACCCGCACCGAGCTGCTCGCCATCGTCATCGGCGGCCTGTTCATGGTCGAGATGATCTCGGTGGTCGCGCAGATCGCGGTGTTCCGCACGACGCGGCGGCGGCTGTTCCGGATGGCGCCGTTCCACCACCACTTCGAGCTGGCCGGGTGGGCGGAAACCACGGTGATCATCCGGTTCTGGCTGCTGTCGGCGATCTGCTGCATGTTCGGCCTCGGCCTGTTCTACAGCGAGCAGCTGGGCGTCGGCGGCTGACATGGATGTCGCTGGTCGTCACGTTCTGGTCGCCGGTGCCGGGGTCACCGGCAAGTCGGTGGTCCCCGTGCTGGTCGACCTCGGCGCCCGCGTCACCGTCACCGACGGCAACGCCGAGCGCCTGGCCGAGCTGGACGGCCTCGGCGCCGAGCTGGTGCCCGGCCTGACCGAGCCGCCCGACGACGTCGCCCTCGTCGTCACCAGCCCCGGCTGGCGGCCGACGTCTCCGCTGCTCGTCGCCGCCGCCGAGGCGGGTATCGAGGTCATCGGCGACGTCGAGCTGGCCTGGCGCGTCGGGCAGCTGCGCGAGCACCCGCCGTCCTGGCTCGTGGTCACCGGCACCAACGGCAAGACGACCACCGCGGGCATGCTCGAGTCGATCCTCAAGGCGGCCGGCGCGAACGCCGTGGCCTGCGGGAACATCGGCTACGCGGCACTGGACGCGGTCCGCGCGGGCTACGACGTGCTGGCCGTGGAGCTGTCGAGCTTCCAGCTGCACTGGTCCTCGACGCTGGCCCCGGACGCCGCCGTGGTGCTGAACCTCGCCGAGGACCACATCGACTGGCACGGCTCGATGGCGGAGTACGCCGCCGCGAAGGGCCGGGTGTACGCCCGCGCCAAGGTCGCCGTGCACAACGCCGACGACGACTGGTCGGCCCGGATCGCCGCCGAGCACGCGCCGGACAGCGCCCGGCGCATCGGGTTCCAGCTGGACACCCCGCGGGCAGGCGAGCTGGGCCTGGTCGAGGACCTGCTGGTCGACCGCGCCTTCGTCGCCGACCCGGCGACCAGTGCCGAGGAGCTGGCCACCCTCGCCGACGTCCGCCCGGCGGGCCCGCACAACGTCTCCAACGCCCTCGCCGCGGCCGCGCTGGCCCGCGCGCACGGCGTCTCACCGGAGGCCGTGCTCAAGGGCCTGCGCGAGTACCAGCCCGCCCCGCACCGGGCCGTCGAGGTCGCCGAGATCGGCGGCGTCCGGTACGTCAACGACTCGAAGGCGACCAACCCGCACGCCGCCGCGGGGTCCCTGCGTGCCCACCAGTCGATCGTGTGGATCGCCGGGGGCCAGCTGAAGGGTGCCTCGGTCGACGAGCTGGTGGGCAGCATCGCCGGCCGGCTCCGCGGCGTGGTGCTCCTCGGCGTCGATTCACCCGTGATCGCCGCCGCGGTTGCGCGACACGCGCCGGATGTCCCGGTGAACAGCCTCCGTCCGGGTGACGATGAACCCATGACTGCGGCGGTGAGTGCGGCCAGCGCGATGGCCCGGCCCGGTGACGTGGTGCTGCTCGCACCCGCCGCGGCGTCGTTGGACATGTTCCGCAACTACGGTGAGCGCGGCGACGCGTTCGCCGCGGCGGTGCACGCCCTTCGCGACGACGCAGCGGGGGAGCCGAGTGACCGGACCTGAGCAGAAGACCGAAACACCGCCGAAACGGCCGCGCCGCGAGCGCAAGGAGAGCGGCTTCGTCGCGTTCCGGACCGCGCTGACCGCGTGGCTCTCGCGCCCGCTCGCGTCGTTCCACCTCGTGCTCGCCCTCACCGGCGTGCTCACCGTCATCGGCATCGTCATGGTGCTGTCGGCGTCGTCGGTGGCGTCCTACAACCCGAAGACCGGCAGCGGGGTGTACTCGCTGTTCGTCAAGCACGTCGTGTTCGTCGCGATCGGCTCGGTCGTGTTCTGGCTGGGCCTGCGCGTGAAGCTGGAGCGGATCCGGCGGATGTCGGCCACGATGACGGTGCTCTGCCTCGGCCTGCTGGTGCTGGTGCTGACGCCGCTCGGGTCGGAGGTCAACGGCTCGCGGGGCTGGTTCAAGATCGGCGACTTCACCTTCCAGCCGGTCGAGGCCGCGAAGGTCGCGCTGGCGTTCTGGGGTGCCCACATCCTGGTGATCAAGTACAACGTGATCCACCAGTGGCGGCACCTGCTGGTGCCGGTGGTGCCGATCGCGCTGCTGATGTTCGCCCTGGTCATGCTGCAGCCGGACCTCGGCGGCACGATCACCCTCGCCGTCGTGCTGCTCGCGCTGCTGTGGTTCGCCGGCGCCCCGAAACGGCTGTTCGGCGTGATCCTCGCCGGTGGGCTGGCGGGCGTGCTCGTGCTGGCCGTCATCGCGCCCTACCGGCTCGCCCGGGTCATGTCGTTCCTCTCGCCGGACGCCGACACCAGTGCCGCGGGCTTCCAGGCCAACCAGGCCAAGCTGGCGCTGGCCGACGGCGGGCTGCTCGGCAAGGGCCTCGGCCAGGGCGCGTCGAACTGGGGCTACCTGCCGAACGTGCAGAACGACTTCATCTTCGCCCTGGTCGGCGAGGAGCTCGGGCTGGTCGGCTGCGTCGTCGTGCTGGCCCTCTTCGCCGGGGTCGCCATCGTGGGCCTGCGGATCGCCACCCGCAACATCGACCCGTGGATCCGGATCGTGGCCGGCACGCTGACGGTGTTCCTGGTCGCCCAGGCAGGCATCAACATCGGCTACGTCGTCGGCCTGCTGCCGGTCACCGGGGTCACGCTGCCGCTGATCTCCTACGGCGGCACCTCGCTGGTGATCACCATGCTCATCATGGGCGTGCTCGCGAACGCCGCCCGGCACGAACCGGAGGCGGTGGCCGCGCTGCGCACACAGGGGCCGGGTAAATTCGGGCGTCTGCTGCGGCTGCCCGCGCCCGACCCGTACCGCCCGCCCGCCACCCGCAAGGGGGCCGGGCGCAGCGGGGCGAAGGCGGCCAGGCCCGCGCCCCGTGCGGCGCGGCCCGCCCCGGCGCAGGAACGACGCAGGTCGGTCCGCGAACCGGTGCGCCGCAGCGCGGCACGGACGAGCACGGCCACGTCTCGCGGCGGGGCCGCGCGGACAACAGCGAGCCGTGGTACCCGGAGTACCGCGAACCGGAGAGGTCATAGGTGAGTAACCCCGTCAAGGGAGCCGAGCGGTCCGCCGCGGGCAGGGCGCCCGTGGTCGTGGTCGCCGGAGGTGGCACCGCAGGACACATCGAACCCGCCCTCGCCCTGGCCGACGCCGTCAAGCGGCTGCGCCCGGACGCGACGGTCGTGGCGCTGGGCACCGAGCGCGGCCTGGAGAACAAGCTCGTCCCGGCCCGCGGGTACGAGCTGGAGCTGATCCCGCCGGTGCCGCTGCCGCGCAAGCCGACGCCGGAGCTGATCCGGCTGCCGCTGAAGGTCCGCGACTCGGTGCGCCGGACCCGCGAGGTGCTCGACCGCGTCGGCGCGGACGTCGTCGTCGGCTTCGGCGGCTATGTCGCGCTCCCGGCCTACCTGGCCGCGCGCGGGCGCGTCCCGATCGTCGTGCACGAGGCCAACCAGTCGCCGGGCCTGGCGAACAAGGTCGGTGCCCGGTTCGCCCGGCGCGTGGCGGTGGCCGTGCCGGGGACGCCGCTGCCGAAGGCGGAGGTCGTCGGGATCCCGCTGCGGCGGTCGATCACGTCGCTGGACCGTCCCGCGCTGCGCGCCGAGGCCCGCAAGCACTTCGGGCTGGACCCGGACGCGCCGACGCTGCTGGTGTTCGGCGGTTCCCAGGGCGCGCAGTCGATCAACGCGGCCGTGTCCGGCGCGGCGAAGGACCTGGCCGACGCCGGGATCGGCGTGCTGCACGCGCACGGCCCGAAGAACACGCTGGTGGTGCAGGAGTTCCCGGGCAAGCCGGCGTACGTGCCGGTGCCGTACCTGGAGCGGATGGACCTGGCCTACGCCGCGGCCGACGTCGCGGTGTGCCGCTCGGGCGCAATGACGGTCGCCGAGGTGACCTCGGTCGGGCTGCCCGCGGTGTTCGTCCCGCTGCCGATCGGCAACGGGGAGCAGGCCACCAACGCCCGGCCCGCGGTCGACGCCGGGGCCGCGCTGATGGTCGCCGACGCCGACCTCACCCCGGCGAAGGTCGCCGACCTGGTCGTCCCGCTGGTCACCGACGCCGACCGCGTCGCCAAGATGGGCGCGGCGGCCGTCGGCATGGGCCACGGCGAAGCCGACGAAACCCTCGCCCGCATCGTCCTGGAGGCCGCCGGTGCCTGACCTGCCTGAAGAGCTGCGCCGGGCGCACCTGATCGGGATCGGCGGTGCCGGGATGTCCGGCATCGCCCGGATCCTGCTGGCCCGCGGCGCTTTCGTCTCCGGTTCGGACGCCAAGGAGTCGCGCGCGCTGCTGTCGCTGCGGGCCCAGGGCGCCGAGCTGTTCGTCGGCCAGAGCGCCTCCAACATCTCGGCGCTGGCGCAGCCGCCGTCCGCGGTGGTCGTCTCGACGGCCATCAAGGAGACCAACCCGGAGCTGGCCGCGGCGCGGGCGGCGGGCATCCCGGTGCTGCACCGGGCCGAGGCGCTGGCCGGGCTGATGGAGGGCCACCGCGTCGCCTGCATCGCGGGCACGCACGGCAAGACGTCGACGACGTCGATGCTCACGGTGGCGCTGCAGCACTGCCGGATGGATCCGTCGTTCGCCATCGGCGGCGACCTCAACGAGTCCGGCGCCAACGCCCACCACGGCGAGGGCGGCATCTTCGTCGCCGAGGCCGACGAGAGCGACGGCTCGTTCCTGACCTACACGCCGTCGGTCGCGGTCGTGACCAACGTCGAGCCCGACCACCTGGACCACCACGGCACGCCCGAGGCCTACACGAAGGTCTTCACCGACTTCCTCGACCGGATCGACCCGGACGGCCTGCTGATCGTCTGCGCCGACGACGAGGGCGCCGACGCGCTGGGTGACGCCGCCGCCAAGCGCGGGATCCGGGTGCAGCGGTACGGCTACTGGGTCAGCGGCCCCGACGACGCCAAGGTCATGTCCTACGAGCCGCGGCCGGACGGCGGGGTCGTGCGGATCTCGCTGAAGACCAAGCTGATCGACGTCCCGGTCGCGGTGCCCGGCGACCACATGGCGATGAACGCGCTCGCGGCCCTGCTGGCCGGGATCGAGCTGGGCGCGCCGGTCGAGGGCATGATCGAGGGGCTCGGGGCGTTCGGCGGCGTCCGGCGCCGCTTCGAGTTCAAGGGCCGCGCGGGCGACGTCCGCGTCTACGACGACTACGCCCACCACCCGACCGAGGTGTCCGCGCAGCTGCGCGCGGTCCGCACGGCGGCCGGCTCCGGGCGGGTGATCGTGGTGTTCCAGCCGCACCTGTACTCGCGGACCAAGACGTTCTCGGCGGAGTTCGCCGAGGCGCTGTCCCAGGCCGACGAGGTCGTCGTGCTGGACGTCTACGGTGCGCGCGAGGAGCCCGAACCGGGCGTCACCGGCGCGCTCATCGCCGACCGGGTCACGGTGCCGGTGCACTACGAGCCCGCGTTCGACGTCGCCGCCGGCCTGGTGGCCGGGCTGGCCAAGCCGGGCGACCTGGTGGTGACCATGGGTGCCGGCGACGTGACGCAGCTGGGCCCGGAAATCCTCGCCGAGCTGGACAAGCGCTGAGCCGATGAGTCCGACCAGGGAACGCCGCCGTCCGTCCGAAGAGGACGAACAGGAGCGCGCTGCCCTGGCCAGGCAGCGGCGCGGGCGGCGCTCCGAAGAGGAGCGCCGCCGCACCCGCGCGACGCGTCCGTCGCCGCGCAACCGGCCCAACCGGCAGGTGGAGATCCGCCGCCGGTGGGTCGCGCTGCTCACCGTGCTGACCGTCGTCGCGGCGATCTACCTGCTGTTCTTCAGCTCGATGCTCGGCGTGAAGGACGTCGAGGTCGCCGGCGCGCGGACGGTGCCCGCCGACCAGATCCGCGCGGTGGCGGCGGTGCCGCCGGACAAGCCGATGCTGCGGCTGAGCACGGACGAGATCCGCGACAAGGTGGCGGCGATGCCCGGCATCGCGACGGTCGAGGTGTCCCGCTCGTGGCCGAACACGGTCGAGATCACGGTGACCGAGCGGACGGCGATCGCGTTCTTCGACAGCGGCCCGGGCGGCGACGGCGTCCACCTGGTTGACGGCGGCGGCGTGGTGTTCAAGACGGTCGCGGCGCGCCCGCCGGGCCTGCCGGAGCTGAAGCTGCCCAAGGTGTCGGCCGACGACCCGGTGACCCGCGCGGTGACGGCGGTACTGGGCGTGATCCCGGAGCAGCTGCTCAAGCAGGTCACGACGGCGACGGCGAAGACGCCGGCGAGCGTGGAGTTCACCCTGGCCAGCGGCAAGATCGTCCGCTGGGGGACGGCGGAGCAGACCGACCGCAAGGCGAAGGTCCTGGCGGCGCTGCTCACCCAGGAGGGCAAGATCTACGACGTCGCGGCGCCGGAACTGCCCACCATCACCTCCTGATTTCCGTTTTTCGTGCACCCGGGTTCCCGTATGCCGTACGATCTCGTATGGCATACGGAAAAGAGGAGGGCGCTCATGACGATCCTGGTGACGGGCGCGACCGGCAGCGTCGGCCGCCTGGTGGTCGACGAACTGCTGGCCGCGGGCGCGTCCGTGCGGGCGCTGACCGTCGACCCCGGACGCGCGAAGCTGCCGGGCGAGGCGGAGGTCGTGGTCGGGTCGCTGGCCCGCCCGTCGACGCTGCCGCAGGCGCTGAAGGGTGTCTCGGCGGTGTATCTTGCGCCGATGGCACGGACGGCCGGGCGGTTCTGCGAACTGGCGGCCGAGGCGGGCATCGAGCGGGTCGTCGCGCTGTCGGGCAGCAGCGTCGGCGACGATCACGAAGGCTCCAGCGGCCACGAGTACGGCGCCGTCGAGGCCGCGGTCCGCGAGGCGGGTTTCGCCTGGACGTTCCTGCGGCCCGGCGCGTTCATGAACAACACCCTCGGCTGGGCGGACATGGTCCGCGCGGGCGAGGTCCGGTCCGCCTACGGCGACGCGACCCAGACGCCCATCGACCTCGGCGACATCGCCGCGGTGGCCGCCCGGGTCCTGGTGTCGGACGGCCACATCGGCGTCACGCACGTCCTCAGTGGACCGGAGGCGATCAGCCAGCGCGGGCAGGTCGAGACGCTGGCTTCGGTGCTGGGCAGGGAAATCCGGTTCCACGAGCTGACGCGCGAGGAGCAGCGCGTGCAGTGGGTCGAAGCCGGTATCCCGGAAACGGCCGTCGACTGGCTGCTCGACGGCTTCGAGGAAACCGTGCGGCACCCGCAGGTGCCCACCGGCGTCGTCGAGAAGCTTCTGGGACGGCCGGGAACGACCTACGCGGAGTGGGCGGCGGCGCGGCGGGAGGTGTTCTCCTAGGCGCTCGCACCGGGCCTGCGCTCGGCCGGCCGGCAGTCAGACGCGGGTGCGGGTCATCCCGGCGAGGGCGATCAACGGGAGCGCACCGGCGAAGACGACCACGGCCGTCCAGCCGCCGAGGTGGTAGGCGATCGAGCCGGCCTGGGAGCCGATGGCGCCGCCGATGAAGAACGTGCCGAGGTAGACGCTGTTGATCCGCGCGCGTGCCGACGGGTCGAGCTGGTAGATCGTGTGCTGGCCGGACACCAGCGTGGCCTGCACCGCCATGTCGACGGCGATCGCGGCGACGGCCAGCAGGACGACGCTGTGCGCACCGAAACCGGCGAGCACGAAGGCGGCGGCGCACAGCACGAAGGCGCCCGCGGTGAGCCGGCGGCCGTGGCCGTGGTCCGACCACCGCCCGGCCAGCGGCGCCACCGCGGCGCCGGCGGCCCCGGCCAGCGCGAACAGGCCGACGCCGAGCTGGGTGTAGTTGAACGGGGGAGCGGTCAGGACGAAGGCGATGGTCGTCCAGAAGGCACTGAAGGCCCCGAACATCGCGGACTGGTACAGCGCCCGGTGCCGCAGCGCGGGGTGTTTCCGCGCCATCGCGAAGGTCGAGCGCAGCAGCTGTCCATAGTGGACGTCGGTCTTGGGTGCCCGCCGCGGCAGGCTGAACCGCAGCACGACGGCGAGCACGGCCATCGCGCCGGCCGAGATGAGGAAGACGGCGCGCCAGCTCGTCACTTCGGCCAGCAGGCTGGCGAAGACCCGCGAAAGCAGGATGCCGAAGAGCAGCCCGCTGACCACGCGCCCGACGATCCGGCCGCGGATGTCGTCGGGCGAGAGGTCGGCGGCGAAGGGAATGAGGATCTGCACGACCACCGACGCGGCCCCGACGAGCAGGGAGGCGATCAGCAGGACGGCGAACCCGGGCGCGAGCCCGGTGACGACCAGCCCGCCGCAGGCGAGCGCGAGCAGGGTCGCGACCAGACTCCGGTTTTCGAGGCGGTCCCCGAGCGGGACGAGCAGCAGCATCCCGGCGGCGTACCCGATCTGGGTGGCGGTGACCACGCCCCCGGCGGCGGCCTCGCCGATCCCGAAGGTGTGCCGCAGCTCGGCAAGAAGCGGCTGGGCGTAGTAGAGGTTGGCGACGGTCAGTCCACAGGAGACGGCCAGCAGCAGCACGAGCCACGCGGGTGGAGCGTCCTGCCTGGTCCCGGTCCCCGGTTCGATCATGCGGCCGAGGGTACCAGTTAAACCGGTTCCGGAGTACGGTGGTCCGCATGCCGGAAAGATTCCGCTCGGGAGCGGGCCGCCTGTGCCTCGACTTCGTCCGCACGCTGCGCTACCGCGGCACTCCGTCGGAGGTGGAGGAGCTGCCGGACGGGACGGCCTGGGGCGCGTGGATCGACCAGCTGGGACCGTTTTCCGCTCCGGTACGCCCGGCTTCGGCGCGTGAAGCGGTGGCGTTGCGCGAAGCGGTGTACGAGCTGCTCACGGGCCCGGTGCGCCCCGCGACACGGCAGCGGCTGAACCGCTTCGCGGCGTTGCCCGCGCCCGCGCCTTCGCTGGCTTCGTCGGGCGAATTGCGTTGGCAGGCAGCGGATCCCGCGTCGGCGATGTTGTCGCTGCTGGCCCGGGATGCGCTGGAGCTGGTCACTTCGCCGGAGTTCGCGCGGGTCCGGCGGTGTGCTGGTCCCCGGTGTGGCGCGTTGTTCCTGGACACGTCCCGCCCGGGGACGCGGCGGTGGTGCTCGATGGAGGTGTGCGGGAACCGGGTGAAGAAGTCGACTTATCGAGCCAAGGCCGCTGCTTCTTGAGGGGGTGTGCGTCCGCGCTCCCAAAATTGTCGTACCCCTCTGGCAGAGTCCCTGCCATGACCGAACGACCCCCGCGTCCCGCCATTCCGCTCACCGGCGATGAGCGGGACATCCTCACCGCCCAGCTCGACTACCTGCGTGCCACCGTTGCCTGGAAAGGCGGCGGCCTCACCGACGAACAGGCCCGGCGTGTCCACCTGCCCAGCGAACTGACCACTGTGGCCGGGCTACTGAGCCACCTCACCCTGAACGAGTGGTACTGGTTCGCCGTCGTCGTCGACGGCGAAGAGGACACCTGGGAGGAACGCCTCAAGCACGATCCCGACGCGGAGTTCCGCACCGACGCGCCGGTGTCCCGGCTGCTGGAGGACTACGCGAAGCAGTGCCGACGCAGCCGGGACATCGTTGCCGGGCACGGTCTCGACGACCAGGTGACGCACAACGGCGAGACGTTCAACGTCCGCTGGGTCGTCACGCACATGATCGAGGAGACCGCGCGGCATGCCGGTCACCTCGATCTGCTGAGGGAGCTGACCGATGGCCTCACCGGGGAGTGACCCGCCGCGGTGGCAGCGGGAAGAACCCGCTGGTCCGCTCGACGTAGTGCGCGTACGCTGGGCGGGTACGGGCCATGCCCTTCTCCAGCAACGGTTTTCCCGTCCCGCGGACGAGGGTGAACGTCATCGCGACGGGGGAGAGGATCGTCGCGGCGCCCGGCCACGTCGAGCAGGCCAGCAGGTACAGGCCCCACCACACGCACGCGTCGCCGAAGTAGTTCGGGTGCCGCGTGTAGCGCCACAGCCCCGTGTCGAGCACGCGGCCGCGGTTGGCCGGGTCCGCCTTGAACCGGCGCAGCTGCTCGTCGCCGATCGTCTCGAACGCGAACCCGAGCAGCCACACCGCTGTGCCCAGCCAGCCGAGCACGCCGATTCCCGTGCCGTCCATCGCGAACTGCACCGGCAGCGACACGAAGTACAGCACCACGGCCTGGAACAGGTAGACCCGCACGAACATCCGGAGCGGCCCGTGCCCCATCCGCGCGTACCGCGGGTCCTCGGGCAGCTTGTGGTTGCGCAGGTGCAGGTGCAGCGACAGGCGCACGCCCCAGACCACCGTCAGCGCCAGCACGGTGAGCCGCAGGGACAGCGGGCCGTCGCCGAGAGGGAACGCCGCCAGCGCCACCAGCGCGAAGCCGAGCCCCCAGAACGTGTCGACCGTGTCGTAACGCTTGCGGGCCAAGGCGATTCCGAAGGTCACGACCACCGCCACGAGCGTGACGGCGGCCGTGACGAGCAGCTGCGGCATTCAGCACCACTCCCGCGTCGGCGGCAGGCCCGTCGTGCCGTCCGGGTGCGTCCGCACCGCCAGGATCTGGTCCACGCCCATCCGGTTCTCCTCGAACGCCAGCGCCCCGCCCACCAGGTACAGCCGCCAGACCCGCGCGCCGGACTCGCCGATCAGCGCGACCACGCCGTCCCAGTTCTCCTCCAGGGTGGCCGCCCAGGCCCGGACCGTCCACACGTAGTGCTCGCGCATCGCGTGCACGTCCCGGATCTCCAGCCCGGCCGCCTCCAGGTGGTCCAGGGTGCGGCCGACCGGGCGCATCGTCATGTCCGGCGCGATGTAGCGCCCGATGAACGCACCGCCGCCGGGCTCCGCGGCCCCGCGGGACATCTGCTGGAGCAGCACCCGGCCACCCGGCTTGACCATCCGGTGCAGCGTCGCGGCGTACTGCGGGTAGTTGATCTCGCCGACGTGCTCGCCCATCTCGACCGACGCGATCGCGTCGAACGGCGCGTCCGGCAGCTCGCGGTAGTCCTGCTGCCGCACCTCGACCCGGTCGGCGAGATCGAGCTGGGCGATGCGGCCGCGCGCGTGCTGCGCCTGCTCGGCCGAGAGCGTGATGCCCACCGCCTCGACGCCGTGGTGCTTGGCCGCGTGCACCAGCAGCGAGCCCCAGCCGCAGCCGATGTCGAGCAGCCGCATCCCCGGCCGGAGCCCGAGCTTGCGGCAGATCAGCTCCAGCTTGTCGTGCTGGGCCTGGCCGAGACTGTTCGACTCCGCCGTGAAATACGCGCTGGAGTAGGCCATCGTGTCGTCGAGCAGCAGCTGGAAGAGGGCGTTGCCGGAGTCGTAGTGATGGGCGATGGCGGAGCGGTCGCGGCGCAGGCTGTGCAGCCTGCCCGACAGCCGGGCCTCCTCGGCGGGCGGCTTCGGCGGCAGCCCCACGACGCCGAGGCGGGCGGCGAGCGAGAGCGCCTCGGCCCACTCGCGCGGTCCGAGCCGCGGCCGCCGCAGCTGCCCCGCGCGGGTGAGGGACCAGATCCGGCGGAAGCCGTCCGTCAGGTCTCCCTCGACGTCGAGATCACCGCGGACGTAGGCGCGGGCGAGCCCCAGCTCGCCGGGCGCGTAGAGGAGGTGACGCAGGGCGCGGCGGTTGCGCAGGACCACGGTGGGCGCGTCCACCGGGCCGGCGCGGGTTCCGTCCCAGGTCTTCAGGCCAACGGGAAGCGGCCCGCCGAGGAGTTTCCCGGCGAACGAGGCGAGGCGGTGCGCGGTGCTGTTCGGCATGTCCGTGATTCGCACTCCGCGGCGGCGGGGATTGGTCACCGCTCCCGCCAATCCGATCCGGGCCCGGCTGCGAAGCACCCCTGTGGAGATCACGGGAGAACGCATCGCCGTCATCGGCAGCGGGGTGGCCGGGCTGACTGCCGCCTACCTGCTGCAACGCCAGTACGAGGTCCTGCTGTTCGAAGCCGACGACCGCCTGGGCGGGCACGCGCACACCCACGACGTGCCGAGCGCGCACGGGGGCACCATCGGCGTGGACTCCGGCTTCATCGTGCACAACGAGCGCACCTACCCGACCCTGCTGCGGCTGTTCGCCGAACTCGGCGTGCAGACCCGCGACACCGAGATGTCGATGAGCATCCGCTGTGACGGCTGCGGCCTGCAGTACGCCGGCGCGAAGGGGCTGCCGGGGCTGTTCGCCCAGCGCGGCAACCTCGTCCGCGGCCGCTACCTGCGGATGCTCGCCGAGGTGAAGCGGTTCTACCGGCACGCGAAGCGGCTGCTGGCGGCGAAGGAGGACGCCGGTGACGTCACCCTCGGCGCGTTCCTCGCCGTCGGCGGCTTCACCCGCTACTTCGTCGACCACTTCATGCTGCCGCTGGTCTCGACGGTCTGGTCGGCCGATCGCACCGACACCCTGAAGTACCCGGCGCGGTACCTGTTCGAGTTCTTCCGCAACCACGGCATGCTCTCGATCGGGAACTCGCCGGTGTGGCGGACGGTCGCCGGCGGGTCCCGCGAGTACGTCGAGCGCGCGGCCAAGCAGCTCACCGCGGTCCACCTCTCGACGCCGGTGCGCTCGGTGCTGCGGACCGCCCGCGGCGCCGAAGTCCGCGACGACGCCGACACCCCGCACCGCGTCGACAAGGTCGTCCTCGCCACGCACGCCGACCAGGCCCTGGCGCTGCTGGCCAACCCGACCGCCGCCGAACGCGCGGTGCTCGGCGCCTTCCGCTACTCGGCCAACGAAGCCTGGCTGCACACCGACACCGGCGTGCTGCCCACGCTGCCCGGCGCGCGGGCCGGGTGGAACTACCGCGCCCCGGCCTGCGGTGCGCCGACCGGCGCGGTGCAGGTCAGCTACGACATGAACCGCCTGATGCGGCTCGACGAGCCGACCGGCTACGTCGTCACGCTCAACCCGGGGGAGGGCCCGGAAAAGACGCACCTGGTCGCGCGGATGCGCTACGAGCACCCCGTCTACACGCCGGAATCCGTTGCGGCGCAACGACGGCTGCCGGAACTCAACGACGGCGTGCTCGCATACGCGGGCGCCTACCACGGCTGGGGTTTCCACGAGGACGGCTGTGCCTCGGGCGCGCGGGCCGCCGAAAGCCTGGGAGCGGCCTGGTGACGACCGCGCTCTACGACGCCACGGTCGCGCACGTGCGGCGGATCGACCCGCCGCACGCCTTCGCGCACCGCCTCTACCTGTGGCGCGTCGACCTCGACGACCTCCCGCGGCTGCCCTGGTGGCTGCGGCCCTTCGCGCGCTTCGACCGCCGTGACCACTTCGCCGCCGCGGACCCGCGCGGCATCCGGGAGAAGCTGGACGCGTGGCTCGCCGGGCGCGGTGTCGACCTGCGCGGCGGCCGGGTCGTGATGCTCGCCGCCGCGCGCGTGCTCGGGTACGTGTTCAACCCGATCACCGTCTACTGGTGCCACGACCCCGGCGGCAGGCTGGTGTGCGTCGTGGCCGAGGTGCACAACACCTACGGCGGGCGGCACGCCTACCTGCTGCGGCCCGACGAGACGGGGCGCGCCCGCGCGGCCAAGGAGTTCTACGTGTCGCCGTTCCAGGAAATGGACGGCGAGTACCGGATGCGGCTGCCGCGCCCGGAGGCCCTGCTCGACCTCACCGTGGCGTTGCGCCGCGGGACGGCGACGCCCCTGGTCGCTACGCTGCGGGGAGTTCGCCGCCCGGTGAACCCGCGGTGGCTGGCCCGGCTCGTGCTGGCCCGGCCCCTGCTCCCGCAACGGGTGTCCGTGCTGATCCGCCGTCACGGCGTCGCGTTGTGGCTGCGGAAGGCCGCGGTCGTGCCGCGCACCCCGCAGACCGCCGGAGGACAGCTGCATGGATGAGCAGGCCCGCAGGCGGCACATCGCGCCGGTGCCCGCCGAGGTCCCGGCGGGCCCGACGGCGGAAGAGCTGATGGTGCGCGTGGCCAAGGGCGACGAGCGGGCGTTCGAGCTGCTCCACGACCAGCTCGCCGGCCCGATCTTCGGGCTCGTGCGGCGGATCGTGCGCGACGCGGCCCAGTCCGAGGAGGTCGCCCAGGAGGTCCTCGTCGAGCTGTGGCGCACCGCGACGCGCTACTCGCCGGGCAAGGGCTCGGCGCTGAACTGGGCGATGACACTGGCCCACCGCCGCGCGGTCGACCGCGTCCGCTCGGCCCGCGCCAGCACCGAGCGCGAGCAGAAGGCCACCTTCGAAGCCGCCCGCGGCCGCCCGTTCGACGAGGTCGCCGAGTCCGTCACCGCCCGGCTCGAACGCTCGCAGGTGCGCCGGTGCCTGTCCTTCCTGACCGACCTGCAGCGCGAGTCCGTGCTGCTCGCCTACTACCAGGGCTATACGTATCGCGAGGTGGCCGAAGTGCTGTCGACGCCGCAGGGAACCATCAAGACGCGCCTGCGGGACGGGCTGATCCGCCTGCGGGACTGCCTGGGGGTGACCGGGTGAGCCCGCCCGAGATGCACACCCTGGCCGGTGCCTTCGCCCTCGACGCGGTGTCCGACGTCGAGCGCGCGGAGTTCGCCCGCCACCTCGACCAGTGCGAGTCGTGCGCGCAGGAGGTCGCCGAGCTGCGCGCGACCGCGGCCCGGCTCGGCGCGGCGATGGCCGAAGAGCCGCCGCCGGGGTTCAAGGACCGCGTCATGGCCGCCATGCACGCGACCCGCCAGCTGCCGCCGCGGACCGCGCCCGGCTCGCCCGACCGGCCCCGCCGGACCGTCCGGGCTCCGCGGTGGGCGGTGCTCGTGTCGGCCGCGGCCGCCGTCGTCGGCCTCGCCGCGGGCGGGGTGTTCGGCGGGATCGCGCTGACCCAGCAACGGGAACTTCAGGCCGCGCAGAGCCGCCTCGACCAGGCGAAACGGCAGTACGAGCCGGTCGCGGCGCTGCTCGCGGCCCCGGACGCCAAGGCCGCGCACGGCCAGGCACCCACCGGCGGCGGCGTCACGGTCATTGCGTCGCGGTCGCTGAACCGGGTGATGGTGATGGACGCCGGCCTGCCGGCCCAGCCGGGCGGCAAGGTCTACGAGGCCTGGCTGATCACCGGTTCGGCCGCGCCGCGCTCGGCCGGGGTGCTGCCCGCGGGCCCGGACGGCTCGCTGGTCGTGGCGGACGGCGTCGGCGACGCCGACCACGTCGCGCTGAGCGTCGAGCAGGCGGGCGGTTCGCCCTCCGGCGCCCCCACGGACGTGCTGATGAGCATGGCCCTGCCTGCCTGATCCGGTGCCATAGCAGACGGGCCCGCGGGGGTGCTCGCGGCCCGTCGCTCTTGCGCGCCCGAAGGTGTTGTGGCAAAACACCTTTGCGACACACGGCGTGCCTACTGGATTAGAGCGTGCCTGGTGCCTACCGTCCTGCCTAACGTCGGCAGTTGACATAACTCTCAATCTGGGGTTGAGGTTGAGAGTCGATCACCGGCCGGCGGGCTGTACGGGCACAACGATCAGGAAGGCGGACTTCGATGACGCCCCCGCACAACTACCTTGCGGTGATCAAGGTGGTCGGCATCGGCGGTGGCGGCGTGAACGCCGTGAACCGCATGATCGAGGTCGGCCTCAAGGGCGTCGAGTTCATCGCGGTGAACACCGACGCGCAAGCACTGCTCATGTCCGACGCCGACGTCAAGCTGGACATCGGCCGCGAGCTGACCCGCGGCCTCGGCGCGGGCGCCGCCCCCGAGGTCGGCCAGAAGGCCGCCGAAGACCACCGCGAAGAGATCGAAGAGGTCATCAAGGGCGCCGACATGGTGTTCGTGACCGCCGGCGAGGGCGGCGGCACCGGCACCGGCGGCGCGCCGGTCGTCGCGCAGATCGCCCGCAAGCTGGGCGCGCTGACGATCGGCGTCGTGACGCGCCCGTTCACCTTCGAGGGCAAGCGGCGCGGCAAGCAGGCCGAAGAGGGCATCCAGGCCCTGCGCAACGAGTGCGACACGCTCATCGTGATCCCGAACGACCGGCTGCTGCAGCTCGGCGACATCGGGGTCTCGCTGATGGACGCGTTCCGCTCGGCGGACGAGGTGCTGCTGTCCGGTGTCCAGGGCATCACCGACCTGATCACCACGCCGGGCCTGATCAACCTCGACTTCGCCGACGTCAAGAGCGTCATGTCCGGCGCGGGCTCCGCGCTGATGGGCATCGGCTCCGCGCGCGGCGAGGGCCGGGCCATCCAGGCCGCGGAGAAGGCGATCAACTCGCCGCTGCTGGAGGCGTCGATGGACGGCGCCCACGGCGCGCTGCTGTCCATCGCGGGCGGCTCCGACCTGGGCCTGTTCGAGATCAACGAGGCCGCGTCGCTGGTGCAGGAGTCCGCGCACCCGGACGCCAACATCATCTTCGGCACGATCATCGACGACTCCCTCGGCGACGAGGTCCGCGTCACGGTGATCGCCGCCGGTTTCGACGCCGGCGCGCCGACGCACAAGAAGCTGGACCCGTCGACGTTCGGGTCGGGCTCGCGCTCGTCCTCGACCACCGCGTCGGCCTCGGCAGGCCAGGTCTCGAACCCGCCGACGCCGCCGTCGGGGGCCACCCCGGTGCCGTCGTCCGGCAGCTCCGGCTACCCGGTGGCGCCGCCGCGGTCGCACTCGCCGCTGCCCTCGGCCTCGGGCAACCAGCCGGCCGGCGGGCTCCCGCAGCCCGGCGGCGGCTCGCGCGGCTACTCGCCGCTGGGCTCCAACGCGACCCAGGGCAGCCTGCCCGGCCGCGCGATGCCGGTCCACGACGACCCGTCGGACGACGAGGTCGACGTCCCGCCGTTCATGCGGCGCTAGCCACACCCTCTGAAGGCCATCACCCGCGAACTAGAGTCGTGGGTGGTGGCCTTCATTGACGTCAGGAGGATTCGTGCGGGTTCGGCGAGTGGTCACGACCAGGGCGGGTGGCGCGTCACGGCCGCCCTACGACAGCTTCAACCTGGGCGACCACGTCGGCGACGACGAGGGGAACGTCTACGCCAACCGCAAGCGGCTGGCCGCCGAGCTGGGCCTGGCCGAGGACAAGCTGGCCTGGATGGAGCAGGTCCACGGCCGCACGGCGACCATCGTCGACGGCACCGAGACCTCCGCCGCCGAAGCGACCGACGCCCTGGTGACGGCGACACCCGGGGTCGCGCTCGTGGTGCTGGTCGCCGACTGCGTCCCGGTCCTGCTGGCCGACGCCGAGGCCGGGGTGGTCTCCGCGGTGCACGCGGGCCGGGTGGGCACGCGGGTCGGCGTCGTCCCGGCCGCGATCAAGGCCATGCAGGAAGTGGGTGCCGAACCGCACCGGATCGAAGCCCTCCTCGGGCCCGCCATCTGCGGCGACTGCTACGAGGTCCCCGCCGAAATGGCTGCCGACGTCGAGAAACACGTCCCCGGCACCGCGTGCAGGACGCGTAAGGGGACGCCCGGGCTCGACCTGCGGGCCGGGCTGTGGCGGCAGCTCGCCGACCTGGGTGTCGGCCGGATCGGCGTCGACCCGCGGTGCACGAACGAGGACAAGACACTGTTCAGCTACCGGCGTGACGGGACCACCGGGCGGATCGCCGGCATCACCTGGATCGAAGCATGACCGGTCGCAAGGCCGAGCTGGCCGAGAACCTGCGCGAGGTCGAGGAGCGGATCGCCGCCGCCTGCCGGGCCGCCGGGCGGGCCCGCGACGAGGTGAAGCTGGTCGCGGTCACCAAGACCTTTCCCGCGTCCGACGTCGCGCTGCTGGCCGAACTCGGCGTCACCGACGTCGGCGAGAACCGCGACCAGGAAGCCGGCCCGAAGGCCGCGGAAGTTCCGGGACTGCGCTGGCACATGGTCGGACGCCTGCAGCGGAACAAGGCACGCTCCGTGGTCGGGTGGGCACACCAGGTCCAGTCGGTCGATTCCGCGCGGCTCGCCGACGCGCTCGCCAAGGCGGTGCGTGCGGCTCGCGACGCCCAGATACGTGACGAACCCCTCGACGTGCTGATCCAGGCCAGCCTCGACGACGATCCCGGACGCGGCGGCTGCCCGCTCGGCGAGCTGCTGGCGCTGGCCGAGCGCATCGAGCGGACGGATGAGCTGCGGCTTCGCGGCCTGATGGCCGTCGCGCCGCTGGGTGCCGACCCGGCGGCGGCTTTCGAGCGGCTCGCCCGCGCGGGGGAGGACCTCCGCAAAGATCACCCGAATGCCGCAGACGTGTCCGCCGGAATGAGCCATGATCTCGAACAAGCGATCACGCACGGCTCGACCTGTGTGCGTGTCGGAACCGCGTTGCTCGGTGGACGCGGTTTAGCCTCGCCGTAGGGAGCTCGCGCGGTCGTCACGTTTCGTGGTCGCCCGCACGGGGCACTGACGGCGTGGACAACAGTCAGTGCGGGAGCGGCTAGGGCTAGGGAGAGGCATGAGCGCGCTGCAGAAGCTGAAGGCCTACTTCGGGATGGTGCCCGCAGACGACGACGGCTACGACGAAGACGGCTACCGGCGCGGTTACGACGACGACTACGACTCCTACGAGGAGCCGTCGCCACGCTCGTCCCGCTCACGGTACCGCGACGTCGACGACACCTACGACGAGCCCGTCAGCCGCAGCCGGTCACGCTCCGTGGTCAGCAGTGAGCCTGCCGTCCACGGCGCGCTCGCGGTCGACCGGCAGCCCGAGCCGGTGGCGCGCCTGCGCCCGGTCACCGAGCCCGTCGTGCGCCAGCCGGTGCGCGACCCGCTCAGCCGCATCACCACGCTGCATCCGACCAGTTACGCGGAGGCACGGGCGATCGGCGAGCACTACCGCGAGGGCATCCCGGTGATCATGAACCTCACCGAGATGGAGAACGCGGACGCGAAGCGGCTCGTCGACTTCGCGGCCGGGCTCGCCTTCGCGCTGAGAGGGTCGATGGACAAGGTCACCAACAAGGTGTTCCTTCTCTCACCGCCCGATGTGGACGTCACCGCCGAGGACCGCCGGCGGATTGCCGAGGGCGGATTGTTCCTGCGCGGCTGAAGTCGCCAGGACCGCTGAGCGCAAGCAGACGTGACTTTGCCGACCCGAGGCGGCCGGGAGGCCCTCAACTGCGTCTTCGGGCCGGCCGCCCGGTTAGAGTAGGTGCGTGGAAGCTGTGTGGCTGGTCGTCTTTTACGTGCTGTTCTTCTTCTGGCTGCTGCTGACGTTCCGGATTGTGGTCGAACTCGTCCGCACCTTCGCGCGTGAGTGGCATCCGGCCGGAGGGGTTGCGGTCGCGCTCGAGACCATCTACACAGTGACGGACCCGCCGGTCCGGTTGTTCAGACGGATCATTCCGATGGTCCGGATCGGCGGCGTCGGACTGGACTTGTCGATTATGGTGCTGCTGTTGGTTGTGTTCTTCGCGATGCAACTGGCAACTCCAAGTTGATCGGGGAGACTTGGGTGGACCCTGCAGGCCATGGAGTGCGTGAGGTGATCTGATGTCGTTGACCCCCGCTGACGTGCATAACGTCGCGTTCAGCAAGCCGCCCATCGGCAAGAGGGGCTACAACGAGGACGAGGTGGACGCGTTCCTCGACCTGGTGGAGACCGAGCTGGCCCGGTTGATCGAGGACAACAACGAGCTGCGCCAGCAGATGGAACAGCTCGACGCCGAGCTCGAGTCGACCCGCACCGAGCTGGAGAACGCCAAGGCGAACGTCGGCGCGCCCCCGATGCGCGAAGAGCCGTCGCGGCGCCTGGCGCCGGTGCCGCCGCAGTCGGCCATGGAGCAGACGCAGGCGCACTCGATGGTGCCCGACAGCACCGAGCCGAACGTGCAGGCCGCCAAGGTCCTGGGCCTGGCCCAGGAGATGGCCGACCGGCTGACCGCCGAGGCGAAGACCGAGTCGGACGGGATGCTGGCCGAGGCCCGCACGAAGTCCGAGCAGCTGCTCTCCGACGCGCGGGCGAAGTCGGACTCGATGGTCAACGAGGCCCGCACCCGCGTCGACACGATGCTGAACGACGCCCGGACCCGGGCGGAGACGCTGGAGCGCCAGGCGCGCGACAAGGCGACCACGCTGGAGCGCGAGTCGCAGCGGAAGTACACCGAGACGATGAACAGCCTCAACGCCGAGAAGAGCGGGCTGGGCAAGAAGATCGAAGAGCTGCGCACGATCGAGCGGGAGTACCGCACGCGGCTGCGCGGGTTCCTCGAGTCCCAGCTGCGCGAGCTCGACGACCGCGGCTCGGCCGCACCCGCGTCGGCCTCGTCCGGCTCGGGTTCGTCCTCCGGCTCCTCGAGCGGCGGCCAGGGCTACTCCTTCGGCCCGCGGGCCGAAGCAGGCTGATTCCGGCCGTGGCGCACCCCGCGTCCGGGGTGTGCCACGGTTCGGAGTCGATCCGGTACCGCACGTGGGCGGGTCGGCGGCCGATCATGCCCGGTTCGTGTTGTAATTCAGCGTGCTTTACATCGTGCTGGTGCTCGTACTGGCGGCTCTGGGGTTGCTCGTCACCGCGCTGATCACGGCTTCTTCGCTGTGGGCGTGGGTTTCCATCGGGCTGTCGGTGCTGGCGGGCCTGATCCTGGTCGCCGACTGGCTGCGGCGCCGCCGCCGGGCCGCCGAACCGGCTGCGGAACCCGCGGAATCTGCGGAATCCGCGGAGACCCCGGCTGACGTGGAACAGACGACGCTGATGCCGTCGTCCGGCGACCTGGGCGACCCGGCCGAAGTCCCCGAGCCGGTCACGGAAGAACCGGCCGACGAGGAAACCGAGCCGGGCGAGGAAGCGACCCCGGCCGACGACATCGCGGTCCTGGCCGACCTCGAGGACGAGGTCGTGGTGGTCGACGAGCACCCGCGCTACCACCTGACGACGTGTCCCTGGCTCGGCAGCCGCAACCGCATCCCGATCGGCGTCGGCGAGGCCCGTCAGCTCGGCTTCACCCCGTGCGCCCGCTGCACCCCGGACGCGACCCTGGTGGCCGCGCACCGCTGAGCCCGCCGTCCGGCGGTCACGTCGGCTCGGCCCTGTGCGCCCGCACGCGATCTTGCCGCGCACCGCTGAGCCCGCCGTCAGGCAGCCAAACCAGTCACACCCAGGTGGGTTTCCAGCGCCTGCGTGCCTTCCTCGGTCAGCCGGAGTGCCCGATGTCCCTCGGTCCGCGGCCGGACCCAGCCCGCGTCGAGGAACCGCGTCGCGACGGCCGCGCCCAGCGCGCCCGCCAGGTGGTGACGCTGCTCACTCCAGTCCAGGCAGAACTTCAGCAGCGGACGGCGACCGGCGGCAACCGCGTCCAGGTCGACCCCCAGCTCGCCGAACACCGGCGCCGCCGCCGGGCCCAGCGTGTACGGGTGTTCGCGCAGCGGAGCCGAAATCCGGTCGCCCGGCCGCCGTCGCGTGTCGGCCGGGCCGGCCAGCGCGCCACGGGTCAGCAGCGCCGCCGTCACCGCCACGCCGAGGCGTCCGGCCAGGTGGTCGTAGCACGTCCGCGCCGTGCGCAGCGCCTGCGCGCGCGTCCCTTCGCGCAGCGAGGTCACCGGCCGGGGCGGGGAGAACCGGGCCAGCGTCTCCAGCAGCTCGGCGGTGTCCGGGCCGGCCAGCCGGTAGAACCGGTGCCGCCCCGACTTCTCCGCGACGACCAAGCCCGCCTCCCTCAGCTTCGCCAGGTGCGCGCTGACGCCCTGCGCGGACAGCCCGGCTTCGGCGGCCAGCACGGACGCCGCCAGCGCCCGGCCGTCACCCAGCGCGCACAGCACGCGGACCCGCGCCGGATCGGCGAACAGCGCGGCCGTGCGGGCGATGTCGGCATCCCCGTCCATGCCTCCAGGATGCCCCCGGAACGCTTCCACCCAAACGGAAGTGTCCCTGCGGTCCACTGAGGACATGCTGTTGTTCACGATGTGCGCCGGGATGTTCCTGGTGCAGCTGGACGTCACGGTCGTCAACGTCGCGCTGCCCGCCCTCGGCGCGGACCTGCACGCGGGCCTGGCGGCGCAGCAGTGGGTCGTCGACGGCTACGCGATCGTCCTGGCCGCGTTCCTGCTCACCGGCGGCGCCCTCGGCGACGTCTTCGGGCACCGCCGGGTGGTCCTGGCCGGCTTCGGGCTGTTCGGGGTGGCGTCGGCCGGGTGCGGGCTCGCCGGGTCGGCGTCCCTGCTGGTCGCCGCCCGCGCCGGGCAAGGCCTGGGTGCCGCGCTGCTGCTGCCGGGCACGCTGGCGGTGATCACCAGCGCGTACCCGCGGCACGCCGAGCGCGCGCGGGCACTGGGCATCTGGGCCGGGGTGTCGGCGCTGGCGCTGGCGGCGGGTCCGGTGCTCGGCGGCGCGGTCGTGACGGCGGTGGGCTGGCGGCCGGTGTTCTGGCTCAACGTCCCGGTCGTGCTGGCCGCCGCCGTCGCCACCCGCAGGCTGGTCCCGCGCGGCGAGCGCGTACCCGGGCGGCGCGCCGACGTCGCCGGTGTCGCCACCGCGGTGCCCGCCCTCGGAGCCGCGGTCTACGCGATCATCGACAGGAACGCGGTGGCCGGAATCGTGGCGCTCGCTGCGCTGGCGGCGTTCGTGGCCGTGGAACGCCGGGCGCAGGACCCGATGCTGCCCGCGGACGTCGTCCGGCAGGCACTTGGGCCCACTTTCGTAGCCGCGGCGATGAACTTCGTCGGCATCGGCACGATCCTCGTGCTGACGCTGTACCTCCAGGGCGTGCGGCACGCGTCGCCGCTGACCGCGGGACTCGAAGTGCTGCCGTTGTTCGGGCCGCTGTCGCTGCTCGCGCCCGTCGCGGGCCGGCTGACCGGCCGGTTCGGCCCCCGGCCGTGGATGATCGCCGGGCTGGCGCTGGGGGCGCTCGGGATGCTGAACCTGCTGCTGCTCGACGGAAACAGCGGATACGCGGCCCTGCTGCCGACGCTGCTCGGCCTCGGGACGGGCATGGGCCTGCTGACGACGGCGGTGGTGACGGCCGCGGTCGGCGGCATCCCACCCGGGCGAGCGGGCGTGGCGAGCGGCATCAACAACACGGCCCGCCAGGCGGGCGGCGCACTCGGGGTGGCGGTGCTCGGCGCGGTGGCCGGTGAGCCGGGCGCGGGGTTCGTCGCCGGTCTGCATGCGGTGGGCGTGATTGCCGCGGTGGTGTGGCTGATCGCTTTGGGGGTGACCTTGGGTGGGGTGCGGCCTCGGGTCGCTGCCGGAGTTTGAGGGCGGGCCTCCGCCCCCCGGTTTCCAGCTTACCGGGAGGCACCGACAGTTCCGGCCGACTTCCGGTTCGCGCCGGGGTCGTGAGTGAAAAATAGGGTTCTAACCCTAATTACCACTCACGACCGCGGCGGGCGACAGTTCCGGTCAGCCGTCCAGCTCGGCGAGGACGGCCTCGATGTCCTGGCGCTGGCCCGACGCCTCCTCGGGCAGCCGGGACAACGCCGTCGTCAGGACCTCCCGGGCCTCCGCGTCCTTCCCGAGGTCGCGCAGAAGGCGTCCACAAAGGACGTCCGCCGCGACTGCCGGGCCCTCGGCTTCCATGGCCCGCAACGCTTCCGCCGCCGCCGTTGCTCGGGGGAGGGCCTCGGCCGGGCGGTCCAGGTTGGTCAGCAGGCGTGCGCCGTCGTACTGTGTCAGGGCCTGCTGCCAGGCGAACTCCGGGCCCTCGCCGGTGACCGCGTCCGCCTCGGCCAGTGCCTGCTCGGCCCTTGCCGGCTCGTTTGCGTACAGCCACGACAACGTGGCGCGGCGGCGGCCGCGCAGCTCGTCGGCGGGGAGGCCCGCCGTGTGGAAACACTGTGCCGCCTGGGTGAATGCCTCTGCCGCTTCGTCGTCGCGGTCGAGTTCGTCGAGGACCTCCGCGCGGGACTCCGTTGCCTGGCCCGCCGCTGCCGCGTTGCCCGCCTCCGTGAACTGACCGGCCACCACGGCGTACAGCTCCGCCGCCTGTTCCGGGCGGTCCAGCTCCTGGCACGCCTTTGCCAGCAGGTACCGGCCGCGGGCCAGCTCGTGCCCGGCGCCGGCGCGCTCCAGCACCGGCTCCGCGTCCTCGGCCGCTTCGGCCGCCTCTTCCGGACGGCCGAGATCGAGATACGTCGCCGCGAGGTCGACCCGGGTCGCCGCCGCGTCGAGCGGCAGCCCGGTCGCCGTGAAGTCGGCGACCGCGGCCCGGAACGCCGGGGCGGCGTCCTCCATCCGGCCCAGCTGCGCGGCCAGGTGCCCGCGCAGCTGGTGCAGCCGCGCGCGGGCGGGCACGTCGGTGCCCGTGTCGATAGCCGCCGCCTCGGCCAACGCCGTCTCGCGGTCGCCGAGACCGGCGCGGAACCGGACGCCCAGCACGCGGGCCTTCGCGGCACGCTCGGGCGACCCGGCTTCGGTGTACCGGGCCGCCGCCTCGGCCGTCAGCTCTATCGCGCCCGCCAGGTCGTCCTGGTTTGCCAGCACCAGCGCCCGGCGGTCCAGCCACGCGCCGGTCAGCTCGGGCGTGGCCCGCGCCGGGCCCTCGGCGCGGTCGAGGACCGCCGCGGTCGCGTCGAGGTCGTGGTGGGCGAAGTGGAGGACCGCCAGCCGCAGCAGGGCGCGGGCGTGGTCGGCGGGCTCGCCGATCTCCGCCAGGCGCGCCGCCGACGCTTCGAGCTCCGCGACCGCGTCCGGGCGGTCCCCGGCCAGCGCCGCGAACAGGATTTCCTTGCCACGTTCGGCTTCCGCCGAAACGGCTTCGCCTGCTTCCTCGAACACCCCGGCCGCCTCCGCGAAACCGCGGCTCGCGGCGGCAAAGTCGTCCTGCACGTGGGTGTCCGCCGCCGCGGACAGCCGACGGGCCCGCAGCGCGCCCGACGGTTCCGGGCACACCTCGTCGAAGCGCGCCCAGACGCGCTCGGGCGAACGGCCCAGCCGCGCCTCGCGGTCGGCGAGGTCGGCCAGCTCCGCCGGCGAGTCCGGCAGGACGGGCTGGGCGGCGGGCGTCTCGGCGGGAGGTGCGGGTGCCGTGGTGCCCGACAGCGGCAGCCGGCCGGTCAGCGGCGTGGCGGCGAGCACCGCGCGGATCCGGTCGCCCTGCTCGGACGTGCCGTTGCGGGCGTCGAACCGCGCGGCCACGGCCAGCGCCCGCCCGGCCAGCTCCTCCCGCAGCGCGGCCACCGTGGTCGTGCCGCCGGGACGGCGCACCGGAGCGTCGCCGTGCCCCTCCTCGGCCACCAGCCGCAGGGTCAGCGCCGCCGCGGCGGCGAACTCCTGCTCCGCGTACGGCGTCGGCGGCGCGTCGAGCCAGCCGAGGTGCCGCTCGACCAGGTCCAGCCCGCGGGCGTGGTTGCCGGTCAGCGCGCAGAACGCGATGTGCGTCGCGACCTCCTGCAGCTGCGCCGGGTCGTGCCGGATCGCCCGGTACGCCTGGCGGTGCGCGGCGGCGGCCTCGGCGAACCGTCCGGTGTGGACATACGGCAGCAGCAGCTCGGTCAGGATCAGGTGCGGCTGCTCGATGCAGGTGAACGTCCCGCCCAGCACCGGCTCGGCCACCTCGATCGCCTCGGCGTACCTGCCGAGCCAGTTCAGGTGCGCGACCTTGTCGCTCGGTTCGCAGCCGATGCAGTCGGACATCTCCCCGCGCGGCGCGGCCGACCACAGCCGGTACTGCTCGGCGGCGGTCTCGCGGTCGCCGACGTGCCGGGCGAGCACGGCGCGGTACTGGTGCACCGGGTTCATCGAGTACCCGGCCGCGCGGTACCGGCGTTCCATGTCGTCGAGCACGCCGCGGGCCTGCTCCAGCGGCACCTCCGGGAACGAGGCCATCGACCCGGCCATGAACTTGAAGTACCAGTGCAGGTCGTGGTTCCAGCGCGGGTCGGCTTCCCCGCGGTCGTGCACCGCCAGGCACCAGGCGAACGGCACGAACGCCTTCGCGGGCTCACCACCCTGCTGGTAGGCGCTGGTGATCAGGATCCGGACGCCGTAACGCAGTTCCGCGGAGCCGAGCGCGTCGGCGTCCCGGAGCACGGCTTCCAGCGCAGCTGTCTGGGCGCGGCCGTACGGCAGCCGCTTGGCCGCCCACATCCGCTCCCACAGCTGCTGTTCCTCGGCGACGGGCGCGGTCATCGGCTTTCCTCCCCGGGGACGGCCTGCTCCAGCAGGCCGAGGAACGAACGGTTGAGCAGCGCGGCTTCCGCCGGCCGGATCGGGTGCCTGCCGAACAGCAGGGCCTGGCCGTAGAGCGACTCGACGGCCAGCCCGCGCAGGGTGTCGTCGTCGAGCAGGCAGATCCGCCGCACCAGCGGGTTGCGGTGGTTGAGCACCAGCTGCGGGCGGTCGTCGGCGGGCTTCTCGAACGCCGAGAGCACGCCCGCCCACAGCTCGTCGACCTGGTTCCTGGTGGCACGCAGCTCGCCGGCGAACGCGGCGGCGCGGTCCAGCAGGTACAGCACCGGCAGGCTCGCCGGCTCGAACTCGCGCAGCACGACCTCGCAGCCGAGCCGGTCGAGGTGCCGCTGCGCGGCGACGACGAACGGGCGGGTGGCCAGTGCCGTGGCGCTGTCGAGCTCGGCGAACGCGGTGGTGAGGTCGCTCGGGTCGAGCCGGGTCACCGCCAGGTCCGGCTCCAGCGCCCGCATCCGCTCGGCCAGCTCGCTGTCGTAGGTGTAGCCGCCGTTGATCACGGCGATGTCCTGCGCGGCGGCCACCCCGGCCAGCTGCTGGAACTCGTCGGTGGTGGCGCAGTAGCGCAGCAGCCCGTAGCGGCCGCGGAACTCGGCCATGGTCATCCGGCCGACGTTGGTCTCCACCGGCCACCACTGGTCGACCAGCCGCAGCATCTCGTCGTCGTGCAGGGCCAGCGCCTTGACGCCGAGGTGGTGGATGCCGAGGAAGCGGTTCAGCCGGTCGGGCGCGGTGCGGGCCAGCCCGACGAGCCAGCCGCGCAGCCGGTCGCCGAGTGCCTCGCGCGTCGACTCCAGCTGGCCGTCGTCGTAGAGCGCCTCCCGGCTCGCGGTCGGCCGCAGCTCGCCCGCGTCGACGACGCAGCGGGCGAAGAACGCCCAGTCCGGCAGCAGCCCCGGCGCGTTCTCGGCCAGCAGCATCCGCTTGAGGTAGACGCGGTGGCCGCCGTGCTCGGCCGGGCTGGCCGGGAACGGCAGCACGTAGGCCACCCCGGTCAGCCCCACCTCGGGCACGTCCAGCTCGACGACGTCGAACGGCGTGAAGCCCAGGGTGTCCTGCGCGTAGCCGACGAGGTCGGCCTGGCGCTGCCCCGGCGTGCGGTCGTCGCGGGCCCACGGCACCCGGCCGGTGACCGCGCGGCCGTCGACGGTGATGTCGAACGGCAGCAGCGAGCCGTAGAGGGTGGCCAGGTCGGTGACCGTCGCGGGCACGAACCACTGCTCGGCGCCGGGCCGCGCGCGGAGGGTGACCGTGGTGCCCGGCGTGTCGCGCTCGCCGGGGCCGATGGCGTAGGTGCCGTCGGACCGGCCCGTCCAGCCGACGGCCGGGCCGCCGTCCGCCGAGCGCGTCACGACGTGCACCTCGTCGGCGACCAGGAACGCCGACAGCAGCCCGATGCCGAACTGGCCGAGGAACTCGTGGCGCTGGAAGCCCAGTTCGTCCCGTTTGGAGCTGCGGCCGATCGTCGCCAGCAGCTCGTGCACCTGGGCTTCGGTGAGCCCGATCCCGGTGTCGGTCACGTGCAGGACGCCGTCGCCGACCTCCAGCGCGATGGTGGCGGGCGCGCCGGGCTCCCGAGCGCGGCGCGCGGTCACCGCGTCGACGGCGTTCTGCAGCAGTTCCCGCACGTACACGCGCGGGCTGGCGTAGAGGTGCCTGCTGAGCAGGTCGACGACCCCGCGAAGATCCACCTGAAAAGTGCGGCTCACCGTGAAAGTTCCCCCGTGGTTTCCGGCCGCGGACTCACTCGGCGGCGCGCGGTCATGCTAACGGGGGATCGCCGCGGCGGTCGCCTTCGTTTCGGCGTGCCCTGTGACAACCCGGTTGCGGCGGCCGGTTAACCTGGAAGGCAGCACGGCGTCGATCCGGCCATCACCGGGGAGCCTCCGGAAGAACCGAGCGCACGCTCTCAGTAGAACCGGACGGGTGCGGCCCGTGACAGCCGCCGAACGAGAGGTCCGTGGCGTCGACGCTGCGGGCAAGCGGGGTGGTACCGCGGTACGCCGGAAGGCGTCTCGTCCCCGTGTGGGTGATCGGCGTGGGAGCCGGTCGCCCGTACGCGAGCGACGAACCGAGGAGCACCCGGATGTACCCCCAGGCCTCACTGGACGACGGCGCAGGAGTCCCGTCGCAGCCGTCCTTCCCCGCGCTGGAGAAGCAGGTCCTCGCCTACTGGGAGACGGACCGGACGTTCCAGGCGACGATCGACGCGCGCCCGGCGGGCGAAAAGGGCGAGAACGAGTACGTCTTCTACGACGGCCCGCCGTTCGCCAACGGCCTGCCGCACTACGGCCACCTGCTCACCGGGTACGTCAAGGACCTGGTGCCGCGCTACCAGACGATGAAGGGCCGCAAGGTCGAGCGCCGCTTCGGCTGGGACACCCACGGCCTGCCCGCCGAGCTGGAGGCGATGCGCCAGCTCGGCATCACCGAGACGTCTGAGATCGAAGAGATGGGCATCGCGAAGTTCAACGAGGCTTCGCGCGAGTCCGTCCTGCGCTACACGAACGAGTGGCGCGAGTACGTCACCCGCCAGGCGCGCTGGGTCGACTTCGACAACGACTACAAGACCCTCGACGTCACCTACATGGAGTCGGTGCTCTGGGCGTTCAAACGCCTGTGGGACAAGGGACTCGTGTACGAGGGCTACCGCGTCCTGCCGTACTGCTGGCGCGACGCGACGCCGCTGTCCAACCACGAGCTGAGCATGGACTCCGACGTCTACCGCAACCGCCAGGACCCGGCCGTCACCGTCGGGTTCCGCCTGGAGGGCAACGGCAACGACCTCGACGGCGCCTACCTGCTGATCTGGACGACGACGCCGTGGACGCTGCCGTCCAACCTCGCCGCGGCGGTGCATCCGGACGTGCAGTACGTCGTCGTGGAGCACGACGGCAAGCGGTTCCTGCTCGCCGAAGCGCGGGTGGCCGCGTACGCGCGGGAACTCGGCGAAGAGCCGGCGGTCGTCGCGCACTACACCGGCGCGCAGCTGCTCGGAACCCGTTACGCGCCACCGTTCCCGTACTTCGTCGGCACCGAGAACGCCCACCAGGTGCTCGCCGCCGACTACGTCACCACCGACGACGGCACCGGAATCGTCCACATCGCGCCCGCCTACGGCGCCGACGACAAGCTCGTCACCGACGCCGCCGGCATCACGCCGGTCACGCCGGTGGACGCGAACGGCAGGTTCGACGCGACCGTGCCCGACTACGAGGGCCAGCAGGTCTTCGACGCCAACCCGAACATCGTCCGCGACCTCAAGAACGGCACGGGCGGCGCGGCGCAGCAGGGTGCGGTCCTGCTGCGGCACGAGACCTACGACCACTCCTACCCGCACTGCTGGCGCTGCCGGAACCCGCTGATCTACCGCGCGGTGTCGTCGTGGTTCGTCGCGGTGACGCAGTTCAAGGACCGGATGGTCGAGCTGAACCAGCAGATCACCTGGTACCCGGAGAACGTCAAGGACGGCCAGTTCGGCAAGTGGCTGGAGAACGCCATCGACTGGTCGATCTCCCGCAACCGGTACTTCGGTACGCCGATCCCGGTGTGGCAGTCCGACAACCCCGAGTACCCGCGCACCGATGTCTACGGCTCGCTCGACGAGCTGGAGCGCGACTTCGGCGTGCGGCTGGACAACCTGCACCGGCCCTACATCGACGAGCTGACCCGGCCGAACCCGGACGACCCGACCGGCAAGTCCACCATGCGCCGCGTCCCGGACGTCCTCGACGTCTGGTTCGACTCCGGCTCGATGCCGTACGCCCAGGTGCACTACCCGTTCGAGAACGCCGAGTGGTTCGAGCACCACTACCCGAGCGACTTCATCGTCGAGTACATCGGGCAGACCCGCGGCTGGTTCTACGTGCTGCACGTGCTGGCGACGGCGTTGTTCGACCGGCCGGCGTTCCGCACCTGCGTCTCGCATGGCATCGTGCTCGGCTCGGACGGGCAGAAGATGTCCAAGTCCCTGCGCAACTACCCGGACGTCAACGAGGTCTTCGAGCGCGACGGCTCCGACGCCATGCGCTGGTACCTGATGGCGAGCCCGATCCTGCGCGGCGGCAACCTGGTCGTCACCGACAAGGGCATCCGCGACGCCGTCCGCCAGGCCGTGCTGCCGCTGTGGAACTCGTACTACTTCCTCGCGCTGTACGCCAACGCCGAAGGCGTGGACGGCACGTGGCGCACGGACTCGGCGAACGTGCTCGACCGCTACATCCTGGCCAAGACGCACGAGCTGGTCACCGACGTCGAGTACGCGATGGACAGCTACGACGTCGCGGGCGCGTGCCAGACCGTCCGTGACTTCCTCGAGGTCCTGACGAACTGGTACGTGCGCCGCTCGCGCGACCGCTTCTGGGCGGGCGAGAAGGACGCGATCGACACGCTGCACACCGTGCTGGAGGTGACGTCGCGGGTCGCGGCGCCGCTGCTGCCGCTGACCACCGAGGTGGTCTGGCGCGGCCTCACCGGCGGCCGCTCGGTGCACCTGACCGACTGGCCGAACGCCAACGACCTGCCCGCGGACGCGGCGCTGGTGACGGCGATGGACCGGGTGCGGCAGGTGGCGTCGTCGGCGCTGTCGCTGCGGAAGGCGAACAAGCTGCGCGTGCGGCTGCCGCTGTCGTCGCTGGTCGTCGCGGCTTCGGACGCCGAGACGATGGGCGCCTTCGCCGACATCCTCCGGGACGAGGTGAACGTCAAGGCGGTCGAGCTGACCACCGACGTCGCCGCGCACGGCGGGTTCGAGGTCGCGGTGAACGCCCGCGCCGCAGGCCCGCGGCTGGGCAAGGACGTCCAGACGGTGATCAAGGCGGTCAAGGCGGGCGACTGGTCCTTCCAGGGCGGCGCCGTGGTCGCGGCCGGGATCACCCTGCAGGAGGGCGAGTTCGAGCGGCGGCTGGTCGCCAAGGGCGGCGGCGCGGCGGCGGAGCTGCCCGGCGGGTCCGGCCTGGTCCTGATCGACACCGAGGTCACGCCGGAGCTGGCGGCCGAGGGCGTGGTCCGTGACCTGGTGCGCGTGGTGCAGCAGGCCCGCCGCGAGGCCGGGCTCGACGTCGCCGACCGGATCGCGCTGACCGTCGACGCTCCCGCGGACGTCGTCGAGGCGGCGCGGGCGCACGAGCAGTTCCTGGCCTCGGAGACCCTGGCGACGTCGGTGACCTATGGCCCGGCGCCCGAGGGCTTCGCCGGCACGGTCGGCGACGGTACGAAGGTGACCGCAGCGGTCGCCAAGGCGTGACGTCCGGCCTCCTTCCCGGCTTGGGCGGCCGGGGAGGAGGCCTGCCCGGTGATCACGAATCGGTTGCTTTCTTGCCTGCCCGGCCGGGAATCGGCAAGCTGGGCCCTTGTGCGCGCGGGAGGCGCGCGTGGGGGAGGGGCACGCGAGATGAGTCCTGGCAAGAGACGCGGCATCCTGATCGGCGGCGCGCTGCTGGTCGTGGTGGCCGTGGTGGCGGCGTTCTTCCTGCTCAAAGGCAGTGGAACGGCGTCGGAGGCGGACACCGGGGCCACCGCCGTCGAAAAGCCCGGTGCGGTGGACCCGCATTCGGCGATCACCGAATACCTGCAGGATCTCTCCGAGAACAACACCGACGCCGCGGCCCGGCTGACCGACGACTCCGCGACGGCCGCGGTGGCCCTGCGGGACGCGCGGAACACGCTGAACCCGTCGTCGGTCGCCGCCAAGCTGACCGTCCTGCAGCCGACCCCGGCCGGGGCGAAGCAGACGGGCGGGACGTTCAGCCTGTCGTGGGCGCTGAAACCGGGCAAATGGGCCTACGACGTGCCGTTCCAGCTCGTCCTCGGCGACGGCAAGTGGCTGGTCCACTGGGCACCGTCGCTGCTGCACCCGAAGCTGGAGGCCGGGCAGCGGCTGGTGGTCAGCACCGCGGTGCAGGACACCACCGCCGTCGCCGACCGCGACGGCAAGCCCCTGGTCGTCAGCGGGCCCGCCGGGGTCAAGCCGGTGGACGCCAACTTCGCGCCGCTGCTGCGTTCGGCACTGACCGGGCAGGTCACGGCCGCGAAGGGCGGCGGCTACGCCGTCCAGCGCACCGACACCTCGGGAAAGAGCCTCGAAACGCTGTTCGGGAAGACCTCCGGCGACGACGCCAAGGCGCTGACGTCGAGCCTGAGCCTGGCCGCGCAGAACGCCGCGCAGTCCGCGGTCAACGGCTACAGCGGGTCGGCGATGCTGGTCGCCCTCGACACCGGCTCGGGGGACATCCTCGCCGTCGCGCAGAACTCCGGTGCCGGAGAGTCGCCGAAGGCCCTCAACGGCCTGTACGAACCGGGTTCGTCGTTCAAGATCGCGACGTCGGTCGCGGCGATCCAGCAGAGCGGGCTCACCGCGAACTCGCCGGTCGACTGCCCCGGCGTCGCGACGATCGGCACGCGCACGGTCAAGAACGAGGGCTTCGAGCTGGGCGCGACGAACCTGCAGACGGCCTTCGCGCGGTCCTGCAACACGACGTTCGGGCAGCTCGCGCTCGCCCTGCCTGCCGACGGGCTCGCGAAGGCCGCCGACGAGCTGGGCCTCAACGCCGACTACGAGATCCCCGGGATCAACACCGAACTCGGCAAGGTCGAGCCCGCGGGGAGCAAGGACGAGCAGGTCGAAGACGGGTTCGGCCAGGGGAAGATCCAGGTCAGCGCCCTCGGCGGCGCGCTGATGGCCGCCACGGTCGCCTCCGGCAAGGCGATCACGCCCCGCCTCTGGCACGACCTCGACACGACGGTCGTCGAGGGCTACTCGCCGCCACCGGCGTCGGTGCTCGCCCAGGTGCGGCCGATGATGCGCGCGGTGGTGACGAGCGGCACCGGCCGGGCCGCGGCGGGCGCGGGCAAGGTGTTCGGCAAGACGGGCACCGCCCAGTTCGGCGACGGTTCCCAGGCCGCGGGCTGGTTCGTCGGCTACCGCGGCAACGTGGCGTTCGCGGTGGTCCTGGAGAACTCCAACGACTCGGGCCCGGCGGTCCAGGTGGCCGCGAAGTTCCTCAACGCCCTCTGATCCGTACCCCGGGCGTCGGCCCGCGTACTCGGAGGGTCGGTTCGTCATCCGACCCTCCAGGTACGCAGGCCGACTGTCCAGGTACGCGGGCCGACCCCTCAGGTACGTCCCTTCGGTCCCGGCCGAAGGGACCGGGCCTTACCGTGGTCGGGTGGAGACGATTGCGCTGGCCGAAGTGGCCGCCGTGCTGGCCGACCCGAGCCGGGCCACCATGTGCCTCGCCCTGCTGGACGGGCGGGCCTGGACCGTCGGTGAGCTGGCGAAGGCAGCCGGGATAGCGCTTTCGACGGCCAGCGAGCACGTCACGCGGCTGGCCGACGCCGGCTTCGTCGCCCGGGTCAAGCAGGGCCGGGCCAGCTACGTCCGGATCGCCGACCCGCGCGTGGCCGAGCTGATCGAGCACCTGGCCCAGCACGCCGAGCACCGGCCGGTGACCGGGCTGCGCTCGTCGGTGCGGGTGCGGCGGCTCGGGTTCGCGCGGACCTGCTACGACCACCTCGCCGGGGTGCTCGGCGTCGCGATCCGGGACGGCATGCTGGCCACCGGCCTGCTCGACACCGACGGCGGGCTGACGCTCACCGCGCGCGGCCGCGAGGTGCTGGCGGACCTCGGCGTCCCGGTCGCGGCCGGGCGGCGGCCGCTGCTGCGCGAGTGTCTGGATTGGACGGAGCGGCGGGACCACCTCGCCGGCGCCGTGCCCGCGGCGCTGCTCGACCGGGCCGTCGACGCCGGCTGGGTCGCCCGCGACGGGCATCGCGCGGTCAAGGTGCTGCCACCCGCGGCGGAGCCGTTCGCCGCGCTCGGTGTCGATCTCGGTGCGCTCACCCGGCCTTAACACACCCGTGGTCGCGCGCCGGGCAGCGGTACACGAACGAGTTAATCCGGCCGCCTCACTATCCTGAGTGCCCACGGCACTCGGGAGGAGGCGGCATGGACCAGCTCCCCGTGCTGCTCGGCGTCGGCGGCGTCGTCCTCCTCGCGTCCGTGCTCGCCGTGCGCGTGTCGATCCGGCTGGGGCTGCCGTCGCTGTTGCTGTACCTCGGGATCGGGGTGCTGCTGGGTGAGGCCGGGTTCGGCATCCGGTTCGACAACCCCGCGCTGACCCAGGCCCTCGGTCTCGCCGCGCTCGTCATGATCCTCGCCGAAGGTGGCCTGACCACCCGGTGGTCGGCGGTGAAACCCGCGCTGGGCGCCGGAATCGCACTGTCCACAGTGGCCGTGGTGGTGAGCGTCGCGGTCACCGGCGCGGCCCTGCACTGGCTGCTCGGCCTCGACTGGCGGTTCGCGCTGCTGTGGGGCGCGGTGCTCGCCTCGACCGACGCGGCCGCGGTGTTCTCCGTGCTGCGCTCGGCCGGCATCGGAAAACGGCTGACCGGCGCGCTCGAACTCGAGTCGGGAATCAACGACGCACCGGCCTACATCGCCGTCGTGGTGCTCGCCGAAGGCACCACAGTGGACTGGACGCTGCCGCTGCTGGCCGCCTACGAGCTGGCCGCGGGGCTGGCCATCGGGCTCGGCTTCGGGTTCGCCGGCGGGTTCGCGCTGCGCCGGGCCGCGCTGCCCGCGACCGGCCTCTACCCGCTCGCGACGGTCGCGGTGTGCGTCGTGGCGTACTCGTCGGGGCAGCTGCTGCACGCGTCGGGGCTGCTCGCGACCTACGTCGCCGCGCTGGTGCTCGGCAATTCGCGGCTGCCGCACCGGTCGGACACGCTGTCGTTCGCCGAAGGCCTGGGCTGGCTGGCCCAGATCGGGCTGTTCGTGCTGCTCGGCCTGTTCGCTTCGCCGAGCCGGCTGCTCGACGCGGTCGTGCCGGGCCTGGTCGCGGGCGCGGTCGTGCTGCTGCTCGCGCGGCCGATCTCCGTCGTGCTGTCGATGCTGCCCTTCCGGCTGCCGTGGCGGGAGCAGGCGTTCCTGTCGTGGGCGGGCCTGCGCGGCGCGGTGCCGATCGTGCTGGCGATGATCCCGCTGTCCCACGGCGTGCCGGGCGCGCAGCGGCTGGTCGACGCGGTGTTCGTGCTGGTCATCGTCCTGACGTTGCTGCAGGGCGCGACGCTCGGGCCGCTTGCGCGCCGGCTCGGGCTGGCGAAGAAGTCCGAGCCGCACGAGATCGAGGTCGACTCCGCGCCGCTGGACGAGATGGGCGCCGAGCTGCTGCAGGTCCGGATCCAGCCCGGGTCGAAGCTGCACGGCGTGTACCTGTCCGAGCTGCGGCTGCCGGTCGGGGCGACGATCAGCCTGATCGTCCGCGAAGGCACCGGCTTCACCCCGCAGAAGACGACCCGGCTCCAGGAGAACGACCAGCTGCTGGTCGTCACGACGAGCAAGGTCCGTGACGCCGTCGAGCGCCGTCTTCGCGCGGTCGACCGCGCCGGGCGCCTGGCCCGCTGGAAGGGCGAGTCGGGCCGCTAGCCCGTTCCGCGTTTCGCGAGTTTTTCTCACAAAAATCTCACTCGATCTTCCGTGAGATCCTCCTTTTGGCTTACTGTGCGCTCGTTCCGGTTAGTTCGAATGGGTGAGCATATAGCCTGAGGAGTACGCACGGTGACGAAACTTCGCCTGCCCGGGGCGGGCCTGGCCGCCGCGATCATCGCGGCCGCCGGACTGCTCGCCGCCCCCACCGCGACCGCCGAAGTGGCGCCCTTCCCGACGCTCGCGCTGCCGTTCGCGGCGGGCCAGCAGGTCTACTCGGCCGGCATCCACTCCGACGACGGCAGCACCGGCGTGAAGAACGCGATCGACTTCAGCCCGGCCGACCGCACCGTGCGTGCCCCGCTGGCGGGCACCGTCCACCTCCAGCACTGCGCCGGCGGCGACTGGGTGACCATCGACCACGACGGCGGCTGGCGGACCGGCTACTACCACATGGAAGGCATCAAGGTCACCGACGGCGAGCACGTCGAGGCGGGCACGGTGCTCGGCTCGACCGGCAACGCCCTGCCGTGCGGCGGCACCAGCACGGGCGCCCACGTGCACTTCACGCTGTGGACCCTCCCGGACGCCCCGGCGGCCCGCTCGGACGCGGGCAACTGGAACGGCGTCGCGTTCGGCGCGGTTTCGACAGCCCTGGCAACGGCGTACGGCGAGCCGATCGACGGAAAGGTCCTCGGCGGTTGGCGCTTCACGGCGGGCGAGCAGCAGTACTCGGGAACGGCGACGCACGTGACCGACAACGCGGTCACGCAGCTCCCGGGACGGTTCCGCGCAAAGCTCTGAGACTCGCTCGGGTTTCGGTCGAAGGTGAGCGGCGTCTCAGAATGTGAGTTCGGGGTTGGCCGCCGGGTGCGTTCTCGGTTACCTTTTGGATCAGGTCATGAGTGCCAGCGTGAAGCCCCGGCTTGCTGGCCGGCAACCCTCCTACCGCGGTGGGGTGCCCCGGGTGAGGACCGGGCCGGTCGCGCAGTGCGGCAGGCAAGCGCGGGCCCCTCGCCGGGGTCCCCCGGACTGCCGAGGAGGCACCCCGATGACTCTCGCCATCGCTCGTACCCAGCCCGAAACCGTTGCCGCGCCGGGGATTCCCGCCGTTGCCGGTGCTGCGCTGCGGGTTCCGCTCGTCACCGGCGGGGACATCGGCTACGCCAATCTCGACCACGCCGCGAGCGCGCCGTGTCTCGACGCCGTCCGCCGTGCCGTCGACGAGTTCTTGCCCTGGTACGCCAGCGTCCACCGCGGTGCCGGGTTCGCCTCGCAGGTCTCGACGAAGCTGTACGAACGCACCCGCGACGTCCTGCGCCGCTTCACCGGCGCGCGGCAGACCGACACCGTCGTCTTCACCCGCAACACCACCGACTCGTTCAACCTGCTCGCCCGCAGCCTTCCCCGCCACACCACCGTGATCGTGTTCGACACCGAGCACCACGCCGCGCTGCTGCCGTGGCAGGGACCGAACGTCCGGCGGCTGCCGACCCCGCGCACGCGGCTGGCCGCAGTGTCCGCTGTGGACGAAGCGCTCGCGGATTCCCCGCAGGGACCGCGTCTGGTGGTCGTCACCGGAGCGTCCAATGTGACCGGTGAGCTGCTCCCGGTCGCGGAAATCGCGGCGGTGGCGCGGAAACACGGCGCGCGCGTCGCGCTCGACGCCGCCCAGCTCGCCCCGCACCGTCCGATCTCGATCAGGGAACTGGACGTCGACTACGTCGCCCTCTCCGGCCACAAGCTGTACGCGCCCTTCGGAGCGGGTGCGCTGATCGGGCGTGCCGACTGGCTGCGTGCCGCGCGGCCGTACCTCGCCGGGGGCGGCGCGACCAAGCTCGTCACCGAGGACGCCGTCGTCTGGAACTCCGGGCCGGAGCGGCACGAAGCCGGTTCGCCCAACACCGTCGGCGTGTACGCGCTCGGCGTCGCCTGCGAAACACTCAGCAAGAGCTGGGACGCCGTCGTCGCGCATGAACAGGCCCTGCTCGCCCGGCTGCGCAAGGGACTGGAGGCCATCCCGGGCTGCGCCGAGCTGCGGCTGTTCGACGCGCCGGTCGACCGGGTCGGCACGGTCAGCTTCGTCGTCGACGGCTTCGACCCCGGCTGGCTCGCCGCGGTCCTGTCGGCCGAGTACGGCATCGGCGTGCGCGACGGCGCCTTCTGCGCCCACATCGCGGCCAAGCGGCTGATCGGCGTCGCCGGCGGCGACGGGCAGCAGGCCGTCCGCGTCAGCCTCGGCCTGGGCAGCACCGAAGAGCACGTCGACCGCGTCGTGCTGGCGCTGCGCCAGATCGTCGCCCGCGGTGCGCGCTGGGAGTACACGAAGGTGGACGGCCGCTGGGCGCCCGCCGGCGACCCGCGCGAACTCCCGCCGTTCTGCTGACCCGGGGTTACCCTGTGCCGATGGGGAGAGGGCAGACCTGGGTGCCGCTCGCGCTCGTCGGATTCGCCGAGCTGACGCTGGTCACGGTCGAGTTGTTCCGCCGGTCGGCCGCGGCCGCGGAACTGGGCACGCACTTCTCGGCGACACCGTCCGGCGAGCACTACGAAGGACTGTTCGGCATGTCCTTCGGCGGCTACGGGACTTCGCAGCAGCTGATCGGCATCGGTGATTCGGTGACCGCCTACACCGCGGGCAGCGGCCCAGGCTGGCTCTACGCGCTGATCGCGGCGTTCCTGGCCATCGTGCTCTGGATCGCCGTGACGCGTGACGAGCCGCTGCGGGCCCGGGTGCTGGTGGCGCTGGTCGTGGGCGTGTTCCTCGCCGTCCCGCTGCTGGATCTGGTGGCCTTCCGCCAGTTCGGCCTGGACGCGGGCACGCGCGGCCCGGTGCTGGCGACGCTCGGCCTGGCACTGGTCGCCTGGGCCGGACGCAGCCCGCTGGTGCTCGCGGCGGCCGTGCTCTCCGGCGGGATCGCGGTCGCCGTCGCCGACCTGCCGGGCGTCCTCGTCTCGGCGGCCGTCCTCCTCGCGGCCGCTATCCTGCCCCGGTGGGGAGTGCACCGCGGTACTGGTTCCCGTTGGCCGCGCTGGGATTCGCGCAGCTGGTGATGGTGGTCGTCCACCTGGTCCCGGACGAGCCGAGGCCGCTCGCGGACTTTTCGGCGGGCTATCAGACGCTCAGCGGCTACGGCACCGGCGGGGTCGGCGGCACGACCTATGCGACGGACGTCGTCCGGCTGGGCGGGGTGCCGTCGGCGACGCTCGGCTGGCTCGCCGGGCTCGCCTGCGTGGTCGTCGCCGTGGCGGGCTGGTACTGGTTCGGCCTGCGGCCGCGTCCCGTCCGGTTCGTGCTCGCCACGCTCGGGGCACTGGCCGCCGTCCCGCTGCTCGACCTCGTCGGCTTCCTGGAGCTGCACTGGCCCGGCGACGTGCGCGGCACGCTCCTGGCGACGCTCGGGCTGATCGTGCTGGCGGCGTACGAGCGCAGCTGGTTCGTCGCGGCCGCCGCCGGGGTGTCCGCCCTGGTCGCGCTGGTGTTCCCGCCGGTGCCTGCCGGGGTGCTGTGCTCGGCGGGCGTGCTGCTCGCGGCCGCGTTCGCCGCGCTGCTGTGGCGTCGCGGGGCCGGGCCGGTCACCGCCGCCGACACGCCCTGACCAGCGCCGTGGACAATGGACCGGTGAGCACCGAGCCCAGCCACTCCGAGCCCGACACCGGAACCGCCGCCGAAGCGGTGCCCGACCCCGCCGCCGACGCGCCGGAGAACCCGGAGGTCCCGGCGAAGCCGCTGCTGCCGAAGCGGCGGGTCGGCTGGGTGTTCGCCGTCGCCGTCGTGTTCTGGGCGATCGACCTGGTGACGAAGAACCTGGTCACCGCGAACCTGGAGGGCAAGGAGCCGGTCCGGATCCTCGGCGGGCTGATCTACCTGCAGGTGATCCGCAACCCGGGTGCCGCGTTCTCGATGGCCACCGGCATGACGTGGGTGCTGGCGCTGGTCGCGCTGGCCGTCGTCATCGCGATCGTCTGGCTGTCGCGGCGGCTGCGCTCGATCGGCTGGGCGATCGGCCTCGGCCTGGTCCTCGCCGGCGCGACCGGCAACCTCACCGACCGCATCTTCCGCGCGCCCGGCGGGCTGCAGGGGCACGTCGTCGACTTCATCTCGGCGTTCGCGCCCAACGGCAAGGGCTTCGCGATCTTCAACATCGCCGACTCGGCGATCTGCGTCGGCGGCGCGCTCATCGTGCTGCTGTCGCTGCTGGGCAAAGACTACGACGGCACGTCGACCAAGGACAAGAAGAAGGCGGAGGAGACGGCGTGACCTCGCGGATGCTCCCGGTGCCCGACGGGCTCGACGGGATGCGGGTCGACGCCGGCCTCGCCAAGCTGCTCGGGCTGTCCCGCACGGTCGTCGCCGAGCTGGCCGAGTCCGGCGACGTGCTGCTCGACGGCCGCCCGGCGGGCAAGTCCGACCGCCTCGCCGCGGGCGGCCTGCTGGAGGTCACGCTGCCCGAGCCGGCCAACCCGGTGGAGGTCGTGGCCGAGCCGGTCGAAGGCATGCAGATCCTGCACGACGACGACGACATCGTGGTGATCTCGAAGCCGGTCGGCGTCGCGGTGCACCCGAGCCCGGGCTGGACCGGCCCGACGGTGGTCGGCGGCCTCGCCGCGGCGGGCCTGCGCATCGCGACGTCGGGTGCGGCCGAGCGCCAGGGCGTGGTGCACCGGCTCGACGCGGGCACGACCGGCGTGATGGTGGTGGCCAAGAGCGAGCACGCGTACACGGTGCTCAAGCGCGCGTTCAAGGAACGCACGGTGGACAAGGGCTACCACGCGATCGTCCAGGGCCACCCGGACCCCACCCGCGGCACGATCGACGCCCCGATCGACCGCCACCCCCGCCACGACTACAAGTTCGCGGTCGTCCAGGGCGGCCGCCCGAGCGTGACGCACTACGAGGTGGTCGAGGCGTTCCGGGCGGCGTCGCTGGCCCACATCAAGCTGGAAACCGGGCGCACGCACCAGATCCGCGTGCACTTCTCGGCTCTGCGGCATCCGTGCGTCGGCGACCTGACGTACGGCGCGGACCCGGTACTGGCCCGCCACCTCGGGCTGAGTCGCCAGTGGCTGCACGCGAAGACACTGGCGTTCGCCCACCCGGCCGACGGCCGGTGGGTCGAGTTCGAGTCGGAGTACCCGGCCGACCTGGCCAAGGCCCTGGAGATCCTGCGGGACGAGAGCTACTAGCGCGTCCGGCACCCGGCCGGTCAGTCGTCGATCGACCAGGTCAGGGTGCGCTCGTCCGGTTCCGGGCGGGGACTCCAGCGGACCGAGACCACGCGGGTCGCGTCCGGCAGGACGTACACCGTGTGGCCGCCGAGGGTCTCGCCCGGCTTGACGCCGATCTTGTGCGGGGGCCGCGACGTCAGGGACACCGGGGCCTTGCCGATCGCCTTGCCGTCGGCGGTGAGCAGCTCCAGGTAGTTGTCCGGCAGCGAGGCGAACGGGATCGAACCGCGGTTGGTGATCTCGGTGTGCACGACCACCGCGCGCTCGCCGTCCTCCAGGCGGTAGCCCGCCGCGCTGAACAGGTAGTCCGCCGGGTCCTGGACCTCCAGCAGCTGCACCGAAAGCTGCTCGCCCTCCAGGCCCTGGGTCTCCATCACCTCGCCGAGCCTGCCCCGCTTGCCCGCGGCCGCAGGTTTGGGCGGCTCGTCGCCGCGGGCCCACGACGCCGTCTGCGGCAGGCCCCACGTGCTCACCGCCGGGTCGAGCGGCACCGGCGGCGGCGTGAACGGACGCGAGGGCTGGGGCGGCCGCGGCGGCGGGCCCGGGTACCGGCCGGACGGCGTGCCTTGGACGGCGTGCGGTCCCGAGGGCGTGCCCTGCACGTTGTGCGGCCCGGAAGGCGTGCCGTGCACGGCATACGGTCCCGAGGGCGCGCCTTGCACGTTGTACGGCCCGGAAGGCGAGCCCTGCACGGCATACGGCCCCGAAGGCACGCCCTGGACGTTGTACGGCCCCGAAGGCGTCCCCTGGACCGGCGGCGCCATCGGCGGCGGGGGCTGCTGCGGCACCGGATGCGATGGCGGCACCGGATGTAACGGCGGGGCCGGGACCGGCTGCGGTGGCCGGTTCGCCCACGACGGCGGCACGTTCGCGATCGCCGCCCGCAGCCCCTGCGGGTCGCTCTCGACGCCCACCAGCAGCGGGAGGCCGCTGCCGGACAGCGCGACCAGGCGGTAGGCGACCTCGCGGGGATCCATGCCGACCTTGGCCGCCAGCTCGTGCACCGCGGTCTTGCCGAGGTCGGCGAGCGCGGCGAGCAGGCGGGCATCCACGGGATCGGTCACGGCCACCTGCAGAACGCTACCGCTTCGCCGATCCGGCACCGCCGAAGGCCGTCCGCCGCGGGCGAATACACGGCGTTTCTGTCGGTGCTCTCCGTTAGGGTCGCGGACGAGACACCGACCACCCCGGGGGGCCTGCCCATGACCACGGTCACCGAACTCGCCGACGAGTTCGCCGAAGCGCTGTTCGCCGCCGATCCGCTGACGCCTGCCCTGCTGGGCGTCCGGCCGGCCGAACCCGGCCTGCCGGACCTGTCGGCTGAGGCCGAGCAGGCGTTCCGCGCACGGCTGGTGGACCTCCTGGAGCGGGCCCGCGCGCTCGGCACGGACGAGGACCGGGTCACCCGCGAGGTGCTGATCGCCTCCGCCGAAGCCCGCATCGCCGCGATCGACAGCCGGATGGCCGAGTTCACCGTCACCGACCTCTTCGTCGGGCCGGCCGCGAGCCTGCTCAACGCGCTCCCGATGACGACGGTGACGGCGGGCGAGACCGCCGAGGCGCAGCTGGGGCGGCTGGCCGAGATCCCGCGGTTCCTGCGCCAGGCCGCGCAGCGCCACGCCGAGGGCATCGCCGACGGCCTGCTCCCGGTCGCCCACCTGATCGACGCCGCGGTCGCGCACCTCGACCGCTACCTCGCCGACCCGGCGGCCGATCCGCTGCGCCGCCAGCCCGCGCCGGACGAGGAGTTCGAGCGGCGGCGGGAGCAGCTGCTCGCCGACGTCGTCCGCCCGGCCTTCGCCGAGTACCGCGACTTCCTCGTCACCGAGGTCAGGCCGCACGGACGGCCCGCCGACCGGCCCGGCCTGTCGTGGCTGCCCGGCGGCGAGGAGCGGTACGCGAGCCTCGCGCGGTTGCACACGACGACCGGCCTGACCCCGCAGGAGCTGCACCGGATCGGCCTCGACGTCATCGACGGCCTGGCCGCCGAGTACCGCGAGCTGGGCGCGAAGGTGTTCGGCACCGACGACCTCGCCGAGATCTTCGAACGCCTGCGTACCGACCCGGCGCTGCGATGGACCAGCGGGGACGAAATCCTGGACACCGCACGCACCGCGATCGCGCGGGCGGCCGCCGAAGCCCCGAAGTGGTTCGGCACGGTTCCGGAACAGCAGTGCACGGTCGAGGCGGTGCCCGCGGAGGTCGCGCCCGGCGCACCCGCGGCGTACTACCTGCGCCCGGCGGCCGACGGTTCCCGGCCCGGCATCTACTTCGCGAACACCCACGAGGCCGGCGAGCGGTTCCGGCACACGGCCGAGGCGACCGCGTTCCACGAGGCGGTGCCCGGGCACCACTTCCAGCTCAGCCTCGCCCAGGGCCTCACCGACCTGCCGCTGCTGCGCCGCATCGGCGGCTTCACCGCCTACATCGAGGGCTGGGGCCTCTACAGCGAGCGCCTCGCCGAAGAGATGGGCCTGTACTCCGACGACATCGCGCGGCTGGGCATGCTGACCGCCGACTCGATGCGGGCGGCCCGGCTGGTCGTCGACACCGGGCTGCACGCGCTGGGCTGGAGCCGCGAGCAGGCCGTGGACTACTTCCTCGAGCACACGCCGGAAGCGCGCGTCGAGGTCGAGACGGAGGTCGACCGCTACATCGCGTGGCCGGGCCAGGCACTGGCGTACATGGTGGGGCGGCTGGAGATCCAGCGGATGCGCAGGCGCGCCGAGGAGCGGCTCGGCTCCCGGTTCGACGTCCGCGCGTTCCACGACCTCGTGCTCTCCGGCGGCGCGCTGCCGTTGTCGGTGCTCGGCTCGGTCGTCGACGAGTGGGTGGCCGGGCACGGCGACACCGTGGCCGGCCTGGCGGCCGAGTTCGTCGAGCTGTCCCTCGAGCAGGAGCCGCTGTCGGCCTCGGTGCTCGGCCTGCCCGGCGACCACGACCGGCTCGCCGAGCAGACGCGGGAGGCGCAGGAGCGGTACCTCGCCGCCTTCACCGCTCTCGGTGCCCGCGCGCGGGCGATCCCGGACGACGGGCTGACGCCCGAGGAGGTCGTGACCCGGGAGGTCATCGTCGGCGCGGCCGAGGTCGAGACCGGCAGGCTCGGTGCCCGGACGGCCGACATCGCGGTCAGCGACGGGCTCACCGCGCCCGCGCTGGGCCTGCTGATCCAGCTGCCGTACTACCGGCTGGACGACGAGCGGAAGGCGCGCGGCTACCTGGCCCGGCTCGGCGCGATCGAGCGGTATCTCGCCGACCTGACCGACCGGCAGCGCGAGAGCCTCGCCGAGGGGCTCGTCCCGCCGGCGTACCTCGCCCGGGTCGGTATCGAGTACATCGACCGCTACCTCGCCGCGCCGGACAGCGACCCGCTGAAGGTCGGCACCACGGCCGAGGTCGAGGGCTTCGAAGCCGAGCGCGACCGCCTGCTCGCCGAGGTGGTCCGCCCCGCCTACGCGCGGTACCGCGACTTCCTGCGCACGGAGGTCGAACCGGTGGGGCGGCCCGACACCGCACCGGGGATCTCCCACGTCCCGGACGGCGCGCAGCGGTACGCCGCGCTGATCCGCGCGGAGACGACCACCGAGCGCACCGCGCAGGAACTGCACGAAACCGGGCTGGCACTGATTGAAAAGCTCGCGGGGGAGTACCGCGAGCTGGGGGCGAAGGTCTTCGGCACCACCGATCTCGCCGAGATCTTCGAGCGGCTGCGTACCGATCCGGCGTTGCGCTGGCGGGACGGCGAGGAATTGCTGTCCGCCGCGCGGGACGCGATCGCTCGCGCGGAAGCCGTTGCGCCGCAGTGGTTCTCCCGGATCCCGGCGCAGAAGTGCGAGGTCGCTCCGGTGCCCGAGGCCGAGGCGGCCGGTGGGACGATCGCGTACTACCTGCCGCCGTCGCTCGACGGGACACGCCCCGGCGTTTACTACGCGAACACCTACGAGGCCGCCAAGCGGCCGCGGTTCACCAGCGAGGCGATCGCGTTCCACGAGGCCGTGCCGGGCCACCACTTCCAGCTCAGCCTGGCCCAGGAACTCGGGGACCTGCCGCTGCTGCGGCGGATCTGCATGTTCAACGCCTACGCCGAGGGCTGGGGCCTCTACGCCGAGCGGCTGGCCGACGAGATGGGCCTGTACTCCGACGACGTTTCGCGGCTGGGGATGCTCACGCAGGATTCGATGCGGGCGGGTCGGCTGGTCGTCGACACCGGCTTGCACGCGCTCGGCTGGAGCCGCCGGCAGGCGATCGACTTCCTGGTGGAGCACACGCCGATGGCGCGGCTGGAGATCGAAGCCGAGGTCGACCGGTACGTCGGCTGGCCGGGCCAGGCACTCGGATACATGGTCGGCCGCCTGGAGATCGAGCGGCTGCGGGCCGAGGCCGAGGCGGCGCTGGGCGAGCGGTTCGACATCCGCGGCTTCCACGAGGTCGTGCTCGGGCACGGCATGTTGCCGCTGTCCGCACTGGCCAAGGTGGTCGGCGACTGGGTGGCGAGCCAGGGCGACACGCCCGGCAGGCTCGCCGACGAGCTGGTGGACCTGATCTTCGAGCGGCAGCCGCTCATGCCGTCGGTGTTCGGCCTGCCCTGCGACCACGCCAAGCTGCCCGATCCGAGCACTGAGGCCGAAGCCGGATTCCGCGCCCGCTACGCGGCGATCGCCGCGCGAGCCGAGGCGATCGATCCGGCCGGGCTGCCCGCCGCCGAGCGGGTCACCCGCGACGTGGTGATCTCCCAGGCGCGCACGGCGATCGACGTCATCGACTCCCGCCGGGCCGACGTCGCGGTCAGCGACGGGCTCGGCGCGCCCGCGCTGCAGCCGCTGCTCTTCCTGCCCCAGACGGTGCTGGACGACGAGCCGAAGGTGCGCGGGTACCTGGCCCGGCTGGCGGGCATGGGGAACTTCCTGGACACGCTGATCGCCCGGCAGCGCGCCGCGGTGGCCGAGGGGTTCGTGCCGCCGGAGTTCCTGGTGCGTGTCGGCATCGGTTATGTCGACCGGTATCTCGGCGCGCCGGACAGTGATCCGCTGCGCGTGACACCGCCGTATGCGCTCGACGGGTTCGAGGCCGAGCGCGACCGCCTGCTGGCGGAGATCGTCCGGCCGGCGTTCGCGCGGTACCGGGCGTTCCTGGCCGAGGAGGTGGCGCCGGTGGCCCGGCCGGAGACGTCACCGGGCATCGGGCAGCTGCCCGGTGGGCCGGAGCGCTACGCGGCGTTGATCCGGGCCGAGACGACGACCGAGCGCACGGCTGAGGAACTGCACGAAACCGGCCTGGCGATCATCGCGAAGCTCGCGGGCGAGTACCGCGAACTGGGGCGGAAACTGTTCGGCACCGAGGATCTCGCCGAGATCTTCGAGCGGCTGCGTACCGATCCGGCGTTGCGCTGGCGGGACGGCGATGAGCTGCTGTCCGCCGCGCGCGATGCGGTCGCTCGCGCGGAAGCCGTTGCCCCGCAGTGGTTCTCGCGGGTTCCGGAGCAGAAGTGCGAGGTTGCGCCGGTGCCCGAGGCCGAGGCGGCAGGCGGGACGATCGCGTACTACGTGTGGCCGTCGTTCGACGGGACGCGCCCGGGGGTCTACTACGCGAACACCTACGAGGCGGCTCAGCGGCCGCGGTTCACCAGTGAAGCCGTCGCGTTCCACGAAGCCGTGCCGGGCCACCATTTCCAGCTCAGCCTCGCGCAGGACCTCACCGGCGTGCCGCTGCTGCGGCGGATCGCGGACGTCAACGCCTACGCCGAAGGCTGGGGGCTGTACGCGGAGCGGCTCGCGGACGAGATGGGCCTGTACTCCGACGACGTCTCGCGGCTGGGGATGCTGACGCAGGATTCGATGCGGGCGGCACGGCTGGTGGTCGACACCGGGCTGCACGCGCTCGGGTGGAGCCGTCAGCAGGCCGTCGACTACCTCGTCGAACATACGCCGATGGCCAAGCTGGAGATCGAGGCGGAGGTCGACCGCTACGCCGCGAATCCCGGGCAGGCACTCGGGTACATGGTGGGACGCCTGGAGATCGAACGGCTGCGGGCCGAGGCCGAGGCGGCGCTGGGCGAGCGATTCGACATCCGCGAGTTCCACGACGTCGTGCTGGGCAGCGGAACCGTGCCGCTGCCGGTACTGGCGGACCTGGTCCACGCCTGGGTGGCGAGCCGGGCCTACACGCCCGGCCGGCTCGCCGACGAGCTGCTGGAGCTGATGTTCGAAGCCCAGCCGCTGCTGCGGTCGATCCACGGCCTGCCGGGGGCGCACGACAAGCTCGCCGACCAGACCGCGGAAGCCGCGGCCCGGTACCGCGCCGGGCTGGCCGGGATCATCGCGCGGGCGGAGGCGATCGACGCGGCGGCGCTGTCGCCGTCCGACCGGGTCACCCGGGACGTCGTGATCTGGCAGGCCCGGGTCGAGATCGACATCCGCGACTCCGGCCGCGCCGACCTCGCGGTCAGCGACGGGCTGGCCGCGCCTGCCCTGGAACTGCTGATGGAGCTGCCGCAGACGATCCTCGACGACGAGGCCAAGGCCCGCGGCTACCTGAGCAGGCTGGCCGCGATCGGCACCTACCTGGACCAGCTGATCGAACGGCAGCGGGCCGCGCTGGCGGAGGGCCTGGTGCCGCCGGAGTTCCTGGTGCGCATCGGCATCGGCTACGTCGAGCGCTACCTCGGGGCGCCGGAGGAGGACCCGCTGAAGGTGCCGGTCCACGGGCTCGAGGCGGAGCGCGACCGGCTGCTCGCCGAGGTCGTGCGGCCCGCGTACGCGCGCTACCGCGACTTCCTGGCCGGCGAGGTCGTCCCGGTGGCGCGGCCGGAGACGTCGCCGGGCCTGTGCGACCTGCCGGGCGGCGCGGAACGGTACGCGGCCCTGATCCGGGCCGAGACGACGACCGAGCGCACGGCGCAGGAACTGCACGAGACCGGGCTGCGGATCATCGGGCAGCTGGCGGAGGAGTACCGCGAGCTGGGCGCGAAGGTGTTCGGCACGACCGATCTCGCCGAGATCTTCGACCGGATCCGCACGGACCCGGCGTTGCGCTGGCGGGACGGCGACGAGCTGCTGGACACGGCCAGGAGGACGATCGCGCGGGCGGAAGCCGTGGCGCCGCAGTGGTTCCTGCGCGTTCCGGAGCAGCGGTGCCAGGTCGCCCCGGTACCGCCCGCGGAGGCCGACGGTGGGTCGATTGCCTACTACATCGAGCCGTCGCTGGACGGGTCGCGGCCGGGCACGTACTACGCCAACACGCGGGACGCCGAGCAGCGGCAGCGGACGCTCGCCGAGTCCGTGGCGTTCCACGAAGCCGTGCCGGGGCACCATTTCCAGCTGACGCTCGCCCAGCAGCTGACCGGCGTCCCGCTGCTGCGCCGCATCGCGATGTTCAACGCCTTCGCCGAGGGCTGGGGCCTGTACGCCGAGCGGCTCGCGGACGAGATGGGCCTGTACTCCGGCGACGTCGCCCGGTTCGGGCTGCTGACGCAGGACTCGATGCGGGCGGCGCGGCTGGTGGTGGACACCGGGCTGCACGCACTCGGGTGGAGCCGTCAGCAGGCGGTCGACTACCTGCGGGACAACACGCCGATGGCCCCGATCGAGATCGAGGCGGAGATCGACCGGTACGCCGGGCATCCCGGCCAGGCGCTGGGCTACATGGTGGGACGGCTGGAGATCGAACGGCTGCGGGCCGGAGCCGAGGAGGCGCTGGGCGAGCGGTTCGACATCCGCGAGTTCCACGACGTCGTGCTGGGCAGCGGAACCGTGCCGCTGCCGGTGCTGGCGAACCTGGTGGACGACTGGGTGGCGGAGCGTGCCGCCCGAGACGAGGAGTGAACGTGACCTGGCTCGACCTCGCCGACGACACGCCGTTCGGCCTGGACAACCTGCCGTACGGCGTCTTCTCGGTCGCCGGGGCGCCGGAGCGCCGGATCGGCGTGCCGGTCGGCGACCGGGTGCTCGACCTGACCGCGGCGGCCGCCGAGACCGCCGCCGCGTTCGCCCCGCTGCTCACCGCCGGCGTGCTCAACCCCCTGCTGGCCGTCGGGCCGGCCACCTGGCGGGAGGTCCGCGAGAGCGTCCGGGAGTGGCTGACCGAGCCGAAGTACGCCGACCGCCTGCGGCCGCACCTGGTGCCGCTGGCCGAGGTGACCACCCACCTGGCGTTCGAGGTCGCCGACTACGTCGACTTCTACTCCAGCGAGCACCACGCCCTCAACGCCGGCAAGATCTTCCGGCCCGACGCGACCGAGCTGCCGCCGAACTGGAAGCACCTGCCGATCGGCTACCACGGCCGGGCCGGCACGGTGGTGGCGTCCGGCACGCCGATCGTCCGCCCGCACGGGCAGCGCAAGCCGCGCAACGCCGAGACGCCGTCGTTCGGCCCGTCGCAGCTGCTGGACATCGAGGCGGAGGTCGGGTTCGTCGTCGGCGTTCCGTCCACTGTGGGCACTCCAGTGTCCACAGCGGACTTCGCCGACCACGTCTTCGGCGTCTGCCTGGTCAACGACTGGTCGGCGCGCGACATCCAGGCCTGGGAGTACCAGCCGCTGGGGCCGTTCCTCGGCAAGTCGTTCGCGACCTCGGTGTCGCCGTGGATCGTCCCGCTCGCCGCGCTGGAGCACGCCCGCGTCGACGGCCCGCCGCAGGACCCCGAGCCGTTCGAGTACCTGCGCACCACCGAGAAGTGGGGGCTCGACCTGGCGCTGGAGGTCCGGCTCAACGGCCACCTGGTGTCGAGCCCGCCGTTCGCCACGCAGTACTGGACGGCCCCGCAGCAGCTGGCGCACATGACGGTGAACGGCGCGAGCCTGCGCACGGGCGACCTGTTCGCCTCGGGCACGGTGACCGGCCCGGAGCGCGACCAGCGGGGTTCGTTCCTGGAGCTGTCCTGGGGCGGGCGCGAGCCGTTCGAGCTGCCGGGCGGCGAGACCCGGACGTTCCTGCAGGACGGCGACGAAGTGGTGATCAGTGCGACGGCCCCCGGGCCGGGCGGGTCGCGGATCGGCTTCGGCGACGTGCGGGGGACGGTGGTGCCGGGCTGATCCGGAGGAAAGTGGTGGCGGCCACACCGGCGGGCGGGGGGCATCCCGCATAATGACGGGCGACTAAGCGCTTGCTCAGCACGGGAGGACGTCCATGAGGATCGGGACCGCGATCAGCTACGCCGGAGGCTTCGCCGAAAGCGTCGCCGACATCGTCGAACTGGAGAAGGTGGGCCTCGACGTCGTCTTCGTGCCGGAGGCGTACTCGTTCGACGCGGTGAGCCAGCTCGGCTACCTGGCGGCGAAGACCGAGCGCGTCCAGCTGGCGTCGGGCATCTTCCAGATCTACACGCGCACGCCGACGCTGACCGCGATGACCGCGGCCGGGCTCGACTTCGTCTCCGACGGGCGGTTCATCCTCGGGCTCGGCGCGTCCGGCCCGCAGGTCATCGAGGGCTTCCACGGCGTGAAGTACGACGCGCCGCTGGGCCGCACCCGCGAGATCGTCGAGATCTGCCGCCAGGTGTGGCGCCGCGAGCGGGTCGTGCACGACGGCACGCACTACACGATCCCGCTGCCGCCGGAGCAGGGCACCGGGCTGGGCAAGCCGCTCAAGCTGATCAACCACCCGGTGCGCGAGCGGATCCCGGTGCTGCTGGCCTCGATCGGGCCGAAGAACGTCGCGCTCACCGCCGAGATCGCCGAGGGCTGGCAGCCGATCTTCTTCCACCCGGAGAAGGCCGCCGACGTCTGGGGCGCGTCACTGGCCGAGGGCCGGGCGAAGCGCGACGCGGCACTGGGCGAGCTGGACACGTTCGTCACGGTGGCACTGGCCATCGGCGACGACGTCGAGCCGCTGCTGGACCACCTGCGCCCGGTCCTGGCGCTCTACATCGGCGGCATGGGCGCGCGGGGCAGGAACTTCTACAACGACCTCGCCCGCCGCTACGGCTACGAGGCCGAGGCGAAGCTGATCCAGGACCTCTACCTCGACGGCAAGAAGGAGGAGGCGGCAGCGGCGGTCCCGGTCGAGCTGCTGCGCGCAATCTCCCTGGTGGGCCCGGCGGGCTACGTGAAGGAGCGGCTGGAGGCGTTCAAGGAGGCGGGCGCGACGACGCTGGTGGTGAACCCGCTGCTGCCGGGTCGCGAAGCCCGGGTGGCGGCGGTGTCGCGCCTGCGGGAGCTGATCGGCTGAGCGCTTCAGGCCGGGACCGCGTACACGGCCACCCGCGCGCCGACGCTGGTGGTGAACCCGCCGGGCCGCGAAGCCCGCGTGGCGGCGGTGTCTCATCTGCGGGAGTTGATCGACTGAGCGCTTCAGGCCGGGACCGCGTACACCGCCACCCGCGCGCCGATCTGGCCTGCGATGTCGAGGCTGCCGTCGCTGGTGATCAGCCTCAGCTGTGGTCCCGGGCCGTCCGGGGTCACCAGCACGCTGTCCGGGGTCTCCGGCGGGAACAGCGCCGTCCTGCGGACCGTGAAGCGGGTCTCGTGGCCCGCGTCGTCGCGGACCGTGATCGTTGCTCCCGGCTTCAGGGTGTCCAGGCGGGCGAACGCGCCGTTCGCGTAGCCGAAGCCCGCGTGGCCCGACAGGACCGCGACGCCCGGGGCACCCGGGACCGGGCCGTCGGCGAACCAGCCGACGCCCAGTGCCGTGCCGGGCTGCTCGCGGCGGCCGTCGACGTGCCCCAGTGCGACCACGTGGTCCAGCGCCAGGTCGAGCGCGGGAACGGCCACCGCCGCCGGGGGAGCCGCGGCCGGGGGCCGGTCGGCGGCCGCCGCGCCCGGGGTGACCGTCGTGGCCGGGGTGAACACCGTCGTGACGCCGAGCAGGACGCAGCCCAGCCCGGCCACCACCGCGAGCACGGCGGCGGCCGGCCGGACGAGCTCGGATCGCCGCTCGGGCCGTTCGCTCACGTTCCCCTGCTCCACACCGCTGTCGATGCCCGATTAATCGCCCGGCGGCGGGTGGGCGTTACCGAATCGTGTCCCCCGCCCTCAGAGTTCACTCATTCGGGTTATCACACTGTGACCTTCGTCCCCGCCGGGTGCGGCCGGACGTCCCCAATATCGCGAATGTCCTGCGCCGAAGCGTGAGATCGGACATCATTGCTGGTTTCGAACCGGAGTACTGGGGATATTCATCCGGCGGAAGTGAGGTGCCCCGACCCGTGCGCAAAATCGAAGAGCCCGCCGTGGGCGTGCTGGACGTCGGCTCGTTCAGTGCCCGGCTGGTCGTGGTGCCGGTGGACGGCTCGCCCCGCGAGCCGGTGCTGAACCACCAGACCCGCCTGCGCCTGGACCGCGAGCTCGACGGGCACGGCCGCCTCACCGACCGCGGCGTCGCCGCCGTCACGGCCGCCGTCGCCGCGGGGATGACCGCCGCGTACCGCCACGGCGTCGGGGGCGTCTACCCGCTGGCGACGTCCTCGATCCGCGACGCGGCCAACGCCGCCGACGTCGTCCGGCACGTCGCCGGCGAAACCGGTGTCGAGCTGCAGTTCCTCTCCGGCCGCCGGGAAGCCGAGCTGGCCTACCTTGCCGCCCGCCGCTGGTACGGCGAGGCCGCCGGGCCGCTGCTCGTGCTCGACATCGGCGGCGGGACCGTCGAGCTGGCCGCCGGCCACGGCGAGCGGGCCGCCTTCGCGCGGTCGCTGCCGCTGGGCGCCCGGTCGATGACGCGGGACTGGCTGCCGTCCGAGCGCGTGTCGAACAAGCAGGTCAAGGCACTGCGGGCGCACGCACTCGACGTCGTGACGACCACGCTGGGTGCCGCCGGCGTGCCCGATCCCCGCGTGGTCGGCTGCTCGAAGGTGCTGCAGCAGCTGGCCCGGCTGGCGGGCTCCCGTCCGGGGAAGTGCCGCGAGCTGCGGCTGGACGACCTGCGCGCGTGGATCCCGCGGCTCGCCGCGCTGCCGCCGTCGAAGCGCGCCGAGCTGCCGGGCATCTCCCGCAGCCGCGCCCACCAGGCCCTCGCGGGCGCGATCGTCGCCGAAGCACTGCTGACGGTCGCGGGCGGCAAGGTGACGATCTGCCCGTGGTCGACCCGCGACGGCCTGCTGCTCACCCTGCAGGACAAGGCACGGGAAGCCGGGAGCCGCGCCGCCTGAGCGCTGGCCGTTCCCGGCGAAACCGGGTATTCCGGAAGACATGAGCGAGCAGCAGCGCATCCACGCCCACGACGACGAAGACGACGAGCTTCCGAAGCTGCCGAAACCCGGTCAGCTGACCCACGACGTGCCCACCGCGCCCGACCCGGACGTCAGCCCGGGCGGGACCGAAGAGGTTCCGGCCCCGCCCGCGCGCGACGTCGTCAGCGACCTTCCTCAGTGACCGGATTCGCGGGCTCGACGTACTGACGCACCTTCGCCGCGTCACGCCGCGTCGGGGCCCGGCCTGTTGGCTGCTTCGGCGGTTCGCCCGCATCGATCTTCGGGATCCCGAACCGCTGTGGTTCCGCGGTGATCGTGACGCGCTCGCCGTGGTGCAGCAGTTCCAGGGGACCGCCGTCGAGGACGTGGTAGGTCGCCTGGTCGCGGTCGATCTCGACCTGGAAACGCGTGCCGCGGAAGGTCAGGCGGAAGGCGATCCGGTTCAGCTGCGGCGGCAGCTTCGGCGCGAACGCCAGCGTCCCGCCGTGGTCGCGCAGCCCGCCGAACCCGGCCACCGCGCCCTGCCAAGCCCCGGCCAGCGACGCCATGTGCAGGCCGTTGCGCACGTTGTTGTGGACGTCGTGCAGGTCGGTCAGCGCGGCTTCGGCGAGGTAGTCGTACGCCAGCTCCAGGTGGCCGACCTCGGCGGCGACGACCGCCTGCGTCCCCGCCGACAGCGAGGAGTCGCGCACGGTCCTGGCCTCGTAGTAGGCGAAGTTGCGGGCCTTCTCCTCCGGGCTGAACGAGTCGCCGCACAGGTGCAGCGCCAGCACCAGGTCCGCCTGCTTCACCACCTGCTTGCGGTACAGGTCGAAGTACGGGTAGTGCAGCAGCAGCGGGTAGTGCGCGGGATCGGTGTTCGCGTAGTCCCACTCGTCGTGGTCGAGGAACCCTTCCGACTGCGGGTGCACGCCGAGTTCTTCGTCGTAGGGCACGTGCATGGCCGCGGCGGCCGCCCGCCAGGAGTCCAGCTCGACGGTGTCGACGCCGAACCGCGCGGCCACGTCCGGGTGCCGCTCGCACGACTCCGCCGCGGCCAGCAGGTTCCGGCGGGCCATCAGGTTCGTGTAGACGTTGTTGTCCGCCACCGCCGAGTACTCGTCGGGCCCGGTGACGCCGTCGATGCGGAACGCGCCGTGCCGGTCGTGGTGGCCCAGCGACGCCCACAGCCGCGCGGTTTCCAGCAGCAGCTCGGTGCCGTAGTCGCGCTCGAACTCCTCGTCGCCGGTCGCGTTGAGGTAGCGCAGCACCGCGTCGGCGATGTCCGCGCTGACGTGGAACGCCGCCGTGCCTGCCGGCCAGTACGCCGAGCACTCCGCGCCGTTGATCGACCGCCAGGGGAACGCCGCGCCGCGCAACCCCAGCTGGTGCGCGCGTTCCCGCGCTTTGTCCATTGTGGAGTGACGCCAGCGCAGCGCGTCGCGCGCGGCGTCCGGGATGGTGTAGGTGAGCACCGGCAGGACGAACGACTCGGTGTCCCAGAAGGCGTGGCCGTCGTAGCCGGGGCCGGTCAGCCCCTTGCCCGCGATCGCGCGGCTTTCGCCGCGGGCCCCGGCCTGCAGGATGTGGAAGAGCGCGAAGCGGACCGCTTGCTGCAGCTCGGGATCGCCGTCGATCTCGATGTCCGAGGTGGCCCAGTAGTCGTCGAGGAACTGCCGCTGCTCGGCGAGCAGGCCCTTCCAGCCGGTCTGGCGCGCGCCCGCCAGCGCGGCCTCGACCTGCGAGCGCAGCGCCGGCACCGAGCGCTGCGCCGACCAGCCGTAGGCGAGGAACTTGGTGATGCGCAGCCGCCCGCCCTTCGGGACGTCGACGGCGACGGTGAGCCGCGCGAGGTCGTCCTCGGAGTGGATGCGGGCGCGGATGCCGTCGTCCACCTCGATCTTGTGGTCCATCGCCGCGGCCATCCGCAGCCCGGACCGGCGGGTCTGGTGCACCAGCACGGCGTTGTACTCCGACGCGCGGTGGAACTGGCCCACCAGCGGCGATTCCAGCGCGGCGGCCACCCGCGGGTCGCTGGTGTCGGACTCGATGGGCTCGTTGGCCAGCAGGTCGGACTGCACGACCAGCTGCAGGTCCTCGTCGAGCGGCTCGACCTCGTACCGGATGGCGGCGATCGCGCGCTGGGTGAACGACACGAGCCGTTCGGTGCGCACGCGGACCCGCCGCCCGGTCGGCGACGACCACTCCGTGGTCCGGCTGAGCGTGCCCTTGCGGAAGTCGAGGACGCGGTCGTGCGCGGTGGCCGCGCCGTAGCGCATGTCGAGTGGTTCGTCCTCGACGAGCAGCCGGATGATCTTGCCGTCGGTCACGTTGACGACGGTCTGCCCCTCTTCGGGGTAGCCGTAACCGGCTTCGGCGTAGGGAAGTTCGTGCTGCTCGTAGAAGCCGTTGAGGTAGGTGCCGGGCAGCCCGCGCGGCTCGGCTTCCTCCAGGGTGCCGCGCAGCCCGATGTGGCCGTTGGACACCGCGAACGCCGATTCGGTGCGCTGCAGGGCGTCGACGTCCATGCCGCGCCAGCGCAGTTCCCACGGCGCGCATTCGTAGCCGTGCCGTTCGGTCATCGGTCCTCCAGCAGGTCGGCGAGGTCGTCGACGACGATGTCGGCCCCGTGGGCCTTGAGCGCGGCGGCCTGGTTCGCCCGGTTGACGCCGACGACGTACCCGAAGCCGCCTGCCTTCCCGGCCTGGACGCCGGACTGGGCGTCCTCGAACACGGCGGCGTGCGCCGGCGCGACGCCGAGTGCCTCGGCGCCGGCGAGGAAGGAGTCCGGGGCGGGCTTGCCCTTGAGGTGCCGCTCGCGGATGACGAGGCCGTCGATCCGGGCTTCGACGTATTTGCTGAGGTCGGCGGCATCGAGCACCTTGGCGCCGTTCGCGGACGACGTCACGACGGCGACGCGCAGGCCTGCCGCCTTGACCGCCTCGAGGTAGCGCACCGAGCCGGGGTAGGGATTGACCCCGCGTTCGTCGATGATCTTGAGGACGAGTTCGTTCTTGCGGTTGCCGACGCCGTTGACGGTCGGGGCGTCCACCGGGTCGTCCGGCGTGCCCTCGGGCAGCTCGATTCCCCGTGACCGCAGGAACTCCCGCACGCCGTCGGCGCGCGGGCGGCCGTCCACATAGGCCGCGTAGTCGAGATCGGTGAACTCGGCGAACCCGGCGCCGTCGCGGGCGCGCAGGAATTCGTCGAACGTCCGTTTCCAGGCTTCGCGGTGGAGAATCGCCGTCCCGGTCAGCACTCCGTCGAGGTCGAACAGGCAGGCGGTGATGGCTTCCGGCAATCCCGTCATGCCCGCACGCTACCGGTCTGCGGCGTCCTCTGCGTGCTGGTCGGGGTGGGGGCGCACCCGGTGGATGAGTTCGTGCACCGTCTCGTCCGCGAGCCGGTAGCGCACGACCCGGCCGGCGCGCTGCGGTGTGACCAGGCCGTGGGCGCGCAGCAGCCGCAGGGCCTGCGACACCGCCGTGTCGGTCATGCCGGTGGCCGCGGCGAGGTCCGTGACGCTGATCTCGCGGGCGTAGTGGATGCACACCAGCAGCGCCAGCCGTGACGGGTCGGCGACGACGGAGAAGCGCCGGGCCCATTCGTCGATGACGGCGCGGTCGCCCAGCCCCTCGACCGCCGCCGCAACGCGTTCGGGGTCGATCAGCTTGCGGTCGGTGTTCACCCCCGGATGATTCCATGGCCTGGGTCACGCGCGCTTGACGCGGCCTCGGACGGGGAGCGAGGCTGGGCGTTAAGACAGCTGTCATAATTCGAGGAGCCCGGCATGACCGACGTCGAAGCGCAGGTCCGTTCGAAGACCATCACCTGGCAGGACCCGCTGGAGTCCGCGCGGCTCGGCGCCACGATGTCCGGCCTCGACTACATGCGGGCGATTGCCGAGGGCCGGGTCCCGCCTGCCCCGATCGCGGCGCACTTCGGCCTGCGCTGGGAGAGCGTCGAGCGGGGCGAGGTGGTGGCGGTCGCCGAGCCGGACGAGTCGCTGTACAACCCGATCGGCATGGTCCACGGCGGCGTGGCGGCGACGATGCTGGACTCGGTGGTCGGCTGCGCGGTCCACACGACGCTTCCGGCCGGGGTGGGTTACGCGTCGGTGGAGCTGAAGGTGAGCTACCTGCGCGCGATCCACGCGGGCCGCGGCGAGATCCGGGCGACCGGCCGCGTGGTGAAGGAAGGCTCGCGGATCGCGTTCGCGGAGGGGGAGATCCGCGACGCCGAGGGCAGGCTGCTGGCCACGGCGTCGGGGACCTGCGTCATCACGCGCTAGAGCGGCTGCTTGACGTCCCAGTGCTCGGCGAGCAGGCCGTCCTCGACCCGCAGGATGTCGACGACGGCGAACTCGCTCTCCGGCCGCCGGAGGTGCAGGTGGACCATGACCAGGTCGCCGTCGGTGGCGACGTGCCGGATCTCCGCTGTGGCGTCGGCGAGCGGCGAGTTCTTCACGGCGTCGGTGAAGGCGTCGCGGCCTGAGGGCAGGCCGGGGCTGTGGGTGACGAAGTCCGGGCGCAGTGCGGCTTTCGCCGCGTCGAAGTCCTTGTGCACGAACAGGTTCTCGAGGCACTCGAGGACGATCATGCGGTTCGTTTCGGTCATGCCGCCGATGGTGCTGCCCGCCGGGCCGGGTGTCGATTACCTGCGAGGTCATTCAGCGCGGCGGCCGGACCCGCCGGGCACGGATCGCGTCCTCGCCGCCGTAGCGGCCGATGATCGACGCCAGCAGGGTTTTCGCTTCGGCGACGCGTCCGACGCCGTACTCGTCCTCGAGTTCCCGGTGCAGCTCCTGCCGCAGGGCGCGCGTGGCTTCGACGGCGTTCCGGGCGTGCTCGGTGAGGTGAAGCAGTTTCGTCCGCGCGTCGGCCGGATCGGGCTCGCGGCGCAGCAGCCCTCGCCGTTCGAGGTCGGCGACGGCCTTCGACGCCGCCTGCTGCGTCACGCCCATGCGCTCGGCCAGCGCGGTGATGGACAGCGGGGCGGCCAGGACGTGCTGGATGACGACGCCGTCGTTGAAGCGCAGGTCGCCGTAGCCCTGCGCGGCGAGACGCCGCTGGACCTCGTCGGTCATGGCCCAGCCCGCGAAGAGGGCGGTGAGCGGGAGGTCGAGAGTGCTAGGATGCACAACCATGGTTGTGGAATCTAGCAGAGTGCCGGCCGAGCTGGCCGAGGCGTTCGTCCGGGTGGCCCACCGGATCGTCTGGTGCACGCTGGTCACGGTGGACCGCCGGGGCAGGCCACGCTCCCGGATCGTCCACCCGATCTGGCAACACACCCCGGACGGCCTGACCGGGCGGCTGTTCACCCGCCCGACCCCGCTGAAGGTGGCCCACCTGGCGGCGACGCCGTACGTGTCGTGCTCGTACTGGGACCCGCAGCACGAAGTCGCGGTGGCGGAGTGCCGGGCGGAGTTCACCGACGACGAGCAGAGCCGCAAGGAGCTGTGGGACCTGTTCGCATCAACCCCGGACCCACTGGGCTACGACCCGCGAATCCTCGGCGGCGAGGACTTCCGCGACCCGGCAATCACGGTGCTGACGCTGACACCCTGGCGCATTTCGGCCGGCGGCGAAGCCTGGCGCGCGGCTTAGGCCGCCCCCACCCGGCGGTCGAAGACGAGCCCTTCCGCGGCCTGCAGCCCGACGCTGATCGCCCCGGTCAGCACTGCGTCCTCGCCCAGCTCTCCCTGAACGACCTTCGGCACCAGGGGCGTGAACGCCCGCAGGGCCCGGTCGATCGGCTCCAGCAGCAGGTCCGCCGCCGCGCCCATGCCGCCGCCCAGGACGATCAGTTCCGGGTCGATCACCGCCGCCACCGAGGCGACCGTGTACGCCAGGCGGTCGGCTTCCGCCGTCAGGGCCTGGCGGGCCAGTTCGTCGCCTTCGCGGGCCAGGCGGAACACCTCGCGAGCCGATTTTGCCGTGCCCAGGCCGAGTTCGCGGGCGCCGCGGACCACCGACTGGGCTGCCGTCGCCTCCTCGAGGTGGCCGCGGGCGGGCGGGGCGCCCGGCTCGTCGGCCGAGCGCGTCCGGCCGTATGGGAGGTAGCCGATCTCGCCCGCCGCGCCCGTGGCGCCGCGGAACACCCGGCCGTCGACCATCATGCCCATGCCGACGCCGGTGCCGATCGTGATGCAGCCGAACACCGACGCGCCGCGGGCCGCGCCGCTCTCCCACTCGCCGACCGCCGTCAGGTTCGCGTCGTTCTCCACCATCAGGTCCGGGCCCAGCGCCGCTTCGAGGTCGTCGATCAGGCCCGGACGGCCCCAGCCCGGCAGGTTCGGCGCGTGCCGGAAGCAGCGCTTCTCCGGATCGGCGACGCCGGGGGAGCCGACCACGCGCACGACGATGTCGCCGGCGGACAGCCCGGCCTCGGCCACCGCCGCGGCCGCGATCTTCCCGACCGCGGCCACCAGCGCCGCGCCGGAGCGGGCCGTGTTGCGCTCGTCGCGGCGCGCCACCAGCGTGCGGCCGAGGTCCGACACCGCCACGCGCAAGTGCTCGCGGCCGATGTCGACACCCAGGACGTACCCCGCCGTGGGGTCGGCCTCGTACAGCACCGCCGAGCGCCCGGTGCCGGTCGACGTCTGCCCGGTCGGCCGCGCCAGCCCGGCGGCTTCGAGCGCCAGCAGCGCCTGGCTGACCGTGGGCTTCGACAGCCCGGTGTCCTTCGCCACCTGCGGCCGGGTCGCCGGCCCGCTGCGGCGCAGCAGGTCCAGCACCGCCCGCTGGTTGATCTTGCGCATCCCGGCGGGGGTACCGACCGTGGGGATTTCTACGCCGGCCACCCGTGCCCGCCTCCTGTCGTCCTGCTGCTGCCTGCCACGGTAGCCGCCCCGGCCCGCCGGAATACCTCCCGTCCGGGACCCGTTGACCGGGGCATGAGCACTCCGGGACGCGGCCGGGTCCGCGTGGCACAGGGCGCGAAGCGGGTGCGCGTGTTCCTCCGCGGGCAGGTCGTCGCGGACACGGTGCACCCCCTCCTGGTGTGGGAAGTTCCCTACTACCCCACGTATTACATCCCGCGCGCGGACGTCGTGAGCGGTGTTCTCGTCCCCTCCGGCCGCACGGCGCACTCGCCGAGCCGCGGAGACGCTGTTCTGTCGACGATAAAGGGTGGCGGGACCGAGGCGGTGGACGCCGCGCTGGAGTACCCGGATTCCCCGATCGAGCAGCTGCGCGGCCACGTCCGCTTCGAGTTCGGCGCGTTCGACTGGTTCGAAGAGGACGAGCAGATCTTCACGCACCCGCGCGACCCCGGCGTCCGCGTCGACATCCTGCCGAGTTCCCGGCACGTCCGGATCGAGGTCGGCGGCGTCACGGTCGCCGACTCGGTGCGCCCGCACCTGCTGTTCGAGACCGGCCTGCCGACCCGCTACTACCTGCCCCGCGTCGACGTCCGGATGGACCTGCTGGCGAAGACGGACACCGTGACGCACTGCCCGTACAAGGGCGCGGCGGAGTACTTCTCGGTGAACGGGCACGACGATCTCGCCTGGAGCTACCCGACGCCGCTGCCGGAGAGCACCCGCGCCGCGGGCCTGGTGGCGTTCCTCGACGAGAAGGTGGACGTCTACGTCGACGGCGTGCTGCAGGAGCGGCCGAAGACGAAGTTCGCCTGAGCGGTCAGGCGCCGAAGACGGCCCGCACGGCCGCCTCGTCGCCTTCGACGTCGAGGCCGTCGGTGTCCAGGCCGAGCACGCCCGCGGCCAGCCCGAGCACGAGCGGGGCTTCGGCGCGCACGACGGCGTCGAGGTCCCGGCCGTCGTGCGGGCTCACCTCGACGCCCGAGCGCGTCGCCCGGACCTGGACCACGACGTCGCCGACCGCGATCCCGATCGTGCCCGCCGAAGACCGGCGCGGCCTGCCGGAGAGCAGGGCGGGCAGGGCGACGAGGAGCCATTCCCCGCGGAAGCGGTCGCCCTCGGGCCCGCGCACCATCAGCGGCGTCGACCAGCGGATGAGCCCTTCGATCGGCTCCCGCAGCCCGGCACCCCACGGCGTCAGGGCGTACTCGATCGCGTTGCCCTCGCCGGCGAGCCTGCGCTCGACCACGCCGGCGGATTCGAGGTCGCGGAGCCGGTCGGCGAGCAGGTTGGTGGCCACCCCGGGGAGCCCGTCCTGCAGCTCGCGATAGCGGGCGGGGCCCACCAGCAACTGGCGGACGACGAGCAGGTTCCACCGGTCGCCCACGACGTCGAGCGCCCGGGCGAGACCGCAGTACTGACCGTAGCTTCGGCTCATGCGCTTGACAATCTCAAGCGAGGCTGACTGAATCAAGTCATGAGTGTGCTGCCGGCGATCACTGCCCTGCGTGCCGCGGGCGAGAAGGGCGACGCCGACGCGGTCGCCGGGCTGCTGGCGCCGGGCGTCGTGTTCCATTCCCCGCTCACGGCGCGCATCCGGTTCGAGGGCAGGGAAGCGGTCGCGGCCCTGCACCGCGACATCTTCGCCGTGCTGGAGAATCTCGAGACGGCCGAACCGCTCACCGACGGCGACACCGGGTCGTTCACGTTCCGCGCCCGCGTCCGCGGGGCGGAGATCGAAGCCCTGAACGTGGTGCGCGTCGACGAGCAGGGGCGGATCGCCGAGTGCAAGGTGTTCGCGCGGCCGCTCCCGGGAGTCGCAACGCTGTTCGCGGCACTGCCGCCGCGGGTCGCGGCGAGACGGCACGGGCCGGTGGTCGGGGTGCTCGTCGCGCTCTTGGCCCGGCCTCTCGCCTTCGTGCTGCGCACCGCGGACCGCCTGGTTCCCAAGCTCGTATAACGCCCTATACGGCGCATTGGCTCAAGCGGCGTGGCGGCCGTGGGCCTGACGGCGGAAGACCCGGGGCCGCGGCCGTCCCGCCGCCGGGGTGTCCACAGTGGACCCGCCGGTCGTCGCGCCGTCGTCGGCTGTGGCGGCCGGGAGCGGGGTGCCGCGGTCACGGTGGTGGTGGCGATGCACCGCATACAGCAGCGCCAGCCCGAGGACCACGAGCAGGTGCGTCGCCAGGCGGGACAGGGTCACCTGGCCCGCCGCCAGGTCGCCCGCCGACAGCACCAGCAGCACACCGACGAATCCGGTCAGCAGCGGCAGCTGCCCGGCCGCCGTCTTCGGGCGGGCCACCGCCGCCAGCAGGCCGATGCCGACCGCCAGGTTCCATGCGCCGCTCTCGTGGTCGAGGTGGGCCACGCCGTGTGCGCCCGCCGTGCCCAGCAGCTGGGCGAACGCCAGGCCGAGCTGGCCGATCGCCACCACGGCCAGCGCGATCCGCAGGCCCCAGCCCTCGCCCGACGGTGCCGGCGTGCGTTCGAGGATCGCCTCGGTCAGGTCCGGGACCGGCGGCGCCGGGCGCAGCAGCATCGCCCGCCGCAGCCGCTGGGCGCCCGCGAACCACTCCTGGCACGCCGCGCAGCCCGCCAGGTGCCCGTCCGGGGACACGGGTTCGGCTTCGCCGTCCAGCCGGGCCGACAGCGCTTCGCGGCATTGCTCGCACTTCATGTCCTACTAGTCGGACGGAGGGTCCCCAAGGTTCCCGCTCACTGCTAGATTCCGGATCATGACCCGCGGTGAAGACGACGAGCGCGTCACAGCTCTGGCTCTCCGGGCCGGCCGCGGTGACCGGCGAGCCCTCGAAGAATGGGTCCGTGCCACCCAGGCCGACGTCTGGCGCTTCCTCGCCCACCTCACCGACACCTCCTCCGCCGACGACCTGACGCAGGAGACCTACCTGCGTGCCTTCGGCAGCCTCCGCCGCTTCGCCGGACGCTCGTCGTCGCGCACCTGGCTGCTGTCCATTGCCCGCCGCGTGGTCGTCGACCAGCTCCGGGCCGCCGGCGCCCGGCCGAAGATCGACTGGGACGCCCCGGTCGACCAGGGGCGCGCCACCACCGGCTTCGAGGACCTCGTCGAGCTGCGCGTGCTGCTCGACGGCCTCGACCCGGACCGGCGCGAGGTGCTCGTGCTGACCCAGGTGCTCGGCCTGTCCTACGCCGAGGCCGCCGACGTCTGCGGCGTCCCGGTCGGCACCGTCCGCTCCCGGGTCGCGCGTGCCAGGGACGACCTGCTCGAAGCCCGCCGCGAGCGGGGCGCCGGCTGAACCAGCCGGTTACGCCGTCCGGCACTGTGGCGGCGCACACATTCGGCCGCTTCGACTGTCATCTCGTCACAGAGATGCGCGAACCCGACTACGCCGCGTTGACGACCGGCCAGCGGGCTCCTTAGCGTGGCGCGCACCCCGCCACCTCCCAGCAAGGGATGCCCGATGGCCACCGAACCCGCCGATCCCGGCCGCCGCCGTTTCCTCACCTACCTGATCGCCGCGCCCACGCTGACCGTCGCCACGAAACTGACCGCCGACGCCGTGGCCCCGGCCCGCGCCGACGCCGTCGTGCCGACGCTGCCGCAGCCCGCGGAGATCCTGGACCTCGGCGACGTGCTGACGCTGTCATGCGCCCCGACCGCCGGGATGCTCGTCCTGGAAATCACCGGCGACGGCCGCGCCCGGCTGCAGCTGCCGCGCGCGGAAGTCGGCCAGGGCATCACCACGGCGAACGCCATGCTCGTCGCCGAAGAGCTGGACCTGCCGCTGGACCGCGTCGAGGTCGTGCTCTCCGACGCCCGCACCGAGCTGCTGTTCAACCAGCTCACCGGCGGCTCCAACACGATGCGCTCGCTCTACGACCCCGTGCGCGCCACCGCGGCGACCGCGCGGGCCCGGATGGTCGCCGCGGCCGCGGCGCAGTGGGGGACCGACGCGTCGCGACTGTCCACACGCGACGGTTTCGTGTGGGCGCCGGACGGCCGCAGCGCCGCCTACGGCACCCTCGCCGGGCCGGCGGCGCGGACCGGACTGACGACCGGCGCGGTCCAGCCGAAGGCCGAGTCCGCACACACGCTCGTCGGGACGCCGACCCCGCGCCAGGACGCCCGCGCGATGGTCACCGGCAAGCAGGTCTACACGCTCGACCTCGACATCCCGGGCGCCAACCCGGTGATGGTGCGGCGCCCGCCGACCATCAACGGCACGGTGCAGAAGGTCAACAACGAGGCCGCGGTCCGCGCGATGCCCGGGATCATCGACATCGCCGTCGTGAAGACCGGCGTCGCGGTGATGGCCGAGACGTTCGGCCAGGCCCTCGACGGCAAGAACGCCCTCGACGTCACCTGGGGACCGGGCACGGTCGACGGCGAGGACAACGAGACGATCAAGAAGAAGCTGCGTGCCGCCGCGCTGCCCTTCGCGGTGCCGCCGCTGCTGACCCAGTACGTCGACGGCGAGTTCGACTTCGCCTTCGCCAGCCACGCGCCGATGGAGTCGAACTCCGCGGTCGCCGACGTCCGCGAGGACAGCGCGACCATCTGGGCCGGGCTGAAGTCGCCGATCGTGGCGAAGCAGACCATCGCCCAGGAGCTGGGGCTGCCGGAGAACAAGGTCACCGTGCACGTCCAGCAGGGCGGCGGGTCGTTCGGGCGGCGGCTGTTCTTCGACGCCGCCCTCGAAGCCGCGCACATCTCGAAGGCGATGAAGAAGCCCGTCCGGCTGATGTGGAGCCGGATCGACGACATGCGCCACGGCCGGGCGCGCGCGGCGAGCTACCACCGCATCCGCGCGACGTTCGCGCTCGGGCAGGTGCTCACGTTCGAGCACCGCGTCGCCAGTGTCGAAACCGACTGGAGTCACGGCCTCGGCGAGATTCTCACCGCGTACGCGGCGAAACTGCCCGTCGGCGGCAACCTCAGCTTCGCGCAGACGGTGTTCCTGCTGACCGTGAAGTCGCCGTACAATTTCGGCGTCACCACGCAGCTGCTCAACGAGGTGCCGCTGAAGTTCCACACCTCGGCGTGGCGGTCGGTCTATTCGGCGAACACCCGTGGCGCCGAAGAGATCATGGTCGACGAGATCGCCGCGAAGCTCGGCAAGGACCCGGTGGCCTTCCGCCGCGAGTTCATCAAGTCCGACCGGCAGCGCGCGGTGCTCGACAAGGTCGCCGAACTCGGCGAGTGGGGCAGGAAGCTGCCCGCCGGGTTCGCGCAGGGCGTCGCGGTGCACGGCGAGTACAAGTCCTACACCGCCTGCCTGGTCGAGCTGGACGCCCGCGACCCGAAGCACCCGCGCGTCACCAAGGCGACGATCGCGGTCGACGTCGGCAAGCCGGTGAACCCGCGCGGCATCCAGGCGCAGATGCTCGGCGGCCTGACCGACGCGATCTCCACGACGCTCAGCGCGGGCCTGCACATCGACAAGGGCCTGCCGCTGGAGGGCAGCTACTCGCAGTTCCACTTCGCGCGGCAGAAGAATTCGCCGACCGACGTCACCGTGCACGTCATGCCGGCCAACGGGTCCGACATCGGTGGCGCGGGCGAGCTGGGCCTGCCGGCGCCGGTCGGCGCGATCGCCAACGCCTACGCCAGGGCCACCGGGATCAAGCCGCGCAGCTTCCCGATCACCTTCCCGGTCGACTTCGACCCGTTCCCGCGCTGAGGAGAGTCCCCATGCCGAACTACACGTTCGTGGTGAACGGGAAGACCGTCACCGTCGACGCACCCGCCGACCTGCCGATGCTGTGGGCGCTGCGCGACAAGCTCAAGATCCGCGGGCCGAAGTACGGCTGCGGCATCAACGTCTGCAAGGCCTGCACCAGCCACCTCGACGGCGAGGCGTTCAACCCCTGCGTCACACCGGTTTCGGAGTGCGCGGGCCGGGAGGTCACCACGATCGAGGGGCTGGCCGACGGCGACGAGCTGCACCCGGTCCAGGAGGCCTGGCTGGAGCAGGACGTCGCCCAGTGCGGGTACTGCCAGCCCGGCCAGATCATGGCGGCGGTCGCGCTGCTCAAGAAGACGAAGAACCCGACGGACGCGGACATCGACGCGATCCAGAACGTGTGCCGCTGTGGCACGTACTTCCGGATCCGGGAGGCGATCAAGAGCGCGGCGGCGAAGATGGCCTGACGCAGGTGCGGAGGTTCTACAAAGGAACCTCCGCACCTGCGGTTGATGTAGCAAGTTCACCCGAACGTGGCGGCCACGATCGGGTTAGATGTCGGTCTCGGGTCTCGAAGAGGCGGCCCGAGACCGGAGGGACCATGCACTACCAGGCGCTTCTGGCCGACGGACGGGCACCGCGCGTCGCGGCCCTCGCCGCCGAGGTCGAGCGGAAGCTGCCGGAGCTGGTCGAGAGCACCGTGCGGCAGATCCGCGCCGAAATGCCCGTGTACGCCGACGCCCGGTTCGTCACGCACGCCGAGCTGCGGAACTCGGTGCGCGTCAATCTGGAGCACGTGATGCGCACGCTGCGCGGCTCGGACGTCCCGGACCTGTCCCAGGCGCGGGCGACCGGCCGGGCGCGGGCGCTGCAGGGCGCGCCGCTGCCGGAACTGCTGCGCGCGTACCGGATCGGGCTCACCGAGGTGTGGCACCGGTTCGTCGAGCTGACGGCGCAGCGGGAGGATCTCGCGGCGCTGGTGGCCGCGACGACGGCGATCTGGGCCCTGATAGACGACCTCGCCGAAGCCCTCACGACGTCCTACCGCGACACGACGGCGGAAGTGCTGGTGGCGCACCAGAACCGGCGTTCGGCACTGGTCGAGGCGCTGTTCGCGGGCGGCGCGGCGACCGAGGGCACGCTGTGGGACATCGCCCGCGTGCTCGACCTGTCCCTGGACGGCACGTTCGTCGTGGTCGCGGCGGAGACCCCGCGCCTCGGCCAGGAGCCGCTGCCGCAGATCGAGGCCCGGCTGCGGGCTTTGCAGCACGCGTCGGCGTGGCGCCTGACACCGGACCTGCAGGTGGGCGTGGTGTCCCTGCGTGACCCCGCGGCCGCGCCGTCGATCGTTTCCCTGGTCCGCGAGCACCCGGTGGGCCGGGTCGGGATGAGCCCGGTGTTCACCGGCCTCGGCAACACGGCCCGCGCGCTGCACCTGGCGAGGGTGGCGCTGTCGAGCATGACGCCGGGGACGCCGGGGCTGGTCCAGTTCACCGAGTCCCCGCTGGCCGGGCTGGTGGCGAGCGCGCCGGAGGCGTCGGTCCAGCTGGCCCACCACGTGCTCCAGCCGATCCTGGACCTCCCGGGCGACGACCGGAACGTGCTCTTGCTGACGCTGCGCGCGTGGTTCGACTGCCAGGGTTCGACGAAGCTGACGTCGCAGCGGATGTTCTGCCACCCCAACACGATCCGCCACCGGCTGAAGCGGATCACCGAAGAACTGGGCCGGTCCCTGACGAACCCTGCAGACATCGCCGAGCTGGGCGCGGCCCTGCGGGCACTGAACCTCTTCCCGGAGGCCACCCACCTGCCGGCGCCGCGGTAGCGCCCGCTCCGCTCTCGGCGAACCGCCTGGCCGGGCGGTGATCATCGGTGCTTGGCTGCCGGTATGGAGATCTTGGTGCTGGGCGGAACGGCCTGGGTCGGCCGGGAGCTGTCGCGGCAGGCGCTCGGGCGCGGTCATCGGGTGACCTGCCTCGCGCGGGGCGAGAGTGGGGACGTCGCGGACGGAGCGGCCCTGGTCGCCGCCGACCGGCGGGATCCGGCGGCCTACGAGTCCCTGCGGGACCGGGTGTGGGACGCGGTCGTCGAGGTGTCGTGGCAGCCGGGGTTCGTGCGGGGCGCGCTCGACGCGCTGGGTGTCAAGGCCGGGCACTGGACGTACGTCTCCTCCGGCAACGTCTACGCCTCCCACGCCACGCCGGGAGCGGACGAGTCCGCTGCCCTGCTCGCCCCGACCGACCGCAGCGAAGCAGGCCAGGAGCTGTACGGCGAGGCGAAGGTCGCGTGCGAGCAGGCGTCGGCGGCCGCGGTGGGCGAGCGCCTGCTCGTCGCGCGGGCCGGGCTCATCGGCGGCCCGGGCGACCACAGCGGACGCTCCGGCTACTGGGCCGCCCGCGCCGCCCGCGATCCGCGCGGGCCGATGCTGGTCCCCGGCACGCCTGCCGTGCCCACCCAGGTGATCGACGTGCGGGACCTCGCCTGCTGGCTGCTCGACGCCGCGGAGAACGGCACCACCGGCACGTACAACGCGGTCGGCCCGGTCGTCCCGTTCGGCGAGTGGATCGAGCTGTCCCGGGCGGCGGGCGGGCACACCGGCCCGGTGGTCACCGCCGAGCCGGAATGGCTGCTCGCCCAGGGCGTGGCCCAGTACATGGGGCCGGAGTCCCTGCCGATGTGGCTGGTCGAGCCGGGCTGGGAAGGCTGGTCGGCCCGCGACGGCTCGGCGGCACAGGCCGCGGGACTGCAGCACCGGCCCCGCGCGGAGCTGCTGGCCGACACCCTGCGCTGGGAACGCGAGCAGGGACTGGACCGGGACCGGCGCGCAGGACTCAGTGCACGGCGGGAGCGCGAGCTGCTCGACGCCCTCGGCTGACCGGCGCCGGAAGGGGGGCGGCGGCTCGCTTTCCGGCGAGCTGAAAGGCGCTTTCGGCAGATGTGGTGCAGCGAACGGGCCGTTCGTCTCGTCAGATGCGAGGAAAGCGCCTTTCAGCCCGGCGCCGGTCACGCGTCCGACGAGCGCTTCCACAGGTTGATGTCCGCGTCGGTCGCGTGGCCGTCGATCTCGGTCAGTTCCTCGGCCGAGAACTCCGGATTGCCCAGCGCGCCCACGTTGTCCTCCAGCTGCCGCACGCTGCTCGCGCCGATCAGCACCGACGTCACGCGGCTGTCGCGCAACGCCCACGCCAGCGCCAGCTGGGCCAGCGACTGGCCGCGCCGGGCGGCGATGTCGTTCAGGGCGCGGACGCGGCGCAGGCGGTCCTCGTCGAGCGTGCCCGGATCCAGGGACTTGCCCTGCGCGGCCCGGGAATCCGCCGGGACGCCGTGCAGGTACTTGTCCGTCAGCAGGCCCTGCGCCAGCGGCGAGAACGCGATGCAGCCCGCACCCGCCCGCGCCAGCGTGTCGAGGAGGCCGTCCGTCTCGATCCAGCGGTTCAGCATCGAATACGACGGCTGGTGGATCAGCAGGGGCGTGCCCAGTTCCCGCAGCAGCCGCGCCGCCTCGGCGGTCCGCTCCGAGCTGTACGAGGAAATCCCGACGTAGAGCGCCTTTCCGGCGCGGACCGCGCGATCGAGCGCGCCGACGGTCTCCTCCAGCGGCGTCTCCGGGTCGAAGCGGTGCGAATAGAAGATGTCGACGTAGTCCAGGCCCAGGCGGCCGAGCGACTGGTCCAGTGAGGACAGCAGGTACTTGCGGGACCCCCACTCGCCGTACGGGCCGGGCCACATGTCGTAGCCCGCCTTGGTGGAGATCACCAGCTCGTCGCGGTACGGCCGGAAGTCGGCCGCCAGCAGCCTGCCGAAGTTCTCCTCGGCCGAGCCGTACGGCGGGCCGTAGTTGTTGGCCAGGTCGAAGTGGGTGATGCCGAGGTCGAACGCGCGGCGGGTGATGGCGCGCTGGGTCTCCAGCGGCCGGTCGTGGCCGAAGTTGTGCCACAGGCCGAGCGAGATCGCGGGCAGCTTGAGCCCGGACCGCCCGCAGCGGCGGTAGGGCATCGAGTCGTATCGGCCGGGAGCGGCAACGTAGGTCACGCGGCCGATGCTAACCCGCCACCTCGGGTACAGTCCGGGTGAGCGACCGCTTAGGAGGCCAGTGGTGGGCACCGGATTCTTCACGTCCGTCGACGACGTGTCGGCCAGGCTGGCCGGCGCCGGCTACCTGGCGTCCACGGCGGTGGCGACCACGGTCTTCCTCGCCGACCGGCTCGGCAAGCCGCTGCTGGTCGAAGGCCCGGCCGGCGTCGGCAAGACCGAGCTGGCCAAGGCCGTCGCCCAGGTCAGCGGCTCGCGGCTGGTACGCCTGCAGTGCTACGAGGGCATCGACGAGGCCCGCGCGCTCTACGAGTGGAACCACGCGAAGCAGCTGCTGCGGATCACCGCCGGCCGCGACGAGACGTGGGAGGCCGCGCGCACCGACATCTTCGGCGAGGAGTTCCTGCTGCGCCGCCCGCTGCTCACCGCGATCTCCTCCGACGAGCCGACCGTGCTGCTGATCGACGAGACCGACAAGGCCGACATGGAGGTCGAGGGCCTGCTGCTGGAGGTGCTCGGCGACTTCCAGGTCACCGTGCCGGAGCTGGGCACGATCACCGCGACCCGCCCGCCGTTCGCCGTGCTCACCTCCAACGCGACGCGGGAGCTGTCCGAGGCACTGCGCCGCCGGTGCCTGTTCCTGCACATCGGCTTCCCCGACGAGGACCTCGAACGCGACATCGTCCGGCTCAAGGTCCCCGGGATCGACGCCGCGCTCGCCGACTCGGTCGTGCGCGTGATCGCCGCGCTGCGCGCGATGGACCTGCGCAAGCTGCCGTCGGTCGCCGAGACCGTCGACTGGGCCCGCACGCTGCTCGCGCTCGGCGCGTCCAGGATGGACGAGACGGTGGTGCGCGACAGCCTCGGCGTCGTGCTCAAGCACCAGGACGACATCGCCAAGGCGGGCGCCGGGCTGCAGCTCGAACAGGTCCTGGACGCGTCGTGACCGGCGGCGTGCCCGAGCGGCTCGCGGCGTTCGTCCGGGCGCTGCGGGCGCAGGGCATCCCGGCGGGCCCGAGCGAGACCGTCGACGCCGCCGCCGCGCTGGAGGTGCTCGGCTTCGACGACCGCGAGCTGGTCCGCGAGGGCCTGGCCGCGGCGCTCGTCCGCCGCGGCGGGCAGCGCGCGGTGTTCGACGCCGCGTTCGACCTGTACTTCCCGGCCGGGATCGGCGCACCCGAGCGGGCCCGCGAGGACCCGCCGTCGACGCTGGAGGAGCTGCGCGAAGAACTCGCGACGGCGCTGGCCGGCGGTGACCAGCAGGCGCTGGCCCAGCTCGCCGGGCTCGCGGTCGACATGCTCGGCCAGTACGGCTCGGCGTCCGGGCCGGGCGGCGGCTTCTCCGCCCACCAGACGCTGGAACGGCTCCAGCCGCAGACGCTGATCGCCCGGGTACTGGCCGCGGTCCGCGGCGGCGGGGCCCGCGGCGAGTTCACCGACCGGCTCGACCGCGACGAGATCCGCCGCCGCGTCGAGAGCTTCCGCGGGCAGGTCCGCACCGAGGCGCGGCGCCGTGCGGCCGAGGTCCGCGGCCGCGAGCGCGTCGCCCAGCACGCCATCGCCCCGTCCCCGGACCGCGTCGACTTCCTCATCGCCAGCCGCAACCAGCTCGCCGAGCTGCGCCGCACGATCCAGCCGTTGTCCCGCAAGCTGGCGACACGCCTGGCCGCGCGCCGCAAGCGGACCACCCGCGGGCAGATCGACCTGCGCCGGACGCTGCGGCGGTCGCTGTCGACCGGCGGGGTGCCGCTGCGGCCCGCCTACCGGCACCGGCGGCCCGGCCGTCCGGAAATCGTGCTGCTGTGCGACCTTTCCGGGTCCGTGGCCGGGTTCGCGAACTTCACGATGCTGCTCGTGCAGGCGCTGCGCGACCAGTTCGCCAAGATCCGCGTGTTCGCCTTCGTCGACAGCACCGACGAGGTCACCCACCTGGTCACCACCGGCGCGGCCGACCCCGAGCACCTGGGCGCGCGCATGCTGGCCGAGGCGGCGCTGGTGCGCTGGGACGGCCACAGCGACTACGGCGGCTCGCTGCAACAGTTCACCGAGAACTGGCTCGACGCGGTCGGCCCGCGGACGTCGGTGCTCATCCTCGGCGACGCCCGCACCAACGGCGGCGACCCCAATCTCGACGCGGTCCGCGCGATCAGGTCCCGCGCCCGGCACGTCTACTGGCTCAACCCCGAGCGGCGGTCGCTGTGGTCGACGGGCGACTCGGCGGCGCGGGAGTACGCCGAGGTCGTCGAGATGCACGAGTGCCGCACGGTGCAGCAGCTGTCCGCGCTCGTCACCCGGCTGTTGCCGGGGTGAGCCACGCGTCGATCTCCCGCAGGATCCTCGTCTTGACCGCTTCGGGAGCGAAGGACGCCGTGACGCTCGCGCGCGCGAAGTCCGCCATCGTGGCGTCGTCGTAGCCGAACGCGCGTTGCACGCGGGCGTACTCCTCGGCGAGGGCGGCGCCGGTGACCGAGGGGACGTCGGTGTTGAGCGTGACGGTCAGCCCGGCGTCCCGCAGCCGGGGGAGCGGGTGCTCTGCGAGCGAGGGCACCAGCCCGAGTGTCACGTTGGAGGACGGGCAGACTTCCAGCGCGAGCCCGCGCTCGCGGACCTCGGCGACGAGCGAGGGATCGTCGAGCACGCGGATGCCGTGCCCGAGCCGTTCGGTGCGGCCGACGTCCAGCGCTTCGCGGATGCTGTCGGGCCCGGCGTCTTCACCGGTGTGGTGCAGCAGGTGGATGCCGGCGGCACGGGCCTTCTCGAAGATGGCCGCGAACGGCCGCAGCGAGTGGTTTTCCTCGCCCGCCATGCCGATCGCGAAGACCTCGTCGTACTTCAGCGCGAGGTCGAGGGTCCGCTCGGCCCGTTCGACCGACCGGCGGCGCGAGTGGTCCAGCAGCAGGCGCCACTGGAGCCCGTCGCTCTGCGACAGTCCTTTCAGGACGGACGCGAGCGGCATTTCGAGGTCCCCCAGCCGTTCCCCGTGCGAGGCGGCGGTGAAGGTGACTTCGGCGTACCGCGTGCCCTGGGCGGCTTCGTCTTCGGCGTATTCGCGCGCAATGCGTTCGAAGTCCTCCGGCCGCTGCAGGCAGGACCGGATGAGGGCGTTGTAGTCGGCGAAGGCCCGGAAGCCGTCGAACACCGGCGGCTCGCCGGGGACGTCGACGCCGTTCGCTTCGCCGAGTTCACGGAGCGTGCCCGGCCGGATGGTGCTCTCCAGGTGGACGTGCAGGTGGGCCTTCGGCAGGCTCGCCAGGTCGCGCATGGGCCCGAGCCTAGGGCCGGAGTGGCGGGGTGCGCGCGGCATTTTCGGCGCGCGGGTGTGGCCCGGATCCCGCTGACCGGCTCTTGTGCTCGCGCTCGCCGCGGCGGAAGCTGATCGCAGGTGATCAAGCCTTCAGGGGGACCCGTCATGCGTTCGACCAAGTACTTCCGCCGTGCCCTGCCCGCGGCGCTGTCACTGGCCGCCGTGCTCGCCTGCGCGCCCGCCGCGCTGGCCGCCGACCCGCAGCCCGGCAACCACTGGCTCCTCGACGAGACCGGCGGTGACCAGGCCGCCGACAGTGCCGCGGGCCGCACCGCAACGCTCCACAACGGACCGGTCTTCGGGCCGGGGCGCAGCGGCAACGCGCTCACCTTCGACGGGATCGACGACTTCGCCGCGTCGGACGCCGTGGACGTCCGGACCGACGGCAGCTTCACCGTGTCGGCCTGGGTGAACCTCGCCACCGCGAACTTCGGCCTGTCGACCGCGGTCAGCGTGGACGGGGAGCACACCAGCCGGTTCCGGCTCGGCTACATCATGGACGACGACAACAACCAGCTCGGCGCCTGGAGCTTCCGCGCGGCGGAGTCCGACAGCGACCGGCCCGTCGTGACCAAGGCGGCCGAGAGCGTCCTGCCTGCCGAAACCGGCACCTGGGTGTTCCTGGTCGGCGTCCACGACGCGGCCGCCAAGAGGCTCTGGCTCTACGTCAACGGCACCCGCGTGGGTGACGGAACCCTGAACACCGAGTGGCAGCCCGCCGGTGGCGTGCGGATCGGCGGGGCGCTGGCCGCGGGCGCGCCCGCGGAGCCGTGGCCGGGCAGCGTCGACGACGTGCGGCTCTACCCCGGGGTGCTGGACAAGGACCAGATTTCCGCGCTCTACCGGTCGTTCCCGCAGCCGTAGGGGTTTGGCCGTCGTCACACGGGGAACCTTCGGGTGGTTCGTCCGCGTTGTCAGGATGACCGGAACTCGACGAGGGAGGGCCACCGTGCCGCTGATGAAGAAGCTGACGATGCTCGCCGGAGCCGCCGGCGCGGCTCGCGCCTACGCCAAGAAGAACCCCGAAAAGGTGAACCAGGTCGTCGGCAAGGCCGCGAAGTTCGTCGACGACAAGACCAAGGGCAAGTACCACCAGCAGATCGCCGGCGCGGTCCGCAAGGTCAGCTCCGTGACCGGGCAGCCGGGCCAGGGACGGCCGGCCACCGGCCACTAGTCACCGGCGGTCAGCACCTCGAGAACCCCCTCGCCGTACTTGGCGAGCTTGTTCTCGCCGACGCCGCTGACCGTGCCCAGCTCGGCCAGTGACGACGGCCGCTGCGTGGCGATCTGGCGCAGGGTGGCGTCGTGGAAGACGACGTACGCCGGCACGCCCTGCTCCTTCGCGACGCCGGCCCGCCAGGCACGCAGGCGTTCGAACAGCGGGGCCGCCTCCGCGGGCATCTCGGCCGCGGCGGTGGCCCGCTTGGCGGTGCGGACCCGGGCGGCGGCGGCCCGCTCGGGTTCGCGGCGCAGCTTCACCGTGCGGTCGCCGCTGAGCACCTCCGCGCTGCCGTCGGTGAGCACCAGCGAGCCGTAGTCGCCTTCGACCGCCAGCAGGCCCTGGGCGAGCAGCTGCCGCACCACCGCGCGCCACTCCGCCTCGCTCAGCTCGGTGCCGATGCCGAACGTCTTGAGCGTGTCGTGCTGGAACTGCGTGACCTTCGGTGTCGACTTGCCGAGCAGGATGTCGATGATCTGGCCCGCCCCGAACTTCTGCCGCCGTTCGTTGCGCAGCCGCACCACCGTCGACAGCAGCTTCTGCGCCGGGATCGTGCCGTCCCAGCTCTCCGGCGGGTTCAGGCACGTGTCGCAGTTGCCGCACCGTTCGGCCTGCTGCCCGAAGTAGTTGAGGATCTGCACGCGGCGGCATTCCACCGTCTCGCACAGCGCGAGCATCGCGTTCAGGTGCGCGGTCTGCCGCCGCCGATGCGCCTCGTCGCCCTCGGACGTGTCGATCATCTTGCGCAGCTGCACGACGTCCTGCAGGCCGTACGCGAGCCACGCGGTCGACGGCAGGCCGTCGCGGCCCGCCCGGCCGGTCTCCTGGTAATAGCCCTCGACCGACTTCGGCAGGTCGAGGTGGGCGACGAACCGGACGTCCGGTTTGTCGATGCCCATCCCGAACGCGATCGTCGCGACCACGATCAGCCCGTCCTCGCGCAGGAACCGCGCCTGGTGCTTCGCGCGGGTGCGCGCGTCCAGGCCCGCGTGGTAGGGCACCGCCGGGATCCCGTTCTGCACCAGGAACTCCGCGGTCTTCTCGACCGAGTTGCGGGAGAGGCAGTAGACGATCCCGGCGTCACCGGCGTGCTCGGTGCGCAGCAGTTCGAGCAGCTGCCGCTGCGGCGAGTTCTTGCCGACGATCCGGTACTGGATGTTCGGCCGGTCGAAGCTCGCGACGAAGTGCCGGGCGTCGTCGAGCTTCAGCCGCGCGGAGATCTCCTTGTGCGTGGCCTCGGTCGCGGTGGCGGTCAGCGCGATCCGCGGCACGTCCGGCCAGCGTTCGTGCAGCGCCGACAGCTGGAGGTAGTCGGGCCGGAAGTCGTGCCCCCACTGGGCGACGCAGTGCGCTTCGTCGATGGCGAACAGCGAGATCTTGCCGCGGTCGAGCAGCCGGACGGTGGATTCGACGGACAGCCGTTCCGGGGCCAGGTAGAGCAGGTCCAGCTCGCCGTTCAGGAACGCCGCTTCGACCTCCTGCCGGGCCGCGTAGTCCTGGGTCGAGTTGAGGAAACCGGCACGCACGCCTGCGGTGCGCAGCGCGTCGACCTGATCCTGCATCAGCGCGATCAGCGGCGAGATCACCACGCCGACGCCGGGCCGCACGAGCGCGGGAATCTGGTAGCACAGCGACTTCCCGCCGCCGGTGGGCATCAGGACGAGCGCGTCGCCACCGGCGATCACGTGCTCGACGATCGCCGCCTGGTCGCCGCGGAAGCTGTCGTAGCCGAACACGCGCCGGAGAGTCTCCAGCGCGTCGGACACCGGTGCGAGGTCGGTCTCTGCCACCCGGCCGACTATAGAGCGGGGGTCCGACAACTTCCGGCCGCCCTCCGGCGCGGCGGGCTCGGAGCCGCTCGCCGTGGGGCCGGTCGTGACCGGATGACACACTGGCCGGGATGGACGCGTACTTCCCGGTCGCCGACCTCGCCGCGTATTTCGGCGGCGGGTGGTGGCTGGACCGCGAGATCCGCACCGCCGGCGGCGAACCGGCGGGCGAGGTGACCGGGACCGCCACGTTCACCGAAGAGGACGGCGTGCTCGTCTACCGCGAAGCGGGCGAGATGCGGCTCGGCGCGTACACCGGCCCGGTCACGCGCACCCTGCACTACCGGCCCACCGCGCCGGGCCGCGCCGACGTGCACTTCGACCACGGCGGCTTCTTCCACGAACTCGACCTGCGCGCCGGCCACTGGGATACCGAGCACCCGTGCCGCGACGACCGCTATCGCGGGAGCTACCGCGTGTTCGACGCGGGGCGCTGGCGGCAGGAATGGGCGGTCCGCGGCCCGGCGAAGGACCACGTGATCGTCACGCGCTTCCGCCGCCAACCGTGACCGGTTCCCGGTCACCCACCGTCACGTCCGGTACGACGGCATCCGGCGGCATCGACGCGGCCAGTCGGCCGAATCGCGGGTGACCACGGTTTTCGCGCTCGGGGATGCGGGAACACCGGACGCATCGGGGGGCTCGACATCCTTGAAGGAGTATGTGCGATGCCCACATGGCTGATCGTCGTGATCGTCGTCGCGGCCGTCGCGGTGCTCGGCGCCGTGATCTGGCTCGTGACCCAGGAGATGCAGCGAAAACGGCTGCAGCAGCGGTTCGGCCCGGAGTACGACCGGACCGTGAAGGAAAGTGACAACCCCCGTGCGGCGCAACGGGAACTGGCCGAGCGGGAACGGCGGCACAAGGAACTCGACATCCGCCCGCTGTCGGCGTCGGCGCGGGAGCGCTACGCCCGGGAATGGGCGCAGGTGCAGGAAAAGTTCGTCGACCAGCCCCGCGACGCCGTCGCCGAAGCCGACCGGCTGCTGGTCGCGCTGATGGCCGAGCGCGGTTACCCGACCGAGGGCTACGAGCAGCAGGTCGCCGATCTTTCCGTGCGGCACGCGAAGACCCTGGAGCACTACCGGGCCGCGCACACCACGCAGCAGAAGCGCGACGCAGCCTCCACTGAGGACCTGCGGGACGCGATGGTCCGCTACCGGACCGTCTTCGAGGACCTGCTGACCGACGGCGCCGACGACGAGCGCCACGACCACGACCACCACGACCGCCGGAACGGGCACGACCGCAACGGGCACGACCACGCCGGCCGTCGCGACACCGACCGCACCGAGCACCAGGCCACCGCGCAGCCGCGGACCGAGTGGAACGGAGGACGCTGACCATGACCGAGCACCTGACGAGGCACAGCGCCGAGCACGACGAGGACCTCACCGCCCGCGACGACGACCGCGGCGACCTGCGCGACGAGGGCGACGTGCGTGACGAGGGCAACCTGCGCGACGAGGGCACGGCCGAAGTACCCGGCCAGGACCGGGCCGAGTACGGCGAGACCGGGACCGGCGAGGAGGCCGACCACACCCTGAGCACCGCCGACCTCGCGTCCGCGTCGGCCGGGCAGCAGCAGCAGGAGGAGGACACGGCCCGCACGGACGCCGCGCCCGCCGGATCCGGCGGGGACGTCGAGACGCCCACGCTGATCGACGAAGAGAAGGTCACCGGCTTCCGCGACCGCTGGCAGAACGTGCAGACCGGCTTCGTCGACGACCCGAAGCAGGCCGTGCAGCAGGCCGACGAGCTGGTCGCCGCCGTGATCAGCGCGCTGGCCACCACGTTCGCCGAGCACAAGAGCGAGCTGGAAGCCCAGTGGCAGCAGGGCGAACCGGCCACCGAGGAGCTGCGCATCGCGCTGCGGCGCTACCGCGCGTTCTTCGACCAGCTGCTCCCGCACTAGCGGGCGCCGTTTGCCGGCGGGCATGATCGGGTAGCACGCCGGGGGACGGCGTCGGAATGGGAGGCAAGCCGAATGAACGTGGCCGATCTGCTCGTCGACGGGTACAGCCGGGTCCAGGGCACCGTGCACGCGGCGGTGGAAGGTCTCACCGCCGAGCAGCTCGGGGCCCGGCTGGACGACAAAGCCAACTCGATCGCCTGGCTGGTGTGGCACCTGACCCGCGTCCAGGACGACCACGTCGCCGACGTGGCGGGCACCGAACAGGTGTGGACCGCGCAGGACTGGCTGTCGCGGTTCGGCCTCCCGTTCCCTGCCCACGACACCGGCTACGGTCACCGCCCGGCCGACGTCGGCGCCGTCCGCGTCGACAAGCCGGACCTGCTCACCGGCTACTACGACGCGGTGCACGAGCAGACCGTGCGGTTCATCAAGGGACTGGACGACAAGGCACTCGACCGGATCGTCGACGAGGGCTGGGACCCGCCGGTGTCCCTGGGCGTGCGCCTGATCAGCGTCCTCGACGACGACATCCAGCACGCCGGCCAGGCGATGTTCGTCCGCGGCGTGCTGGAACGCCGCCGGTAGCCCTGCCGGGTTCTCAGCAGGCTTCGCAGCCGGTTTGATCGCCGCCGCCGCGGTGATCGGCGAGGCGCCGCGGCCCCGGGCCGTCCGCGCCGAGCCGGTCACCGGGGTTGGCGAGCCGGCACTTCGCCAGCGACATGCAGCCGCAGCCGATGCAGTCGTCCAGCTGGTCGCGCAGCTGCTCCAGCCGTCGGATCCGCGCGTTCAGGTCGTGCTGCCAGCACCGGGAGATGCGTGCCCAGTCGGCCCGCGTGGGGGTGCGGTCGTCGGGGAGCAGGGCTAGGACCTCCCGGATCGCCGACAGCGGCATGCCGACCCGCTGCGACATCCGGATGAACGTCACCCGCCGCAGCGTGTCACGGCGGTAACGGCGCTGGTTGCCGGCGGTGCGGCGGCTCTGGACCAGTCCTTCGTCCTCGTAGAACCGCAGGGTCGACGCGGGAACCCCGCTGCGGCGGGAAAGTTCGCCCACGGTCAGGTCGGGCAGCGTGGCGTTCACCATGGTCGCCAGCCAAGCACAGACGCGCGCTTGACTTCAAGGGAGCTTGAACTTCCACCCTGGGCGCAGACGGCAACAACGCCGCTGTGTCGAGGAGGAACAGTGTCCGAAGCTCCCGTCCGGGTCGCCATCATCGTGGGAAGTGTCCGGGAAGGACGGTTCGGTCCGGTGGTGGCGCGCTGGCTGGCCGGCCTCGCCGCCGGGCTCGGCGGGTTCGAGGTGGACGTCGTCGACCTCGCCGAGCACGACGTGCCGCTGGCGATGCCCGCGTTCGGCGCGGCGCCCGCCCCGGCGGTCGCCGCCGAGGTCGGCAAGGTGACCGAGCGGCTCGCCGCGGCGGACGCGTTCGTCGTGGTCACCCCGGAGTACAACCACAGCTACCCGGCCGCCCTCAAGAACGCCGTCGACTGGCACCGGGACGAGTGGCTGGCCAAGCCGGTGGCTTTCGTTTCCTACGGCGGGGTTTCCGGCGGCCTGCGCGCGGTCGAGCACCTGCGTGCGGTGTTCGCCGAGCTCCACGCGGTCACCATCCGCGAGACGGTCAGCTTCCACGGTGCCCACACGTGTTTCGGGCCGGACGGGATGCCGTCCGACGAAGGCGCGACAGTGGCGGCGAAGGCGATGCTCGAGCAGCTCACCTGGTGGGCGCGGTCGCTCGCCGACGCCAGGGCGGCGCGGCCGTATCCCGGCTGAGAGTGTCCACAGTGGACCTCTCGGCTCAGAATGCCTGGCAGGCCTGGGAGGGCAGCTGGCCGTCGGTCCCGCTGATCGTGACGGTGCCGTCGATTGCGTAGGTGTTCTGGACGGCCATCGCCGCGAACGCCGTGCAGACCACCTGGCTGACCGCGACCTGCGTCAGCTGCGTCACCGGGAACGGGAACGAGATCACCGCCGAGGGCGTCCCGGGGCTCAGGGCGATCGGGCCGCGTTCCCGGGGCAGCATCGTCGTGTAGCCGCTGGCCCGTTCGTCGTCCGAGGGACCGTTCAGCAGCAGCGACAATGCGGTGTTGACGTCGGTCGTGCCGCCGGACGGGCGGGTCACCGGTGACAGCCGCCCGTCGATGACGAAGTAGAGGATGACGTCCGTGCCGCGGCCGTTGCTGCCGGGGTTGCGCAGCGTCGGGGCCTGGCCGGCCGTAACCACGCCGGTCGGCTTGACCCCGCACGCGCTCACCAGCAGCAGCACGGCCACGATGAGGAGCTTCTTCACCACGCCTCCCGGGGCAGGCGCAGCTCGAACCGTGCGCCCGAGCCGGTGTTGGCCGCGACGATGTCACCGCCGTGCAGGCGCGCGTTCTCGCGTGCGATGGACAGCCCGAGCCCGCTGCCTTCGGAGCGGGCGCGGGAGGTGTCGGCCTTGGCGAAGCGGTCGAAAACCCGGGGCAGGACGTCCTCGGGGATGCCGGGCCCGTGGTCGGTGACGGTGAGCACGACGTCCCCGCGCTCCTCACGCAGGACCACCTCGACCGGGGGCGCGCCGTGGCGCAGGGCGTTGCCGACCAGGTTCGCCACGACGATGTCCAGCCGCCGCCGGTCGAGCCGGGCGGTGATCCCGGAGGGCAGGTCGGTGCGGAGGTCGTCGCCGGGTTCCCACCCGCGGGCGGCGAGGCAGTCGGTGACCGCCGCGGCGACGTCGACGTCCTCCCGCCGCAGCTCCGCCCGCCCGGCGTCGAACCGGGAGATCTCGATCAGGTCCTGCACCAGCCGGGTCAGCCGGCGCGTCTCGGCCGACACCAGCCGCGCCGCGACGGCGGTGTCCGGGGGCAGCTGCCCGGCGTCCTCGTCGAGCACGTCGGTGACCGCGTTCATCGCCGCCAGTGGCGTGCGCAGCTCGTGCGAGACGTCGGCGACGAACCGCCGCGCGTCGGCTTCCATCGCGCGCAGCGTGCCGACCGTCCGCTCCAGCTCGGCGGCGGTGTGGTTGAACGTCGTGACCAGCTGGGCCAGCTCGTCGGCACCCCGGACGTCCAGCCGCACGTCCAGCCGGCCCCGGCCGAGCTGGTCGGCCGCGGTGTTCAGCGCCCGCACCGGCCGCAGCACCTGCCGGGCGGCCAGCAGCGCCACCGCCACCGCGATCGGGAGGGCGAGCGCGGAGTACACCCACGCCTGCTGGGCGAGGTCGTCGATCGCGGCCTCCTGCTGGCCCAGCGGCACCGCCGCGTAGACCTCCAGGCCGCTCGGCTTGTGGTCCGACTGCACCGGGATCCCGACGAAGAAGAACGGGAACCCGTGGTTGTCGACCCGCTGGAACTCGATGTTCGTGCCGGCGGCCACGGCCCGGCGCAGCTCGGCGGGCACGTCGTCCGGCGACATGCCCGTCGTGGCGTGCAGGTCGTGGTAGACGACGAGCGCGCCGCTGGACTTGAGTGCCGTCGCCATCGCGTCGAGGGTGCCCTGGGTCGGCGGCAGCGACACGGTCGGCAGGTACGCGACGATCTGGTCGCGCAGCCTCACCATGGTCTGGTCCTGCACGCCCTGGAGGATGGCGTTGCGGGCGGAGACGTACATCCCGCCGGCAGCGGTGATGGCGCCGAGGATCATGATCACCGCGAAGGCGGCGACCAGCCGGAGCTGGAGCCCGGAGAGCCACGCCCGGAGCCGCTGGTTCACGACCGCCCGAACCGGTAGCCGAACCCCCGGACGGTCTGCACGTACTCGGGCTTCGCGGGCACGTCCTCGATCTTCGCGCGCAGCCGCTGCACGCAGGCGTCGACCAGCCGCGAGTCGCCGAGGTAGTCGTGGTCCCACACGGCCGAGAGGATCTGCTGGCGGCTGTACACCTGCCCGGGCGTGCGCGAGAGCTCCAGCAGCAGCTTCAGCTCGGTCGGGGTCAGCGAGACCGGCTCGCCGCGCTTGGTGACCTCGAGCGCGGCCCGGTCGATCACCAGGTCGCCGTGCCGTTCGTGGGCTTCCGGCGGCCCGCCCGGCCGCTCGACGGCCGTCCGGCGCAGCACGGCCCGGATCCGCGCGTCGAGCACACGCGGCTCGACCGGCTTGGCGACGTAGTCGTCGGCGCCCGCTTCGAGCCCGGCCACAACGTCGAAGTCGTCACTGCGCGCGGTGAGCATGATGATCGGGACCGGACCCGAGGCCCGCATCCGGCGGCAGGTCTCGAACCCGTCCATGCCGGGCAGCATCAGGTCGAGCACGACGATGTCCGGACGGTGCTGCACGAGCACCTCGATGCCGAGCTCGCCCGACTCCGCGGTGTGCACCACGTGTCCCTGCCGGCGCAGGGCCAGCTGCAGACCCTCCCGCACCGCCGCGTCGTCTTCCACCACCAGTACCTCGGCCACGGCGCCATTATTCGGAAAAGCGCACGGGGTGGCGACCCGGGCGGATCTTGTAGCAAAACCATGACATCGCGCTGACCGGATCCCGAAATGCCGTCTCCAGGGTCGAAGACATGGCAGTGATCTTCTTCGAGGCACCCCCCGCGGCCCGCGCGGAAGGCCGGCAAGCGCTCGCGACCCGGGCCGCGTCCCGCACGGCGGTGCTGGCCGCGGGCGCGGCCGGGTTCGCCCTCGCCTTCGTCGCGGCCTACCTGTTGTTCGTCCGCACGGAGGCCGGCCGCAGCGTCGAGAACGGCGTCGTGCGCACCGCCCAGACGGCGGGCCACACGGTGAGCTGGGCGGCCCCGCTCCGGCAGGCCGACCTGGTGGTCCTGCTCGGCGGCGTCGCGGTCCTGATCATGCTGATCTCCCTGGCCCGGCGCCGGTTCGCGCTGGGCGTGACGGCCCTGCTCCTGCTGGCCGCCCCGCTGGTGGTGGCGCAGCTGCTCAAGCTGTACGTGCTGGACCGGCCCAGCACCGCCGACGGGCTCGGCGTGGCAGGCCACAACAGCTTCCCGAGCGGCCACGTCAGCGCGGCCATGGCGGTGCTGCTGGCGCTCGCGATCGTGCTGCCCCGCCGGTTCCGCCTGCCGGCCCTGGCGGTGGGCGCGACGGGCGTGGCCTGGGTGTCGGCCGCAGCGGTGGCACTGGGCTGGCACCGGTTGAGCGACACCGTCGGCGGCTGCCTCCTGGTCGCGGCGGTCGCCTGCGCCGGGGCGGCGGTGGTGTCCGCCCGCCGCCCCGACGGTGACCGCGTGCCGCTCCTGCCGGTGTTGTCGGCGTTGCTGGCCCCGTCGGCGCTGGTGCTGACGGGCTTCGCGGTCCTGGGAACGGCAACATCGGGAGCAGCCCAGTTCGTCGCGGCAATGGTCCTGGCAGCGCTGTCGGCGATGGTGGTGGTGCTGCTGTTGACCGGCCCGCTGCGCCGGGTGACGTTCGACCCGGCCGAGGCCCGAGTCCGCCGCCTGCGGCGCCGGGTCGGCTCCTTGCCCGCTTCCGCTGCCGGAGCACAACGTGTCCGGCAGAACGGGCAGGACCCGGATCCCGCCGCGGATCTCCCGTGATTGAGGCCGGATCTCCCGTGATTGGGCGCGGATCTCGTGTGATTGGGCGCGGATCTCGCGTGATTAGGGGCGGATCTCGTGTGATTGGCGGGGCATCTCGCGTGTCTGGCGGGGCATCGCGTGTGACTGGCGGGGTATCTCGCGTGACTGGTGGGGCATCGCGTGTGTGTGTGTGGGGGGGGCATCGCGTGTGACTGGCGGGGTATCTCGCGTGACTGGTGGGCATCGCGTGTGATTGGCGGGGCATCGCGGTCTCCGGTGTGGAGCGGGCCAGTTTTGGGGGATTGGCCCGCGACAGCCTTGCTGTAGGGCGCTTAGCGTCGGGGTATGTACGCGAGGTTGGCCGAAGACCTGGACTCCCTGCCCGATCTGCTCGATGCCGCGAGCAAGCTCGCCGGTGAGGCGCTGGCCGGGCTGTCCGAACGGGCGGCCGCCGTGCCGCCCCGTGGCGCGGTTGCGGCGGCGTTGCCCGTCGAGGGTGCCGGGGCGCGGGGTGCCCTGGAACAGTTCTCGCGGCGGTGGGAGCCCGGGTTTGCCGCCAGTGCCGGGCCCCGGTACCTCGGCTTCGTCACCGGGGGTGCCACGCCGGCCGCGCTGGCGGGGGACTGGGTCACCGCCACCTATGACCAGAATCCCGCCAGCGGCATGGACTCCTGCGCGCAGGACCTCGAACGGGAGACCGTCGGCTGGCTGGCCGAGCTGTTCGGGCTCGGCAGTGGCTTCTCCGGCGCGTTCGTCACCGGGGCCACGATGTCCACGGTCACCGGACTGGCCATCGGCCGCGAGTGGCTCGGCGAACGGGCCGGCGTGAGCGTCTCCGACGACGGCGCCGCCGCGCTCGGGCCCGTCACCGTCCTGTCCGGTTCGCCGCACTCCAGCATCATGAAGGCCCTGTCCTTCCTCGGGATGGGCCGTTCCGCGCTGCGGACGGTGCCGGTGCTGCCGGGCCGCGAAGCCGTCGACGTCGGCAAGCTCGCCGAAGCACTCGACGCGCTCGACGGACCGGCCATCGTCGTCGCGAACGCAGGCACCGTGAACACCGTCGACTTCGACGACCTGCGGGCGATCGCCGCGCTCAAGCAGCGGTACGACTTCTGGCTGCACGTCGACGCCGCGTTCGGCGGGTTCGCCGCGCTGGCCCCGCAGCACGCCGCCCTGACCGCGGGGCTCGAGCTGGCCGACTCGGTCGTCGTCGACCTGCACAAGTGGCTCAACGTGCCCTACGACTCGGCCGTCCAGTTCACCCGGCGGCGCGACCTGCAGCTGCGCGTGTTCAGCAACGACGCGGCCTACCTCGGCGAAATCGGCGACACCCCGGACTTCCTGCACCTCACCCCGGAGAACTCCCGGCGCCTGCGTGCCCTGCCGGCCTGGTTCTCGCTCGTGGCCTACGGCCGCGAAGGCCACCGCGAGATCGTCGAGCGCTGCGTGTCCCTCGCCCGGGACCTCGGTGCGCGGATCGACGGCTCACCGCGCTGGCAGCTGCTGGCGCCGGTGCGGCTCAACGTCGTCTGTTTCACCGTGGCCGGGGAGGCCACCCAGGAACGGATCGACGCCCTGGTCCGCGCCATCGCCGAGGACGGGACGACGTTCCTCACCCCGACCGTGTACGACGGCCGTCCGGCGCTGCGGGCCGCCTTCAGCAACTGGCGGACGACCCCGGTCGACGTCGAGCGGGTGTTCGCCGCACTGGAGCGGGTGAGCACCGGCTGACTTCGGTCCACAGTGGACAGGCCTGTCCTCTTGTCCTTCCCGGCCGGGGATGTCAGGGTCGGGGCATGCCGACCTTCGCCGCGCCGGACGGAACCGGGCTCGCCTGCCGCCTTTCCGGCTCCGGCGCCGGGCCGCCGGTGGTGTGCCTGCCCGGCGGCCCCATGCGGGCCGGTGCCTACCTCGGCGATCTCGGCGGGCTGAGCGCCCGCCGCCGGATCGCCGTGCTCGACCTGCGGGGCACCGGTGGTTCCGAGGCGCCCGCCGACCCGGCCACCTACCGGTGCGACCGGCAGGTCGAGGACGTCGAGGCGCTGCGCAAGCACCTCGGCCTCGAGCGGCTCGACCTGCTCGGGCACTCCGCCGGGGCGAGCCTGGCCGTCCGGTACGCGGCCCGGTACCCGGAGCGCCTGCACCGGCTCGTGCTGGTCACGCCGAGCCCACGGGCCGTCGGCTTCGAGCTGACCGCCGACGAGCGGCGGCAGATCATCGCGCGACGGGCCGATGCGCCCTGGTTCGCCGCCGCGGCCGCCGCCTACGAGTCGGTCGCGGCCCGGAGCGCGACCAGCGCCGACTGGGCCGCCTTGGCGCCGGTCTACTACGGGCGCTGGGACGCCGCCGCCCGACGTCACCATGCCGCCGAAGCCGGTCAGCGCAACGCCGTGGCCGCCCGGATGTACAACTCGGCGGGTGCCTTCGAGCCCGAGGCGACGCGCCGTGCGCTGGGAGACGTCACCGCTCCGGTGCTCGTGCTGGCCGGGGAGCTGGACTGGATCATCAGCCCGGCGGTCGCCGCCGAGTTCGCCGGGCTCTTCCCGGACGGCCGGGTCGTCGTGCTGCCCGGTGCCGCGCACTACCCGTGGCTGGACGACGCGGCCGCGTTCGGGTCAGCCGTGGGCGGTTTCCTGGCCGGGGTTGCGCCGGGGCTTGATGCGGACCGCCGGCAGGGCCGGTGCCGGTAGCCGCGCGCCCGGATACCCTGTGACGCTGCCGAACTGGTCGGATTCCGCTTCCCACGCTTCGCGGAAGGCCGCGATCTCCTCGTGGGTGCGGCCGACGAAGTTCCACCACATGAGGATTTCCTCCTCGAACGGTGTGCCCCCGAGCAGCAGGAACCGGGCGGGCGCCGCGCCGCGGTTGCTCAGCGTCAGGGACCGCACGCCGGTGCCGACGTACCCCAGCTCCGCCGCCCGGACGCGGTCGCCGGCCACGACGACTTCACCGGTGTCGACCAGGACTCCGTGCTCGAAGCGGGGGTCCACGCCGAGGGACATGTGGGCGTCCGGGCTCAGCACGATCTCCGCGCCCAGGAGCGGGGTGAACGTCGGGATCGGGGACGTGCGCCCGGCCAGCGAGCCGAGGAACACGCGGATTTCCGCGCCTTCGATGCGGTTCACCGAGGGCACGTAGTGGTCGAACGCGCGTGCCGCGTGACGGTGCCGTTCGGGCAGCGCCACCCAAAGCTGGACGCCGTGGAGTGTCTTCGTGGCCGCGGTCGAGACCTCCGAATGGCAGATGCCGTGCCCGCCGGTCATCAGGTTGAGTTCGCCGGGGCGGACCATGGCGTGCGTGCCGAGGCTGTCGCGGTGCTCGATCTCGCCCGCGAACAGCCAGCTCACCGTCTGCAGGCCGGTGTGCGGGTGCGGAGCGACGTCCATCGCGCCGGGCCCGGTGACCTCCTCCGGGCCGTAGTGGTCGGCGAAGCACCAGGCACCGATCAGCGAGCGCGACCGCTGGGGGAGGGTCCGGCGGACACGCATGGCGCGGGGACCACCGAGCGGGACGTCGCGCGGGGCGAGGATTTCGACGGCCGGACGCTCGGGATCGGCGGCCGACGGCCGGTCGCCGCAGGCGAGTTCGGCGGGGGCGGCCTCGGTGTTGCTCATGCCCGCCACGGTAGTCGCGGTTCGGGTGGGGTGGGTCGTGGTGGGGCATGGCGGGGTGGGCTCGCATCGGCCGGGCCTTGGGTGCTGGGTTCGCCTTGGGGCCGGGTGGCGTGGTGGCCGGGGGTGGGCTGGGGCTGGGCTGGCGTGGTGGGCGGGCCCGCTGGGGCAATGGCCCGCCTTATCGCCGTGGGGGGCGCGGGGGGGGGGGCGCCGCCCCCCCCCCGGGGGGGGGGGGCGGCGCCACCACCACTGCCGTGTTAAA